>JBJFHO010000191.1:0-1898 GCA_051893675.1 Ruminococcus sp. | reverse complement strand
CTCGTTTTTTTCGAGATTGCAGTCTTTTTTGTTGGAGACTTTTTTTACAGCCCCTCTTTGTGTTTTCCACAATTTCTGTCGTCAGCCAACCAGACCAGAACGTTCGATACCTTCTGTAAAATACTTCTGGAGGAACACATACATAATCAGAATCGGCAGAATCGAAATCAGACAGCCTGCTTCCATCCACACGATCTGTTCTCTGGGACTGACGTCCGCATTGTTGAACAGCTGCTGGGACAGCAGTGTGCTAAGGTTTTTCAGCATCAGAGCAATGGTCTGGTTCTTGGTGAAGAACGTGGAGCTGACATAGTAGTCATTCCAGTACCAGACGATGGAGAACAGGAATACGGTCAGGAACGAGGATGATGCATTGGGAATCATGACCTGAACAAAGGTGCGGAGCGGGCCGCAGCCGTCCAGATATGCCGCATCCTCCAGTTCCTTGGGCAGACCTTTGAAGAACTGACGGAAAATGAAGATCATCAGCCCGGCACGGATACCATTACACATAGCAGCCGGCAGGTACATACAGAGCTTGGAGTTAATGAGGTTCACTTCCAGCCCGAAGAGACCGAAGTGCCGGAACAGCATATACTGGGGGATGGCAATGATCTGCGACGGCACCAGAATCATCATGACAACGATACCGAAGAGAACACCCTTGCCCTTGAACTTGAACCGGGCGAAGCCATAGCCTGCCAGTGCGCAGGATGCCACCTGTACCAGAGAACAGCCTACATTCAGGAGCAGTGTTGTTCCCAATGTATTCCAGATATCCATAACGCCGGCGGTTTCCTTGATAACATCCAGCGTCAAATGACGTGGAATCCACATAACCGTCGGGTCGCTCATATCTGCCGGGTCACGGAATGCACAGCTGAGCATATAGATCAGCGGATAAAGGATGACAAAGCACAGACCAAACAGAATGAAGAAGCGGAAAAAGGGCCAGACTGCTTCAAATACACGCTTGCGGCGCATATAGGCGATCTCGGACTTGTTCATGCTCTGCATCCGGATCTTCCGTGCCTCCCGCTTGCTCATACCGTTTCCAACCTGTGCGTCGTCCTTGGGAGACGCCAGCGGTGTTTCTTTGATTGTTTCCATAGTTGCCGCCTCCTTTAATCGACTTCGTAGTAAACGAATTTGTTGATGATTGCGGTTATGATGCCCACGGCAGCCAGGACAATGGCAAAGTATACCCACGCCATCGCCGATGCCGGTCCATACTGCCAGTCAGACTGGAGATTCAGGATACGTCCCATAACGACGTTGTTGGGATCCGTAAAGGAGTCAATGATGGTGAAGATAAAGCATGCCAGAATCATGGGGCTGACATAGGGCAGGGTGATCTTCCAGAAATATTCCCACGCTGTCGCACCTTCCATCTGGGCTGCTTCCTTTGCGGAAACAGGGATATTCTGGAGCGCTGCCAGGAAGATCAGGATCTGAATACCGGAATTCCACACAATACCGAAGATATTGTCCGAAACCGTCTCAATGGTAGTCTGCATGCTGTCCGACATACCGTAGATGCCCAGGAATTCCATGAGCTCGCCCAGCAGATCTGTGGAGAACATGGTGGAGAACTGGCTTGCATCGCTGTTGCCGGTGCTTTGCAGGTTGCCGTTGATGATATTGTACACCGGACCGGTGGCAATGATAACGGGCAGGAAGAATACGGCACGGGCAAATGTCCGTCCCTTGAATTTCTGGTTCAGAATAACTGCCACGAACAGGGAGAACACCAGAATCAGCGGTGTTTTCCATGCGGTGTCTTTCAGCACCTGTATCAGGTACTGACGATAGTTCGGGTCTACATTAAATGCATAGTTATAATTATCCAGACCGACCCAGTTGCCGACCATACCGCCGGTGTCCGGGGTGATATCCTG
>JBJFHO010000190.1:0-8900 GCA_051893675.1 Ruminococcus sp. | reverse complement strand
CCCTTTTTATTTCGTCCCGTCGGTATCTCCCTCCCGGACAATATCCCGGATTTCAAACCAGAACGTAGATCCCTCGCCTAGCTTACTATTCACGCCGTAATTATAGCCGTGCATTTTCAAAATCGCCTTGACAATCGACAATCCCAGACCAGTTCCTACCACTTCCCGTTTGTGATTTTCAGAGCGGTAATATTTATCAAAGATCAGCTTGATCTTCTCTTCCTCAATGCCATCGCCAGTATCACGCACTTCGATCCGCACACAACCCGGCAGATTTTTCTGCGTCACAAACACCTGCTTGTCCTCTTTGGAAGTGTAGTTAATGGCATTGTTGATCAAATTTCCGATAACACGATTGATCTTGCTCTCGTCACAGCACACCAGACAGGCTGCACCCGGTGTAAACTGAATATGATAACCCATACGCTCGGAAATTCCCTCATAACGATGCACGATTTCCTCCATGCACTGGGCAATGTCAAAGGTGGTATAATTCAGCTTCTGGGTACCGCTTTCCAGCTTGGACAGATCCAGCATATCGTTTACCAGCAGAGAAAGCCGATCGGTCTCTTCAATGATAATATTCAGATGCTGTTCCCGCTTCACAGGATTGTTGCCCGACAGATCCCGTATCATCTCCGCATAAGCTTTCAGCATGGTCAACGGCGTCCGCAGATCGTGGGATACATTGGCAATGAGATCCCGCTGCATTTCATCGGTTTTGGATAGTTCCTTCGCCGCATAGGTCAGAGTCTCCGCTAACTCGTCCACTTCTGCATAGCCGCCGCCTTCAAAGCGTACACTGTAATCCCCGTGCGCCAGCCGCTTGGCGGATTTCGTAATGCGCACAATGGGGGTGGAGATGTGGTTCGCCGTATAAAAAGAGATAAGGAACCCGAAGAATACCAGCAGAATGGTAATGAGCATGGTCTGCCGCTTCAAAATCGAAACCGTGGATTCCACAGGCACAAGAGGCGAGTTCAGCAGAAGATACCCTGCCACTCTGCCGCTTTTCTGATACATGGTACAACCGTAAACCAGCATTTCATTTTGCAGATTTTCGTTGAATACACGCCGACAAATCGTACCAGTGTCGCTGTTCTGAAGGTCAATGAGGTAGAAAAACGTGCCGTTCCCCGGACCGTGGAGCAGACATTTTTTGCCGTACACACAGTTATAGTACAGCTCTCTGCCGTTTGCGTCCAGGATCTCAATGCACATTTCGTTTTGCAGGGCAACATCTGCGGCGTTGTCCTCAAATTCGCTTGTGCCATAGTCTGACACAAGCTGCTGCGCCACCTTTGCCGTGTCACGAATCTTCATGGATTCATAGAACCATTCCAGGAAAATTACCTGAAACAGCCACATAAGCAGAAAGACCACACAGACAAAAAGCATGAAAAACAGCCAGATCTTGACGCCAATACGCAGATTACGATCGAGCAGCCGATGCGGATTCATTTTCCGGATCAAATTTATATCCCATTCCTCTCAAGGTCACGATATAGGTGCGATACGGTCCAAGGCTGCCTCGCAGCATCTTGATATGCGTATCCACCGTGCGGTCGTCCCCGAAGAAATCATATCCCCACACTTCTTCCAGAAGCTTGTCTCTGGAGAGTGCCAGTCCCTTGTTTTTCACCAGATAAAACAGCAGATCATATTCCTTTGGCGTCATTGAAGCACGCACGCCGTCCACATAGACCTCCCGTCCGGCAAGGTCGATTTCCAGACCGCCGTAGACCTGCCGCTCCTGCTGGGGTACAGCAGGACTCTGGGCTGCTGCCTGGCTCCGTGCCAGCACAGCCCGGACACGTGCCATCAGCTCTCTGGGCGAAAAGGGCTTCACCACATAGTCGTCAATACCGGTCTCAAAGCCGAAGAGCTTGTCATATTCCTCGCCTCGGGCAGACAGCATGATCACCGGGATATCCTTCTGCTTCTTGATTTCCTTGCAGGCGGAATAGCCGTCCAGCCGGGGCATCATAACATCCATAATGATAATATCATAGTCATTTTCCCGGCAGAGCGTCACCGCCTCCATGCCGTCCCGGGCTTCGGTCACTTCGAAATCCTCAAATTCGGCGTATTCCCGGACAACAGCACGAATCTTCTCTTCGTCGTCTACGATCAACATTTTGCTCATATGAATCACCTCTTTACGAAGAATTTTTGCCTATATATCGTTGAAATAACCCCTCCACCATTGCTGCGCAATGGTCCCCCTCCCCTTTCAGGGGAGGCTGAAAGCAACCGCTTTTAGCAAATTGTAGATTTGACGGTGGAAGTATTATTCCAACAAACAAAAATTTATTTCCCGTTCCGGTTTTTCAGGGCTGCGCCGATAAAGGAAGCGAACAGCTTCTGGGGCTTATTGGGGCGGGACTTGAATTCCGGATGGAACTGCACGCCGATAAACCACGGATGATCTGCCAGAGAAACGATCTCCACCAGACGCTCGTCCGGAGACAAGCCGGCAATCTGCAAGCCCTTTTCGGTCAGCTGTGTACGGAAATTGTTATTGAATTCGAACCGATGGCGGTGGCGCTCATAAATCAGGTCTTCCTGGTAAATATCGTGTACCAGCGTACCCGGCGTGAGCTTGCAGGGATACAGACCCAGGCGCATGGTGCCGCCCTTGTTTTCAACGTTCTTCTGATCTTCCATGATATGGATGACGCTATGTGCACCCTCCGGGTCGAACTCCGAGGAGTTGGCATCCGGGAATCCGGCAACATTCCGTGCAAATTCCACCACTGCCATCTGCATACCCAGACAAATGCCGAACATGGGTACCCGATTCAGACGGGCATAGCGGATGGCTTCGATCATGCCCTCGATACCACGGTCGCCGAAACCGCCCGGTACGATAATACCATCGCAGTCTTTCAAGGTTTCCCCTGCATTTTCCCGGGTGATCTTTTCCGAGTCGATCCACAGGATCTTCACCCGTGCATCATTGACGATACCGCCGTGATGGAGTGCCTCTGCCACAGACAGATAGGCATCCTGGAGTGCCACATACTTGCCCACCAGACCAATGGTCACATCCTTGTCCGCACGCTTCTGCCGTTCGGTCATAGCGATCCAGTCGGTGAGATCCGGTGTACGGTTTTCCAGTCCCAGGTGATGGCAGACGCTGTCGGTCAATCCCTCGTTTTCCAGCATCATGGGCACTTCGTACAGGGACGGCGCCGTCATATTCTGAATAATATCCTCTTCCCGGACATTACAGAACATGCTGATCTTCCGTGCCATATCCTCCGGGATCTCCTGTTCGGTACGGCACACTACCACGTGGGGCTGGATGCCGATGGACAGCAGTTCCTTGACGGAGTGCTGTGTGGGCTTGGATTTCAGCTCGTTGGAACCGGCGATATAGGGCACCAGGGTGACATGGATATACATAGCATTGCCTCTGCCCACTTCGGTGACAAACTGGCGGATGGCTTCCAGGAACGGTGTGCTCTCAATATCGCCCACGGTACCGCCGATCTCTGTGATGACCACGTCTGCATTGGATTCCTTACCCACACGATAGATACGATCCTTGATCTCGTTGGTGATATGAGGAATTACCTGAACGGTGCCGCCCAGATAGTCGCCCCGGCGTTCCTTATTCAGGACAGTCCAGTAGATCTTGCCGGTGGTGACATTGTTGTTGATGGAAAGGTTCTCATCAATGAAACGCTCATAGTGTCCCAGATCCAGATCCGTCTCTGCGCCGTCGTCGGTGACGAACACTTCGCCGTGCTGATAGGGGCTCATGGTACCGGGGTCTACGTTGATATAGGGGTCGAACTTCTGGATAGTGACCTTATATCCCCGTGCTTTGAGCAGACGTCCCAGAGACGCAGCAGTGATTCCCTTACCGAGACCGGAGACAACGCCGCCGGTGACAAATACATATTTTGGCATCTTAAATCCTCCCGTTTGACAGTCAAATTCCTATTCATTCTATTATACCGTATCCTGCCGAAAAAAGCAAGTCCTTATTTTGAAATGTCACGGAAATCAATTTTTTTAAAATATGGATTATTGTAGGGGCGACCATTGGTCGCCCGTTGCGGTTTGCCTGGATTTTTGGCGAAACATTGTTTTATATTTTCTTGAAAACGTCCCACCGGGACGTTTTCAAAATTTCGCTTGTTGAAAAAGGTTTACAAGGGGAAAGCGGTCTTGTCCGCTTTCCCCTCGAAAAGCTGTCGCTTTTCTCACCCCTTTTCTCCGCGCGCCGGAGTACGGCGCAGGGTGTTTCGCCGCCTGCGGGCGGCGACCAGGGCTTGCGCAGCCCTGGACCTGCGCCAGCTGTGCTCAGCTGGACCAGCGGCTTGTGCAACCTTTTTGAAAGCGGGTAGGGAACATTTCTAAGTGTTACAGAATACAACAGCGGGTTCCTGTCCGTTCCTTCAGAAGCGGCGGGAGCAAGCCCCCGCTCTACGCTTGATTTAAACTGCGTACCGTGTCCCTGCGATATGCATGATACATTAAAATAAAAATAACGCAGACGAACGAGTTCACCCCGACAAGCAGGGGCTCGACAGATCTTGTCCGCAGGCAAAAAAATCGGGAATTGCCACAAAAACGCTATCATGAAATTGTGCAACATTTATGGTAATTTTGTAAATACACGCCCGAGACGGCACAATTTACCCGAAAGAGATTGACATTTCGGTTACAAATGTGGTACAATGAGCTTACATGTAGATGGTACGGGCACAGGCAAGCTACCGGTGCACCGGAAATGTCACATGGGATACAAACATTTTTTTATAATGCAGGAGGTACTCCATGAAATTTTCTGACGGCCTTTGGTTAAACCAGAGAGGTTATGACGTTTCCTATGCAGTACAGGCATACGATGTCACAACAACGAAAAATGCAATCAAGGTATTTGCAACATCCAGCGTGATCTGGAATCGGGCAATGACACTGGGCGGCGTGGCATTTGAGATCACATACACCGCAGTAGCCCCGGATGTCATTCGTGTACACATCTGCCACCACAAGGGCAGCCTGAAAAACAAGCCCCAGTTCGAACTGAATGTCTCCGAGGATTATGTGCCGGAGATCCACGAGGAAGAGGGCTTCGTCTCCATGACTGCCGGCAGCACTACCCTGAAGATCAAAAAGGGCACTAACGGCTGGGACGCTTCTTTCTTCCGTGACGGAAAGCGGATCACTGGTGCCGGCTATCGCTCCACTTCCTATATCCAGGAAAACAAGTTCCACCGTGACGCTCGTCTGGCACTCCAGACAGATGACGATTTCTTCAACTATCCCCAGGATGCACACAATACCTATATCCGGGAACAGCTGACTCTGGATGTGGGCGAGTGCGTCTATGGCTTCGGCGAAAAGTTTACACCCTTTGTGAAAAACGGTCAGACCGTTGAGTCCTGGAACTCCGACGGCGGCACCTGCTCCGAGCAGAGCTATAAGTGCATCCCGTTCTATATCACTTCCAACGGCTACGGCGTACTGGTCAACACCGCAGACAAGGTTTCCTTTGAAGTGGCTTCGGATACCATTAACAAGGTTTCCTTTACCGTACCCGGCGAGGAGATCGAGTACTTCTTCATCGGCGGTGCTGATCTCCACGAGGTACTGAAAAACTACACCGATCTCACCGGCAAACCCGCACTGCCGCCGGCAAAGACCTTCGGTCTGTGGCTCTCCACTTCCTTCACCACAACCTATGATGAAGAAACCGTTACTTCCTTTATCGACGGCATGGCAGAGCGTGATATCCCCCTCCAGATGTTCCACTTCGACTGCTTCTGGATGAAGGAATACCAGTGGACTGACTTCGAGTGGGATCTGAGCCAGTTCCCGGATCCGCCTGCTATGATCAAGCGTCTGAAAGACCGTGGTCTGGGCATCTGCTGCTGGATCAATCCGTACATTTCCCAGAAGTCCTGCCTCTTTGACATCGGCTTGGAAAAGGGCTACTTCATCAAGAATCCGGACGGCAGCGTCTTCCAGACTGACCTGTGGCAGCCGGGCATGGCTATCGTGGACTTCACCAATCCGGAAGCAGCTGCATGGTTCGCATCCGGCGTGCGCAAGCTCTGCGAAATGGGCGTAACCGCCATCAAGACAGACTTCGGTGAGAGAATCCCCACAAAGGCTGTATATTACAACGGTGCAGACCCCATCCATATGCACAACTACTTCACCTATCTGTATAACAAGACCGTATTCGGCGTGCTGGAGGAATACTATGGCAAGGGACAGGCTTGTCTGTTTGCCAGAAGTGCCACCGTCGGCGGTCAGAAGTTCCCGGTACACTGGGGCGGCGACTGCTCCGCAGAGTATACCTCTATGGCTGAAACACTCCGCGGCGGTCTGTCCCTGTGCTCCTCCGGCTTTGGCTTCTTCAGCCACGATATCGGTGGCTTCGAGGCAACAGCTTCTCCGGATGTGTACAAGCGTTGGTGTGCATTCGGCCTGATGTCCACTCACAGCCGTCTCCATGGCTCCACCTCTTATCGTGTACCGTGGAACTATGACGACGAAGCCTGCGATGTCCTGCGCTTCTTCACCAAGCTCAAGGGCAAGCTGATGCCCTACCTGTTCGCACAGGCAATCCAGACCTCCACTACCGGTGTGCCTATGATGCGTCCTATGGTCATGGACTTCACGGACGATATCGCATGCCGCTATCTGGATCAGCAGTATATGCTGGGTGACAACCTGCTGTGCGCTCCGGTATTCCGTGAGGACGGCGTAGCTGACTTCTATCTGCCGGAAGGCAAGTGGTATGACATCATCACCGGTGAGACCATGGAAGGCGGAAAGTACTACTCCAAGAAGTGCACTTTCATGGAAATGCCGGTTCTGGCAAAGCCCAATTCCATCGTAACCTTCGGCGCATTCGAGAATCAGTTCGAGTATGACTATCTGGACGGCGCAGACTTCATGATCTGCAACCTGGAGGACGGCAAGTCCGCTTCTGCTACGGTTTATGATGTAGATGCAAAGCCGGTTCTGGCCCTGACAGCTACCCGCAGCGGCAATACCATCACCATCGAAAGCGGCGCAACTGACAAGACCTTTACTGTATCCGTTGCCGGCACAGACAAGAAGATCACCATGCAGGGCGGCAAGGGCGAGATCCAGTTATAATTTACGCATTCCCTCAGATACAATGAGGGAAACAAACGATTCGTATCGTGATACATTCTTTTGAAAAGGGAGGGCGGCGGAAATGCCGAAATCAAAGGACGGAATCGAATATATCTGGACGGACAAAAAACGGACGCTGTTCGGGCTGCCGCTGTCCTTTACCCGGTATTATCTCACAGACACCCGGCTGATCACACGTGTGGGCTTTCTCACAGTGACAGAGGACGAGCTGGATATTTACCGGATCACCGACAAAAAAATGAAGCTTCCGCTGTTACAGCGGATATTCGGCTGCGGCAGTATCATTCTGTACAGCAAAGATGTGGATACCCCGGAAAAGGAGATCCATGCGATCAAAAACCCACGTCAGGTGTCCGACCTGATCACAGCTTGCATCAATGAGCAGCGTGACCGGTTCGGTATCCGGGGCAGGGATATGGTCGGACCGGCAGGCATACAGCCGGATCTGTGCGACTGCGATGACAATGTATTGTAATCCGCACAGAAACAGAGAGAAAAGGAGGTCCTGAACATGCTTTCTTTTATCACAGAGAAGCAGTCCTCGTGGGAAAAATTACAGACGGAAACCCGTCCGATCTTTATCTACGGGATGGGCGACGGTGCAGAAAAGATTATGCGTGTCTTTCGGGAAAAGTCCATTCCGCTTGCCGGCATTTTTGCAAGCGATGAGTTTGTACGAGGCCATTCTTTTGCAGGCTATAAGGTACGGAAACTTTCCGAGATCGAGGCACAGGTGGATGATTTTGTCATTGTTCTGGCATTTGCCGCCGGCTATCAGTCTCTGGTGGACAAAATCGTGGAGATCGGACAGCGCCACACGCTGATCGTACCGGATGTACCGGTGGCAGGCGGCGGGCTGTTCACCTACGAATATTGCGTAGAGCACGCAGCGGAGATCGAAGAGGTCTACCACATGCTGGCTGACGATTATTCCCGAACCGTTTATGCCAATATCATCAACTTTAAAATCAGCGGAAACATCCGTTATCTTCTGGATGTCACTACGCCGAAATCGGACATCTACCGCAAGATCATCCGCCTGACACCCAACGAGGTCTACGTAGATCTGGGTGCCTACAACGGCGATACCATTGCGGAGGTGCTCCAGTACACCCGGGGCAAGTACATCCGCATTTATGCGGTAGAACCCGACCGGAAGAACTTCAAGAAGCTGTGCAAGTATCTGGACGGCATGAACTATGTCTACGCCTACAATGCGGTGGCGTGGTGTCTGGATACCACGGTGCCCTTTGCCACAAAGGCAGGCCGCCAGTCGGCTGTCTCCGCTTTCGGGCAGGAGATCGACGCACGGTCGGTGGACAGTATTTTACAGGGCAGGCCGGCTACGATCATTAAAATGGACGTAGAGGGCTGCGAACGGGAAGCGCTCTGGGGAGCATCCCAGACCATTGCGCATTTTTCCCCGAAGCTTATGGTGTCGCTCTACCATCGGAACGAGGACATCTTTTCCCTGCCGCTGCTCATCCGGCGGCTGAATCCGGGCTATGACCTGTATATCCGGCATCAGTTGTATATTCCGGCGTGGGAGACAAATCTGTACGCAGTGCCCTCGGGAAAATAATTATTTTCAGGCAAAACAAAAACCGTCGTTTTTCGAAACGGCGGTTTTTTGCTTATAGGCGCATAGTTATAACCAGAAATGTTTCTTACCAATTTTCAAAATGGTTGCTCATCATGCTGGTCCAGCTGAGCACAGCTGGCGAGGTCCAGGGCGAGTAGCCCTGGCAGGG
>JBJFHO010000189.1:0-9041 GCA_051893675.1 Ruminococcus sp. | reverse complement strand
TTCCCCGTCACATTGGGGATATTCGGCGAAACGGTGTGGAATCATTCCCCATGTCCGGCGAAACAGAACGACACGAGGCGGAACGACACGGGGGTCGTTCCCTACGAGGAATGTACCACAATCAAAGGGAAATCAATCCTTGTTCCAGAAGCTTCTGTGCCGCAAGGAGGATGCCGATCTTGCCGGAGGTGTAGGTAATGCCGCCCTGCATCCAGACGGCAAAGGGTTCCCGGATGGGAGCATCGGCGGACAGCTCAATGGACGCACCCATGGTGAATGCACCTGCTGCCATAATGACCTTGCTGGTATAGCCTGGCATATCCCACGCCTCGGGTACCACAAAGGCATCTACCGGCGATCCCTGCTGGATACCCTGACAGAATGCAGTCAGACGTGCCTCATCCCCCAGCTGGATGGCTTCCACAATATCACCACGTGCCTCGCCCACCTTGGGGTAGCAGGAAAAGCCCAGCTGCCCGAACAATGCCGCTGCAAAATCCGCTGTTTTCAGGGCACTTGCAGTGGTATCCGGGGCATGGAAAAAGCCCAGATACAGCTCCCGGTTCATATCCAGTGTACAGCCCACTTCCTTGCCCATACCGATACAGGTGAGGCGTTCGGCGCACTGCTGCACCAGTTCTTTCTTCCCGGCAATATAACCGCCGGTACGTGCAATGCCGCCGCCCACATTTTTGATCATGGAGCCGATCATGAGATCGCATCCCACCTGTACCGGCTCACGTGTCTCCACAAATTCCCCGTAGCAGTTGTCCACCATAATGACAGCCTCCGGGTTCGTACTGCGTACCAGCTTTGCCAGACGTTCGATCTGGGGCGTGGTCAGTGCCGGACGGAGAGAATACCCCCGGGAGCGCTGGATATACGCCACCTTTGCACCACGGACTGCTTCGGGTACTGCGTCATAATCCGGTGTACCGTCTGCCAGAAGAGGTACTTCCTCGTACTGCACGCCGAAATTTTTCAGGGAACCGCTTTTCTCATCTCCGGTCAGACCAATGACGCCCTCCAGAGTATCATAGGGACGTCCTGTCAGGGAAACCATCTTATCCCCGGTACGCAGGATACCGAAGAGTGCCACGCTCAGGGCATGGGTGCCGGAGACGAAATTGTGACGTACCAGCGCATCCTCTGTGCCGAATGTATTGGCTACCACCTGATCGAGGACTTCCCTGCCCTGATCGCCGTAGCCATAGCCTGTGGTGCCGTAAAAGCACGGCTCACTGACACGGCTCTTCTGAAAGGCTGCCAGTACCTTTGCCCCATTATAGGCGGCGTTTTCTTCTATTTTCGCAAAGTCATCCCGACAGCGTTCCTCTGCCTGTTCCGCCGCTTCCAGCAGACGGTCGTCCAGAGGGAAAAATTCCTGTATCTCCATGGATCACAGTGCTCCTTTCTCTTGTTCCTCTTTTTGGATATCCTGTCGCTCCAGCACATATTCCGAGGCGATCTCCTGAAAGCCGATCTCCCGGTAAAAGCTGATGCGTACATCCAGTGCGAACAGTACTGCCTGTTTCCCCTGCTGTGCCAGCTGTGCGGCTGTCCAGCGGAGAAAATCCCGGGCGTATCCACTGCCGCGCTGGGCACGCTTTGTTGCCACCTGTCCCACCAGAACATAATCCTTCCAGTCGTAGATCAGTGTCAGGGTGGAACTGTTCTTATAGGTCAGCACCCGGCTCATACCGTGGCGGCAGCGATGGGATACATCCGTCAGCCACAGGGAATATTCCAGCAGATTGGGAAAGCCCTCCTGCAGGATCTCGTAGACATCCTGCAATTTCGGCGCTGTATTCACGTCCTCCGGGCAGAATTGCTCCGAAGTTGCCGCAGGCGTCAGGGCAAATGCTGCACGGTGCAGCTTCTGGTAATTGGGTATCTGTCCCAGTGCATCCAGCAAAAAGGGCGGACATTCCACACGGAATGGCAGATGCATGGCAGTAAAGGCGCAGATCTCCTCCGCAGCCACGTTCTCCTCCGCACAGATCAGGAGCGTGGCATTGAACAGGAACATCCAGCCCCTTCCCTCCGGGGATGTCACCCGGAAAAATCGGCAGAAATCATAGGTACCGCCGTATGCTTTCTGGTAGGCAAGCATCTGTCTGCCACGCCAGCTCTGTTCCAGAAAGGCAATCTCTCCGGCAGTAAACGATGTGATTTGTTGTATCATAAGGATTATACTTCTTCCATGAGTTTTTCCAGTAAAATGGGAATGAGCCTTGCGCAGGCGTCCAGATCGTCCAGATCTGCCAGGCAGGACGGCGAGTGGAGATAGCGGCAGGGCAGGGATACTGCCAGCGTGCGCACGCCTCCACGGCTCACATGAATGGCACCGCTGTCATTGCCTCCGGCGATACGGGACTTTGTCTGGCAGGGAATGCCCTCCGCCTTGCAGATCTCAAAAGCAAGACGGTACATCTCCCGGTCGTAAATGGTACTGCGATCCATAAAGGATACCACAGGACCGCCGCCCAGACTGCATACTCTGGCATCTCCTTCTGCCCCGGCAATATCCGCCGCTGTAGTTGCCTCCAGTACCAATGCGAATTCCGGTGCAACAGTATATGCCGCAGCCTTTGCCCCACGCAGTCCGATCTCCTCCTGCACCAGAAATGCCGCAGTGAAATCATAGGGCACATCCTGCTCCAGCAGATGCAGAAGCAGTGCACATCCGGCACGGTCGTCAATCGCCTTGCTGCATATGCGGTTATTCCCCATCTCCCGGAAATCCGGTGCAAAATAGGCATAGGTGCCCTCTGTGATGCCGGCAAGCTTCCGTACCTCTTCCCCGGAAGAGGCACCGATATCCAGCGTCAGGCTGCTAAATCTGGGCAGTGCGTCCTTTTCCTCCTTGGAAAGCAGATGCACCGGCTTTGCACCAATGACACCGGAAATCCGTTCCCTGCCCACCAGTACCTGCCGTCCCATGGTCACAGCTGCATCCACACCGCCTACCGGTGCGATACACAGGGTACCGTCTCCGTTGATGTGGGTCACGATGAGCCCTACCTCGTCCATATGGGCACTGATCATCAGCTTATGAGGGGCACGATTTCTGCCGTGCTTCTGCACCAGCAGACTGCCCAGAGGGTCGATCTCCCAGGACACATGGTCGGTCTGCTCCAGAACGTGGATAATATACTCCCGGACAGCCCCCTCATCGCCGGATACGCCACAGAGATCGCATAATTCTTTCAAATGTTTCAGCATGTTCCGCACCTCCTGAGATACGCTGCCAACAGCTCGCCTGTTTCTCTCACATCCGAAATCTGAATCACCTCAGAGGGCGTATGCATATAGCGCAATGGGATGGAAACCGTTCCTGCACAGACGCCGCCTCTTGTGACGGAGAACCGGTCTGCATTCGTCCCTGTCATACCAGACATGACCTCCGGCTGCCATGGGATATGCTCCTCTTCTGCCGCAGCGATCAGTGCATCTGTTACCCCACGGCACAGGGACGGCGAGATACCGATCATAGGACCGCCGCCCATTTTGCCGCACTTCACCGGGTCGTCACCATGTCCCAGTGCAAAGGTCACGTCTACGGCAAGGGCAATGTCCGGGTCAATGGTATATGCCCCGATGGTGGCACCACGTTCTCCCGTCTCCTCCTGTGTGGAAAAGAGCACGCTGACGGAACAGGGCAGTTCTTCCCCTGCAACCAGTTCCAGTGCGTACAGAATCGCCGCCATACCGCAGCGGTCGTCCAGTGAACAGCCGGCTACTCTGCCGTATTCCAGAGCACGCAGGGGCATATCAAAGGATACGCTGTCCCCCGGTGCGATCCACTGTTCCAGTTCCGATTTCGCATAGCCTGTATCAATGGCAAGCTCCGTGACGGAGAGCACATGCTCCTCACCGCCCTGCAAATGAGGCGGCATACAGCAGATCACCCCGGGAATTTCCCGTTTGCCGTGGAGCATCACACGCTGTGCCGGCATGAGACGATAATCCATACCCCCTGCATTGCCCACCCGGACAAAGCCGTCCTCGGTAATGGCTGTCACCAGAAAGCCCACCTGATCCATATGGGCATCCAGAAGTACATGGGGCTTTTCCGGGCTGCGCTCCCCCAGAATCCCCAAGACGTTGCCCTGGGTGCATTCCAACTGATCGCAGTAGGGCTCCAGAAGTGCAGCGGCAGTCTGTGCAATGGGCATCTCACTGCCGGAAACACCGGCAGGAGCAGTCAGCTGGGTCAGTACTGTGATAAAATCCATATCTCAGTGCAGCTCCTTTACCAGATTTTTGTAGTGAATACCACGTGCCTCGAAGTTGGGATACAGGTCGAAGCTGGCGCATGCCGGAGAAAGTGTCACAATATCCCCGGACTTTGCACGCTTCCGTGCCTCCTGTACTGCCTCTTCCATGGAGCTGACATGTATCAGTTCCGGTGCGCCCTCCTGATAATACTGGCTGCCACGGATGGCAGTCTCGATCTTCTCCGCAGTGACACCCATGAGGAGTACCAGCTTCACCTGCTGGCAGACCGTATCCGCCATGGGTTCAAAGGGAATTTTCTTGTCATAGCCGCCCATAATGACAATGAGCTTCTGGGAGAAGGAACGCAGTCCGGCGAGCACACGTGTGGGGCTTGTGGCAATGCTGTCGTTATACCACTTCACGCCGTCCAGTTCCCGGACGAATTCAATGCGATGCTCCACGCCGCCGAAGTTCTTTGCCACATACTGGATATCCTCCACGGAAACCGTCCCCCAGACTGCATCAATGGCTGCAAGATAGTTTTCCACATTGTGCATACCCGGAATGCGGATATCGTCCTTGTGTACCACAGGGGTTACGCTGTCCTGTTCGGTATAGCAGAGCATGCCGTCCTCCCGGAGGAAAGTGCCGTATTCCGGCTTTGACCGGCGTGAGAAGGTGGTCAGGGTGCCCCGTACCATGGATGCCAGCTCCATAGTGGGTGCGTTGTCCAGATTGAGTACCGTCCGGGAGAAAGCGTCCTGATGGGCAATGAGGTTGGTCTTGGCGTAGATGTATTCCTCCATGGTACCGTGGACATCCAGATGATTGGGTGCAATATTGGTGATCACCGCCACATCCGGAGACTGGCGCATGGACAGCAGCTGGAAGCTGGACAACTCCACCACAGCGGCATCCTCTTCCCGGATATCCTCAATAATGGGCAGCAGAGCACGGCCGATATTTCCGCCCTTGTGTACCCGGAATCCGGCACGGGACAGGAATTCGGAGATCAGGGTAGTGGTGGTAGTCTTTCCGT
Organism: Ruminococcus sp.; assembly: GCA_051893675.1. Classification (GTDB taxonomy): domain Bacteria; phylum Bacillota; class Clostridia; order Oscillospirales; family Ruminococcaceae; genus Ruminococcus_C. The sequence continues at coordinate 3,781 of JBJFHO010000189.1, read as the reverse complement.
CGGAACCGGTGACGGCGTAGATCTTGCAGGGGCACAGGGAGAAGAATACTTCCATTTCAGAAGTAATGACAACCCCGGCTTTCCGTGCCTCCTGTAATTTTGCATTATGATAGTACATACCCGGCGAACGGAATACCACATCGAAATCCGTCAGGCTGTCGAGATAGGTTTCTCCCAGGCGGAACGAAACCCCCAGCGCCTGGAATTCGCCGTAAGTATCCCCCAGCTGTTCCGGGGATTTTCTGTCCAGCAGGGTTACATCAATGCCCTTTTTGCGGAACAGACGGATGATATCGCCGTTTGTGACGCCGGTGCCGATAAATGCCACACGGCTCTGCTGCATGGTCTCAAAAAAACGAGTGATTTTAGACATACTGGATTCCTCCCAAGTGTTACACGGACAGCACAGCAGGCACGCCCGACCCGGATACGTGCCTGCTGTAGACCATTCGCAATCAATTAGTCATTCAGAAAATCGTTCATGGTGATCTGAACACGGGGATTGCCGTCGGCATCATCGTCGATCATCTTGACTTCTTCCATAATAATGGGGCTGTTGGGAGAGGACATAGCGCCGTCACTGCCCAGGGAGCGTTCCACTTCCAGGAAGGAATCCACAACCTCCATGCCCTCTGTCACCATACCGAATGCAGCATACTTTTCGTCCAGGAATGTGCAGTCATCGGTGTAGCAGATGAAGAACTGGCTGGATGCGCTGTCGTTATCATTGGAGCGTGCCATGGAGACGACGCCTCTGGTGTGGGAGAGGTTATTTTCCACGCCGTTCTCGGCAAATTCGCCCTTGATGGTCTCACTGCTGCCGCCTGTGCCGTTCCCGTTGGGATCGCCGCCCTGCGCCATGAAATCCTCTACCACACGGTGGAATGTCAGCCCGTTATAGAAGCCTTCGTCCACCAGTTTCTCGAAGTTCTCGCAGGTGATGGGTGCGACATCGGGATACAGGGTGATGATAAAGGAATCGCCGTCTGCTGTACTGCCGGCATCCGCAGAGCTGCTCTCCGACTTGGAGCCGCATCCGCCCAGTGTTCCCATGAGAAGTGCCGCACTGACACAGAGTGCCAGATATCTGAAACCGTGTTTTTTCATATCAATTACCTTCCAATCGTATCAGAATTACTCGCAGACCTGCCGCCGGACGTACACCGTCCATGCCGTCTGCACACGAACGATATTATTATAGCACCTTTTGCGAGAGATTGCAAGTATTTCTTTTTGGCAGGGGTGGAAATCAATTTTATGTTTCGATCCAATAACCCCTCCACCATTGCTGCGCAATGGTCCCCCTCCCCTTTCAGGGGAGGCAGATAAGGCTCCTCTGAAAGGGTCGCCCGCTGTGTTCGTCTGCAAATCGGCTGCCCGTATATATTCCCGGTGAATATCCATCGGGCGAACAAAGTTCGCCCCTACATTTGCAGCGTTACTGCCGGTTTTACCTGTTACCCATATGGAACAGGAATCCCCTGACGCATATTATCGAACGGATACCCTTCGTAGGGAACGACCCCCGTGTCGTTCCGCTGGTATATCGGATGATACGACATAGATGTCGCATGGAACGGCATAGGGGTCGTACGGAACGACACAGGGGTCGTACGGAACGACACAGGGGTCGTTCCCTACGATTGCACATATCCCTGCAACATGACATAAAAAGAGCACCCCAGCCCGAAGCCGAGATGCTCATTTTTATGAATACGGAAAAAACCGTATCATTTCTTAGAACTTGCCAGCCTTAGCAGCTTCTTCAACAGAAACAGCGACAGCAACCGTAGCGCCAACCATAGGATTATTGCCCATGCCGATGAGACCCATCATTTCTACGTGTGCCGGAACAGAGGAAGAACCAGCGAACTGTGCGTCAGAGTGCATACGTCCCATGGTATCGGTCATACCATAGGAAGCAGGACCTGCAGCCATGTTGTCCGGGTGCAGGGTACGGCCTGTACCGCCGCCGGATGCAACGGAGAAATACTTCTTGCCCTTGTCGATGCATTCCTTCTTGTAGGTACCTGCAACCGGGTGCTGGAAGCGAGTGGGGTTGGTGGAGTTACCAGTAATGGAAACGTCAACGCCTTCCTTCCACATGATTGCAACACCTTCGGTAACATCGTTTGCGCCGTAGCAGTTAACCTTTGCACGAGGGCTGTTTGCATCCTTGGAGTAGCACTTGCGGAATACTTCCTTGACCTCGCCGGTGTAGTAGTCCATTTCAGTCTCTACATAAGTAAAGCCATTGATTCTTGCAATGATCTGAGCAGCGTCCTTGCCCAGACCGTTCAGGATAACACGGAGGGGTTCCTTACGAACCTTGTTCGCCTTTTCAGCGATACCGATCGCACCCTCAGCAGCAGCGAAGGACTCGTGGCCAGCCAGGAAAGCGAAGCACTTTGTATCTTCTTCCAGGAGCATCTTGCCCAGGTTGCCGTGGCCGAGACCAACCTTACGCTGGTCAGCAACAGAGCCGGGGATACAGAAAGCCTGGAGACCCTCGCCGATTGCAGCAGCAGCGTCAGCAGCACGGCGGCAGCCCTTCTTGATTGCGATCGCAGCGCCGACAGTATAAGCCCACTTTGCGTTTTCGAAGCAGATGGGCTGAATGCCTTCCACCATCTTGTATACATCCAGGCCGGCAGCCTTTGTGACCTCAGCAGCGCCCTCGATGGAGTCGATGCCATATTCCTTCAGAACAGCCAGAACCTGCTTTTCTCTTCTCTCATATGATTCAAATAATGCCATGGGTATGTATCCTCCTGTTCTTATTCTTTTCTCGGGTCTACAAACTTGACAGCGTCAGCTACACGGCCATACTGACCCTGTGCCTTTTCGAAAGCTGTATTTGCATCATCGCCAGCCTTGATGAAGTCCATCATCTTGCCGAAGTTGACAAACTTATAGCCGATGATCTCGTCATCCTCGTCCAGAGCGATAGCAGTTACATAACCGTCAGTCATTTCCAGATAGCGGGGTCCCTTCTTCAGGGTGCTGTACATAGTACCAACCTGAGAACGCAGACCCTTGCCCAGATCCTCCAGGCCAGCGCCGATGGGCAGACCTTCTTCAGAGAAAGCGCTCTGAGAACGGCCGTATACGATCTGCAGGAACAGCTCACGCATTGCGGTGTTGATGGCATCGCAGACCAGGTCTGTGTTCAGTGCTTCCAGAACAGTTCTGCCCGGCAGGATCTCAGCAGCCATAGCCGCAGAATGGGTCATACCAGAGCAGCCAATGGTCTCTACCAGAGCCTCCTGAATGACACCTTCCTTGACATTCAGGGTCAGCTTACATGTACCCTGCTGCGGTGCACACCAGCCGATACCATGTGTCAGGCCGGAAATGTCGGAGATTTCCTTTGCCTTAACCCACTTTGCCTCCTCCGGAATCGGGGCGGCACCGTGCTGAACGCCCTGTTTCACGCAGCACATCTTGTTTACTTCGTTTGAATAAATCATGGTGAAACTCCTTTCAACAGTTGCATTATATGCAAACATGCATATATGAGTATTATACTACATTTTCAAAAGCAAATCAAGCATTTTTCGATAAATTCTTTCTTGGTTCACAAAAAATCGCCCGGAACGCAGCAGCAATGCCTTCCGGCAGCAGTGGAAAGGCATTTTCGGATTTTCCAAAAAATGTACGAGTTTTGTCGAACATATTTTCAATCATCACATAATATGCTATAATAAATGCACAGCATTTATTATGATTTATTTTAATGCCCTTGCAGATACGCAAATCAGAGATTTGCTCCCTGCATATC
>JBJFHO010000188.1:0-1954 GCA_051893675.1 Ruminococcus sp. | reverse complement strand
ACAAATACAGTCAGCGCCGTAATGACCAGTACCTTATCCGCCAAAGGGTCGAGAAATTTTCCGAAATTCGTCACAAGTCCCCGTGCACGGGCAATTTTTCCATCCAGCATATCCGTAAAGGACGCCGCTGCAAAGACAATGAGCGCCAGCAGAAAATGCATGGGAATAGCGTCTACATAAATACAGATCAGAAAAACCGGAATCAGAATCACACGCAGCAGCGTCAGTTTATTGGGCAGGTTCATCGGTTACCTCCTCCGCCAGCAGGTCGTAGTCCAGTGTGTCAAATACTTCTACCGTAATATACTGTCCCATTCGGAGACGGTTGTCACTCTTTACAAAAATCTTGCCGTCAATGTCCGGCGCATCTGCTGCCGTCCGTCCGAAATAGCATCCGGCATATTTATCATACCCCTCCATGACCGCAGTCATGCGTGTACCGATCTTGGCGGCATTCTTCGCCGCACTGACCTCCGCCTGCTGCTCCATGAGGATGTCCGCACGATGGGCACGGACTTCTTCGTCGATCTGATCTTCGTATGCCGCCGCCTTTGTGCCCTCTTCCTCGGAATAGGCAAAGCACCCCAGACGGTCGAACTGCATATCCTGCACAAAATCTCCCAGACGGTTGAATTGCTCCTTTGTCTCCCCGGGGAAACCGGTGATCAGCGTGGTGCGCAGCGTGATATCCGGCACACGCTCCCGGATGTGGGCAATGAGGTTCCGCAGGGTCTCCTCATCTCCCGGACGGTTCATCCGGCGAAGGATTTCCCCGTCGCAGTGCTGGATGGGCAGATCCAGATAGGGTACCATATGCGGTTCTTCCACAAAGACATCCAGCAGCTCGTCTGTAATGCGCTCCGGATAGCAGTACAGCACACGCACCCAGCGGATGCCCGGAATATGACACAGCTCCCGGAGCAACTCCGGCAGACGGGATTTTCCGTAGAGGTCTGTACCGTACTGGGTGGTATCCTGGGCAATGACGATCAGTTCTGTCACATGGTGCTCCGCCAGCCAGCGTGCCTCTTTCAGCACATCCTCCATGGGAACGCTCCGATAGGGGCCACGAATCTGGGGGATGGCGCAGTAGGTGCAGCAGTTGGAGCATCCCTCGGCGATCTTCAGATAGGCGAAGAAAGGCAGGGTGGTGATAATACGGTCACCGGTCATTTCGGCATCGCTCTTTTTCCCGAACCGCACCACACGTTCTCCTGCAAGAACATGGTCGAGAATATCCACAATATCCCGGTTGTCGCCGATGCCAATGACAGCGTCTGCCTCGGTGAACAACTCAGCGGCTTCTTCCTTGTACCGCTCTGTGAGACATCCCGTCAGGATAATCTTTTTCAGCGTGCCGTCCTGTTTCAGGGCACCCAGTTCCAGAATGGTCTCAATGGCTTCTTCCTTGGCGGACTGAATGAATCCGCAGGTGTTGACAATTGCAATTTCGGCTTCGCCCGGCTCTGTCACAAGCTGGTACCCATGCGCACGCAGCTTCGCCAGCATACGCTCTGAGTCAACCAGATTCTTGGAACAGCCCAGGGAAACCATGCCTACTTTAATTGGCATATGTATACCTCCAATTTTTTTATGTGTTACCCCTCCCCTTTCAAAGGGAGGCTCTATTCTGGCTCCCCTGAAAGGGGAGCTGGCAGTGCGAAGCACTGACTGAGGGGTTTTTGGTGTTATCGTTTTGGAATGGTGTTTACAGCGGGCGAATGATATCCGCCACGACTATCCTATCACATCTAGAAATTGATTCCGTTGAAAACGTCCCACCGGGACGTTTTCAAAATTTCGCTTGTTGAAAAGGTCTCACAAGGCGGGGCGGTCTTGTTCGCCCCGCCTCGAAAAAGCTGTCGCTTTTTCTCACCACCCTCTCCGCGGCGCAAAAGTATGCGCCGGAGTGTTTCGCCGCCTGCGGGCGGCGACCAGGGACGCTGTCCCTGGA
>JBJFHO010000187.1:0-9149 GCA_051893675.1 Ruminococcus sp. | reverse complement strand
AGCACACGCTCTCTATCAAACTATTTCAATAGTTTGATAGAGAATTAGTATTAGTTCATGTTTAAGAGATTCTGCATTATACCTGTTTTCCACAGTTGGGACAAAACTGTGATTGGAGAGGTACTTCTGCACCGCAACTGTCACAATGCTTTTCCGTCTGTGTACTCGAAGCGGTTCCGTCCATGGAAACGCCGCCGACTGCGGCAAATGCAGGCTGCTGTACGGTCTCGTCATTGCCCTTTTCGAAAAGTTCCTTGAATTTTTTGGACATGCCGCAGAGTTTTCCGTAGAGATCCACAGAAATTTTTCCGGTCTGTACTTCCCGGTTGAAATTTTCCATGGTGTAGATCATCATGTACGACCCCAGGAATGCGTCACGCAGGCTGTATACCAGGCAAATTGCAACAATCAGTGCAACGATCCACCCGAAGCCGGTGCCGAATAGTTTTACCACAGCAAGGGCGAGTAGGAATATGATAACGCCCACGATGAGTTCTACCAGAATGGCAATACCAGTTCCCTTGGCTGAAGATTTCAGAAGCCCTTTCCAGTTCTGAAAATAAATGACAACGCCGTCTGCCGCAGATTTAAAAGGAGACTGATCGTCTTTCATAAAGGTGTAACACAGGCAGCATTCGTCCACATAGGTCAGTGTCAGTGTCGTAAATTTTTTCAGGATATTGGTAAGAAACGATGCTTGGGGAATGATATTTTCGATCCAACCCACAGAGGTGTTCACTACCTTATTGATTTGCCGCACAGAGCCGCTGACCAGTTTGTCCAACAGAATATAAACATTTGCGGTGGCAAATTTTCCTTTAACTTGTTCCTTGCCGAATTGAACCATTTGATCAGGAACAGTTCCGGTACGGAAGGTTTCCGCAATGACGGCAATCTGTGCCGATTTAATCATATATCCGGCGTATTGCTGTGCTAGTCCTACCAGTTTTGTCGATGCGACAATGGCGATGAGTGCCAATAGTCCGGCAACGGGATGTCCGATGGCTGTGGCAATTGCCACCCAGAGAATGGCCCAGAGAATTACACCTACGGAAATGGCAAGATTTATGCCAAGGCGTATCCAGACAAAGGTCATGGTTTTTTTGAAAATATCGAAAGGCTTCATGATTTGTTCACTCCTTTTCTGCATCTGCTGGGTGTTCCTGGTGAAAGACTGCCCGGATCTTTTCGATGTTCTTTGCGATTTTATCCAGCGTGCAGATAATATGCTCCATCTGCACCATTTCCTCTGCATCAATGACGCCGTCCTCTACGATCTGCACCAAATGCTTTGAGATACCTTCCATTTCGTAGGAAGAGCCGAGAAACTGGAGTATGGATCTGTCCAGGGTTTCGGGACATTGAGCAAAGATTTGTTTGTCCCGAAGCAGATAGTCAATGGTGACCTGAAAATAATCGCTGAGTGCGATCAGTTTGTCCACCTCTGGGAGAGATGTTCCTGCTTCCCATTTGGAGACAGTCTGCCGGCTGACATCAAAAATGCCTGCAAGCTCCTCTTGAGAGATCCCCTTTTCCATACGCAGATTCCGTAGTTTTTCTGGAAATTTCATGATGAACCACCCCTTTTTAAATTGAGAAAAACTTTATGCCTCTATTATACCGGAAAGAGGCAGAAAACGCAACCAACCTGTATGCGCACTTGCGCAACCTGTGGTTGCAGATACATTTTTGTTGAAAGCTAAGGCAACACCGCACAAAGAGCACCTGACGGCTTTGCACGTCATATGCTTGCATCTTTTCCGTCATATTTCACAAAAATGCTCGTGAATACACAAAGTATTCACTGCGCTTTTTGTTTCATCTGACGAAAAATCTGACGGCGCATCTGACGCACAATCTTTGTGCGGTATTGCCCTAATGTGGTGCTGTATTTGAATTCTTTTTTAAAAATTTATGAAAAGCGAAAAAAGCACTTGACATTCCCCAGAATTGTGCTAAAATAGTTTTGTACCGAACTGTTCGGAACCGAACTGTTCAAAGCTAAACAAATAGGGAGGTGGTTGCTTGCAGCATCTGGGGTTTGAGATACGCCGTCTGGAGAAGCTCATGGCACGGAAGCAGATCTATTCTTCTGTCCATGCGGAGGCAGACCGTCTGACGGGAATGCACGGCTATCTGATCGGATATCTCTATGAAAACCGGGAGCACGATGTGTTTCAGCGGGATATCGAGAAACAGTTTTCCATCAGTCGTTCTACTGTGACAGCAACATTGCAGCTCATGGAGAAGAACGGACTGATTATCCGGGAAAGTGTGGCGCAGGATGCCCGGCTGAAACGAATTGTGCTGACACCGAAAGCGATGGATCTGCATCAACAGATCCAGGAGGATATCATCGCATTCGAATCACAGCTGACAAAGGGGATATCAGAGGATGAAGCTGCAGTTTTTCTGCGGGTAGTGGAGAAAATGCGAAATAATCTGGGCGAAGAGCAATGCTCATAAAGGAAAAGCCTGTCTGGATGGCTGTGCAAAACAGGCGCTAAGAGCCTGTTTTGCATCTTTTTCCACGCATCTTTTTGGTGAATTTTGTCGCTTTCTGCGTTGAAAATTCTTGCCGGGCGAAAGCCCACCTTCGAATTTTCGCCTTGAAATCAACGAAAATTCACTCAAAAATCTACGCAGAAAAAGTTACGAAACAGGCTCTAAGGAGGATTTGTACATGATACGAAAACTGATCCGATCTGTTCGGGAATATAAACTGCCGTCGCTGTTGTCGCCGGTGTTTGTCATTCTGGAGGTCGTCATGGAAGTGGTCATTCCCATTCTCATGGCGATGCTCATTGACGAGGGCATTGACGGTGACGGCGGTATGGATGCGGTGACCCACTATGGTCTCATTCTCATCGGCTGCTGTGTGGCATCGCTGCTGTTCGGCGCACTTGCCGGACATTTTGCAGCGTTCGCCTCTGCCGGATTTGCAAAGAATCTGCGGCACGATATGTTCTACCGTGTCCAGAATTATTCCTTTTCCAACATCGACAAATTTTCAGCGGCAAGTATTGTCACCCGTCTGACCACGGATGTGACCAATGTCCAGAACGCCTATCAGATGATTATCCGTGTAGCACTGCGTTCGCCGGCAATGCTGATTTTTTCCATGGTCATGGCGTTCCAGCTGAACTTCCGGCTGTCACTGATCTATCTGGCGGCAATTCCGGTGCTGGGCGTGGGACTGTTCCTGATTATGACAAAGGTACATCCCATTTTCGAACGGGTGTTCAAGACGTATGATAAGCTGAACAATATCACCCAGGAAAATCTCCACGGCATCCGGGTAGTAAAATCCTTTGTCCGGGAGGAATATGAGATCGAAAAGTTCTCCGGTGTTTCGGAGAATATCTATCAGGATTTTTCCAGGGCGGAAAAGCGGCTGGCATTCAATGCGCCGCTCATGCAGTTCTGCATGTATGCCTGCATGATTCTGGTTTCCTGGTTCGGTGCCAGAATGATCGTCAGTGATACCCTGACCACAGGTCAGCTCATGAGCCTGATGACCTATGCCACACAGATTCTGTCCAGTCTGATGATGCTGTCCATGGTCTTTGTCATGATCACCATGTCCCGTGCCTCTGCGGAACGTATTACGGAGCTTCTGGATGAGGAAAGCGATATCACCAGTCCGGAAAATGCAGTTACTGAGGTGAAGGACGGCAGCATTGACTTTGAGCACGTCAGCTTCAGCTACAGCAAGCGGGAAGATAAGTGCTGCTTGCAGGATATTGATCTGCATATCCCTGCCGGTATGACTGTGGGCATCCTGGGTGGTACGGGCAGCGCCAAGAGCTCTCTGGTACAGCTGATCCCACGCCTCTATGATGCTACTATCGGTACGGTCAAGGTCGGCGGTGTGGATGTCCGGGAATATGACGTGGAAGCACTTCGTGAAGAGGTTGCCATGGTGCTGCAGAAGAATGTACTCTTTTCCGGTACCATCAAGGAGAATCTCCGCTGGGGCGATCCGGATGCTACAGATGAGGAATTGGTGCGTGCCTGCCAGCTGGCACACGCAGACGAGTTCATCCAGACATTCCCCGAGCAGTATGATACGTATATTGAACAAGGGGGTACCAATGTGTCCGGCGGGCAGAAGCAGCGGCTCTGTATTGCACGGGCACTGCTGAAAAAACCGAAGATTCTCATTCTGGATGACTCCACCAGTGCTGTGGATACCCGTACCGATGCCTGCATCCGTCAAGCGTTCCGGGATGAGATTCCCAATACCACAAAGCTGATCATTGCCCAACGTGTGACATCTCTCATGGACGCAGACCTGATTCTGGTGATGGATGAGGGAAAGATCAACGGTATGGGTACCCACGAGGAATTGCTGCAAAATAATGCGATTTACCGGGAAGTTTATGAATCCCAGCAGAAAGGAAGTGTTCCGCAATGAGTCATGGACCGAGAGGACCCCAGGGACCGCCGCCTGCCGCTATGGTGCCGGGAGCAGCGAAAGGCGTCGGCAAGAGTATGCTCCGGCTGCTTTCCTATATGAAACGCTATTGGATCCAGATGATTCTGGTTCTGATCTGTATCCTGATCAGTGCAGTGGCAGGTGTTGCCGGGTCGCTGTTTCTGGAAACGCTGATTGATGATTATATCTCCCCCATGCTCCTCAGCGGCAGCCGGGACTTTTCCGGGCTTGCTATGGCGCTGGTGAAAATGGGTATTGTCTATGCCGCCGGTATCGTGGGAACGCTCATGTATAACCGTCTCATGGTAGTCGTTGCCCAGGGCATTCTGAAAACCATCCGTGATGAAATGTTCACCCACATGCAGACTCTGCCCATCCGTTATTTTGATACCCATTCCAGCGGCGATGTCATGAGTCTGTACACCAACGATACAGATACCCTGCGGCAGATGCTGGCGCAGAGTGTGCCCCAGATCTTTGCATCCATTGTCACTGTTGTGGCAGTGTTCTGTGCGATGCTGAAGCTGAGCATCTGGCTGACCTTGTTTGTGGTGGCGTTCGTAGTGGTCATGATGCTGGTGACAAAGATCGTAGGCGGCAGAAGCGGGCGGTATTTCGTGAAGCAGCAGCAGTCTATTGGTGCAGTCAACGGCTATATTGAAGAAATGATCCACGGGCAGAAGGTCATTAAAGTGTTCTGTCACGAGGAACAGACAAAAGAAGATTTCGATAAGTATAATGAGGAGCTTTATGGGAATGCTGCCAGAGCAAACAGTTTTGCCAATATCCTCATGCCGATCATGAACAATCTGGGACATTTGCAGTATGTACTCATTGCTATGCTGGGCGGCGCCTTGGCATTCCACGGCGTAGGCGGTCTGACCCTTGGCGTCATTGCCGCATTCCTCCAGCTGAGCAAAAGCTTTACTCAGCCGATTACCCAGATCTCCCAGCAGGCAAGCTCCATTGTCATGGCGCTTGCCGGTGCAGGTCGTATTTTCAACCTGCTGGACGAGGAGCCGGAGACAGACGAAGGCTATGTAACGCTGGTCAATGTCGAGGAGCAGGACGGACAGCTGGTGGAAGTACCGCACCGCACCGGACTGTGGGCATGGAAGCATCCTCACGGCGACGGTACTGTGACATATACCAGAATGCAGGGAGATGTGCAGTTCTTCGACGTGGACTTCGGCTATGTGCCGGAGAAGATCGTACTGCATGACGTAAGCCTTTATGCAAAGCCCGGCGAAAAGGTTGCCTTTGTGGGTGCAACTGGTGCCGGAAAGACTACCATTACCAATCTGATCAATCGTTTCTATGACCTGGCAGACGGCAAGATCCGCTATGACGGCATCAACATCAACAAGATCAAAAAGCCGGATCTGCGGCGTTCTCTGGGTATCGTATTGCAGGATGTCAACCTGTTCACGGGAACTGTCATGGAGAATATCCGCTACGGCAGACTGGATGCCACAGATGAGGAGTGTATTGCAGCGGCGAAGCGTGCCAATGCCCATAATTTCATCATGCTGCTGCCGGATGGTTACAATACCGTACTGTCCGGAGATGGCTCCGGTCTGTCCCAGGGACAGCGGCAGCTGCTCTCCATTGCACGTGCTGCCGTTGCCGATCCGCCGGTTATGATTCTGGACGAGGCGACTTCTTCCATCGACACCAGAACGGAACGTATCGTGCAGGCAGGTATGGATGCACTTATGCATGGCAGAACTGTCTTTGTCATTGCCCACCGTCTGTCCACCATCCAGAATTCCGATGTAATTATGGTTCTGGATCAGGGCAGGATCATTGAGCGAGGCAATCACGAATCCCTTATGGCGAAAAAAGGACGGTATTATCTGTTGTATACGGGAATGCAGCAGAATGGGTGATTTTTGTATGAATGAGGAATGAGGAGTTAGGAATGAGGAATGGCGGTGTTCGCTGCGCTCACAACTTTCAATTCATCTTCGCAGGGGATACCTTCATTCCGCATCTCTCATTCCTGATTCACAAGAAAAGGAGGAGTCTGAATTGAGTGTAAATCGCTGTTATCTTCCGCCTCGTTCCCGACTGCCTCAGGCTGCCGGCGTGTGTGCTGTGCTGCTCTGTCTGAATACCATATACACGCTGGTCTCCATGCCAAATTATGCGCAGTACTGGGACTATTGGGCAACGCTTGCGGCAGGTCTGCTGCTGGCAGGCACCTGCTTTGTTCTGGTGCGCCGGAGGACGGAACTGATTCTGTTTCCCACAGGCATACTGGCGCTGATCGCCTGTTTTGCACCCAATCTGGTGCACTGGATGGAAATTGCGCTGTTTTTCCTGCTGCTTCTGCTGTTGCTGCTGCGAATGCCACCCATTATGGTGTATGTATTCCGCATTGTCGGGACGTGTTTTGCTGGTATCGGCATTCTGGGCGTACTTGTGCCCATGTTCCAGCGTATCGGCAGACTTGCTGAGACGGGACGTGCTACAGCAGATTTTATTGTGCCCTATGTAATTCGCAGTCTTGGGGGAGATGTGATCTGTCTGCTTGCCATGCTGCTGCTGATTTTTGCCATGCGTCCCTATGCCCTGCCGGGCTGGATGGATGAAAACGATCGGTATGACCGGATCTGGGAATGAAAATGCAAAGGGCAATATCGCACAAAGATGTATCCTCATGTATTTTCAAAATATCCATTGACAAATACAGTGGAATCGCATATAATAATATTGACCGGAATCCGGTAATATAAGAACAACGCAGCAGTTAGAGTAACCGCAGCAGCACCGCACAGAGAGCATCGGGTTGGTGGAACGATGCCGGGCACTGCGACGAAGTGCAACTGTTAGTTGATATGGGGAAATTATACTAATCCCTTATCGTTCTGTTGAAGAAGTTGCCAGATAGCATTTTATGGGTCAAGGCGCCCAACCGCAGCCAGGCTGTCGCCTGGCAAGGGCGGGCAACGCAGAGTGACGAAATGATAGCGGCAAATTCTTCAACAGGTTGATATGGGATTAGTATTAGTATCCATATCCGTCTACACCTCGTTACGGTGCTTGAGTGAGAAATCAGAGTGGAACCGAGGTTAATGATAACCGCCTCTGCAAGTGCGTTTTGTGCATTTGCGGAGGCGGTTTTTGATTATGGGCAACACCGCACAAAGAGCGCCTGACGGCTTTGTGCGGTATTGCCTATGGAATATTATGCATACAGAAATAATTTTTGTATCAGAAGCAGGTGCGGCTATCATCCGCCTGCATGTTTGACTTTTTGGAGGTGATATATGATGTTTCGACAGCTTCGGGAGGACATTGCTATCGTAAAGGAAAAAGACCCGGCAGCACGCAGCAGCTTTGAAATTCTGCTGACCTATTCCGGCTTGAAAGCCGTGCGCAGCTATCGGCGTGCCCACTGGTTTTATACCCATAAATTTTATACCATTGCCCGGATCATTTCCCAGCGTGCCCGGCACAAAACGGGTATTGAGATCCACCCCGGCGCACAGATTGGCAAGGGGCTGTTCATTGACCACGGCATGGGTGTTGTCATCGGCGAAACTACCATTATCGGTGATAACTGCCTGCTGTATCAAGGCGTGACTCTGGGCGGTACGGGAAAGGATAAGGGCAAGCGCCATCCGACACTGGGTGATAATGTCATGGTGGGTGCAGGTGCAAAGGTGCTTGGCCCCATCAATATCGGGAATAACGTAAAGGTTGCCGCCAATGCAGTTGTGCTCAAGGATATTCCCGACAACTGCACTGCTGTAGGTGTTCCGGCACGGATCGCCCGGAGAGAGGGACAGAAAGTGGAACAGGATCTGGATCAGATCCACATTCCCGATCTGAATATGCAGGATATCGCAAAGCTGCAATGTGCTGTGCGGTGTCTCCGCAAGGAAATGACGGAACTGGAAAATCAGAAGGAATCTGCGGAAAAAGCAGAGTAAAGGAGAATTCCTATGAAATGCCAATGCGTTGTGTTTGATATGGACGGTGTGCTGTTTGACTCAGAGGCACTGGTGCTGCAATGCTGGGAATTGACTGCCGAAAAGCATCAGATCGACCGTGTGCGCAGTACCTGTCAGAAATGTCTGGGCAGCAATGCAGCTGCTGCGAAACAGAAGTTTCTGGAAATCTATGGCGAAGATTTTCCCTATGATGAGTACAAGGCGGAAATGTCTGCTCTGTACTGGGAGCATGTTCAGGCAGGCAAGCTGGCGCTGAAGCCCGGTGTCCGGGAGATACTGGCGGCACTCCGGGAGAATCACTTTGTCACAGGCATTGCCTCATCCACACGGCAGGTGGTCATCCGGAAACAGCTCGCCATGTTCGGACTGGAGAACAGCTTCGATCAGATCATCGGCGGCGATATGGTACAGCGCAGCAAGCCGGAGCCGGATATTTATCTCCGAGCCTGTGAAGCTCTGGGCACACCGCCGGAAGCTGCCTATGCAGTGGAGGATTCCTATAATGGTATCCGTGCGGCGTCCCGTGCCGGAATGCATCCGGTGATGATCCCGGATCTTCTACCGCCTACGGCAGAGATGGAACAGCTGGCAGAGCATATCTTTCCGGATATGCAGGCGTTTCAGGCGTTTCTGAATATCTGAATATTTCCTCGTTGTAAATGTCCCACCGGGACATTTGCAAGGGATTTCTTTTTCAAAAAGGTTTCACAAGGCGGGGCGGTCTTGTTCGCCCCGCCTCGAAAAAGCTGTCG
>JBJFHO010000186.1:0-1971 GCA_051893675.1 Ruminococcus sp. | reverse complement strand
TCCGGTAAATCTGTAAGCCGTAGGGTCATGCTGATATTATCACCGTCAAAGTAAATGCTTTCCACGTGAAGTGTTCCGTTTGAACCATCTTTTTCTGTTTGCACTAGTTGTGCATAGGAAGAGAGGTTGTTCTTTGTGGCTGGATCCTTGGAATAGACTGCTTCACTTGAAAAAAATGCATAAATATTCTGCATGATCTCCGAAGATGCCACTGCCGGAGCAGCAAAGGTGATTCCCAGTGCCGCTGCCGCTGCCACGGAGACAATGGCGGCTGCTTTTTTGCGGATACTCCAATGGCTGTGCTTTTTACCGGATGCTGCTTCGAGACGAATCTGTGCATATGCCTCCTGGCATTTTTCTTCCACGATCTCCGGCAGGTCGTAGTTGGATTGGGTATAGTTGTAGTGCTTGTTCATATCAGATACCTCCTGTGGATTCTTCCGAAAGACTGACTTTGCGGCAGGCACTTCTGCCCCGGGACAGTCTTGTTTTGACGGTGTTTTCGTTCATATGCATCATTTCTGCAATTTCCCTGACAGAATAGCCGCCCTTATAGTAGAGCGAGAGTATCACGGCATAGCGGCTGTCGATTTTCTGCAAAAGGGTATCCGTTGCATAGGTGTATTCTTCGGTCACCGGTTCAATGCCGTCGTAGCTGTCCACGTAGACAATATTCCGATTTTGCCGCAGGATTTTTTTACAGCAGTTGATGCAGATGCGTGTGACCCATGTTTTACAATATTCCGGTTTGCGCAAGGTATGGATTTTCTGCCAGCAGGTGAGTATGGTCTCCTGTATGGCATCGGCTGCATCGGCATCGTTGTGCAGAATGGCACGTGCTGTCCGGTACAGTTCCGGCTTGTAAGCCTCCATCAGTGAAATAAAAGCTTCGCTGTCTCCGTCCCTTGCCGCAAGGATCTGTTCCATCATGGGCGCTCACCTCCTTCCCTTTGCCTATTAGATACACGAAACAGGCAAAAGGTTTCACCATTTCGAAAAAAACAGCAGGAATCAAAAAAGCACCTGAATGCGTATTGCACCAGGTGCTTTTTATTTTTATGGGAATATCTTCAGGAGAACTTATGCGTCAAAGGACTCATACCACACAGTTTCCTCCAGCGGCTTGCGGTCGGTATCATAGCGGTCAGTAGGCTTTACTGCATCCGGTTTTGCATAGCCCAGGCAGAGGATGTTTACGGGGATGTACTTTTCCGGGATATGGAATGCCTCCCGCAGCACATCCGGCTGGAATCGGCATACCCAGAGAGAACCCAGTCCCTGTTCCGTGGCAGCGAGCATCATGTATGTAGTAACAATAGAAGCGTCAATTTCATAGATGTTATGTCCGTCAAATTTTCGTGTCCATGCGGCATCCTTTTCTGCACAGACAATGATGAAAGCCTTTGCAGTATAGGCATTGGGCTTCACCACAGCCTCTGCGATTTTTGCAATACCCTCCGGGGACTGTACTACCAGCAGCCGCTGATCCTGGAAGTTCACGCCGGTAGGTGCCAGCCGTCCTGCCTCCAGAACTGCCTGCAGCTTCTCCGGTTCGATGGGCTTGTCCTCATAGGAACGGATGGAGCAGCGTTTTTTTGCCAATGTCAGAAAATCCATGGAAATCATCCTTTCGGTTTTTTCTATAGTATAGCATGTTTTGTGAGAAAATGCAACAGTTGCGGTGAAATTGACATTAGATGAAAGAAATCCTGTGAAAATCGGAATTGTACGCAGGGTGGGGATTGCTCCCGCTGTTCCCGAACATGACGAATGCTCACTGTAGGGGCGGATATCATCCGCCCGTTGTATTCTCCATAATTGTACAAATTCGGTGTAGTACCCTGTCACATCTGAAAATTTATTTCGTTGAAAACGTCCCACTGGGACGTTTTCAAAATTTTACTTACTGAAATGGCTTCACAAGGCGGGGCGGTCTTGTTCGCCCCGCCTCGAAAAAGCTGTCGCTTTTTC
>JBJFHO010000185.1:0-1995 GCA_051893675.1 Ruminococcus sp. | reverse complement strand
TGATTATATCTCATAAAAAGAACCGCCGCAGCACCTGGACTCCAGCGGTGGTTGTCAACTATGGTAATATTATACCCTGTCCGGACAAAAAAGTCAAGAACCAATTCACAGATTCCGCAGGGTCATCCGCATTTCTGAGGATACCGCCGGGGCAGTGCAAAAAATTGTCTTGTATTTTTATTTTGGAATTGTATCTTTTGAATTGACCGTTTTTTCTGTATAATATGAGTAACGTGATATTGCAATACACAAGCTGGCTTGAAATGGTGACAATACAGACCGACATGCAGATAAAACAGGTACAATCACAAATCCAAAAACAAGATAATGAGACAGGAGTAATCTGAATGACTGGTAATGTAGCTTTTATGTTTTTATGCACGATTCTGGTGTTTCTCATGACGCCGGGACTGGCGTTTTTTTACGGCGGTATGGTGCGCAGAAAAAATGCGCTGAATACCATGATGTTTTGCTTTGCCATGTTCGGTATCGGCATGGTACTCTGGATTTTGGTGGGCTATTCTCTCAGCTTCGGGGAAGATCACTTTGGTATCATCGGTGACCTGAAGCATGTATTCCTCCGTGACGTCTCCTTTGCATCCGGTGAAAACGGAGAGACGCCGGAAATTCTGCTTGCCATGTTCAATATGATGTTTGCGGTGATCTCACCTGCCATCATTCTGGGCGCATTGGCAGAACGCATGAAGTTTTCCAAAATGATGATTTTCGTTGTGATCTGGTCGCTTCTGGTATATTATCCCCTGGCACACATGGCATGGGGCGGCGGACTGCTGGAAATGATCGGCTCCATTGATTTTGCAGGCGGAAACGTTATCCATATCAGCACCGGCGTTTCCGGTCTGGTGGCATGTCTGTTTCTGGGCAAGCGAAAGGGCTATGGTGCCATGTCCTACCATCCCCACAATATCCCCCTGTTTCTGCTGGGTGCAGCAATTCTGTGGGCTGGATGGTTCGGATTCAACTGCGGCTGTGCCGGTGCTGCTGACAAGACCGCACTGCTGGCATTCTGCAACACTGCCCTTTCCTCTGCCACAAGTATGCTTGTCTGGATGGGCATCGAAACTCTAGTGCAGAAAAAGTGCACGGTCATGGGTGCTGTGACAGGCGGTATTGTCGGTCTGGTAGGCATTACACCCGGTGCAGGCTATGTACCGCTCTGGTCTGCACTGATCATCGGTGCAACGACTGCGCCCATCTGTTATCTGGCGATTTCGAAGGTCAAAAAGAAGTTCGGCTATGACGATGCACTGGACGCATTCGGCTGTCATGGTGTAGGCGGTATCTGGGGCGGTATTGTCACCGGGATCTTTGCCACAAAGGAAATGAACGATGCAGTACCTCACGAGGGTTTGCTCTACGGAGACTATCGGCTGTTTCTAGCACAGCTTGGCGCCGTTGCTATCTCCATTGCAGTGGCAGTTGTCATGACATCCCTGATCCTGCTTGTACTGAAAAAATGCGGCGGCATCCGGGTATCCGATATGGAAGAAGCACAGGGGCTGGATCTCATCGAACACGGCGAGCGTGCCTATCCTGCCTTTAACGGTCTGGACTAACGAGGTGACATGGTATGAAAAAAATTGAAGTGATTTTTCGTCCGGAAAAACTGGAGCCTTTGAAAGAAAAGCTGCTGGAAGCCGGAATACAGGGCGTGACGATCTTTCAGGTAAGCGGCTGCGGCAACCAGCATGGCTGGATCGCCTATCATCGGGGCAACGAGGTAATGATGAACACCTTGCCGAAAGTTTATCTGATGACCGTTGTCAAAGATGACGAGGTGGAGCATATCCTACGCCTCATCAAGGAAATCGTCTATACCGGAAATGTGGGGGACGGCAAAATATTCATCTCCGCAGTGGATGAATGTATCCGCATCCGCACCGATGAAACCGGAGATGCTGCACTATAAATAAATCGTTAAGGCAATACCGCACAAAGATTGTACGTCAGATGTACTCTACGAGCATAAACTTT
>JBJFHO010000184.1:0-2008 GCA_051893675.1 Ruminococcus sp. | reverse complement strand
TTATCTAAAAAAGCCTTGTGGCGCAACGACTTTTCGTATTTTGCTCAGGGCTATACAATAATAATGTACGGAGGTGAGCGGACGGTGCAAAAAAGACAGGATAAGCTGGGTGATGTTGTAAAACAAGCGCGGCAGAAAAATGATGTAACCGCCGAAGAACTGGCAGATCGGATTGGTGTTTCGGTTCGCTATATTTACCGGATCGAGAGCGGCGACAAGAAACCAAGCTATGATGTTTTTCTGAAGTTGATGGAGGTTTTGGCGATTAATTCAGAACTGGTATGCCATCCAGAAAAACCAATCGTAGAATCCAAGGCAGGCGACCTGATTCGTATGCTTTGCCATTGTGATGACCATACGCAGGATGTAGTCATTGCGGCAGCAAAAGCGATCATTGATGCTTCTATGAAAGACTAACTGCGTATTTTTTTGATTTCCCATCATGTAGTTAAATGAAAAATTCTTAAATATAGTTTGAAATAATACTTAATGCAGAAAAACTGGTGCTTCCAAATGGAAACACCAGCTTTTTGCTTTGAAATGTAGTGCTCAGTGGGCTTTCCCGGATGGGATTGTGCCTGACTTCCCGCTTCGTGGGAGCAGCTCAGGATCTTCTTACTGTGCCGGAGCTGTGGGCACTTGTGGGGCTTATGACTGAATTTGCTCCCCAACGGTGAGTGTGATTTCCAGAGCCTGTCCCTGCCGATAGACCTCAAGCGTCAGTGACTCTCCGACCTCGCATGAAGCAATCCGTTCAACGAAAGCATCGCAATCCAGATTCATACCATCGACCGAGGTGATTACATCTCCTGCTAACATATGGTAATCAAAGCGTACTACAGAGATATTAGGGAGTGCAGGTCACAAGGGTGCAGCAATCTTCCCCCTCCCAAATGCCCAGGAGGCTGGTGTCGCTGGGCAGCACCGTGTTGATTTCCGTGACCTGATACGCCAGGATTTCATCCAGCACATACAGATAGAACACATCCCCGATGCCCAACTGCTCCAAATCCGTGAACATGGTCTGGGACGCCATACCACTGTGCCCAGAAAGAATCGTGTGAGTGCTGGCTCCGCCCACAGGGAGTGAACTTCCCAGCAGATGCCCCACGCCTTTGCTCAGGGAACTGTCCCCGGTTCCGTGATAGATGGGCAGGTGGACATTGATTTTCGGGATTTCAATATAGCCCATGATTCCGTCCCCGGAAAGGTTGAGAATGGAATCATAATCTTCGGACGCAGATTGCAGAGCTTCCTGGGTATATCCTCCCTCTGTTGTGGTGCAGGGGAGAAGTGTCTGGTTATAGGCAATCGCTTTCTCCCGCTCCTGGACCAGAACGCTGTTATCCGTCTGGGAGATGACATCCTGATAGGCGGTGAATATCTCCGACGCATACTTTTGGTTGACATAATTACTGATAACCGGGTACAGTGTCAGCCCCAGTGCGGCAAGGAACAGCGCCGCACCAAAGCAGATCACAAGAATTCTTCGTTTCGTATCAATCCCCCCATTCGGGTAGCCCCGGAAGTGTTGCCTTCCGGGGCCGTCCTTGTCTTATCAGGAATTGCGCTTCTTGCGCAGGGTCAGAACGATCATGCCCGCAGCGCCAGCCATCAGGAGAATGCCCACGATGGTGAACATCATAGTGCCGTTGTCGCCGGTTTCGGGCAGGTCAAAGCCACGAGTGTTGACCACGGTCAGAGGGGCTTCCGCGTTGGCGCTGCCGCCATCTGCCAGCATGGTCACGGGGTTGCCGTCCACCTTGGCAGATGCAGTCAGCAGGTGATGCTCCACGCTGCCGTCCACATCATCACAAAGAGCTGTGGTTTCGGCCTGGGAAATAACAACCTCAATGTCTTCCTTCAGTAGCGTGTAGCCGTTGTCAGTGCGGACTTCGGTGATGCGGTAGGTGTCATCTTCCAGACCATTTACGACTACCTTACCAGAGGCAACAGGGATAAAATGGGTGGCGTCTGCTTCGTTGGCAACATGGGCAGTCACATAGTA
>JBJFHO010000183.1:0-2019 GCA_051893675.1 Ruminococcus sp. | reverse complement strand
CTGGAGCAAACGGTAAAAATGGAGAATGGAACATGAAAACAAAACTGATCGGCTTTGCTGTCCTGTTGGCAGTTGTTCTCACAGGCGGCGGTTACTATTTCTATCGCAGTCAGACTACAGTTACAACGTTAAGCGGTTATCTCGGCGGTGAAAAAATCGGGTTGTTTGAGGACGAGGAAGTACAGGAGATTTTGCGCAAGGAATATCATCTGGAGCTGAATTATTCCCGTGCCGGTTCCCTGGATATGGTGACAGCGGATTTCACCGACAGAGACTATCTCTTTCCATCAAGTCAGACGGCACTGGAATATTACAATGATATTCATGGAAAGCCTGTTTCCAGCGAGATCATTTTCAACACGCCCATTGTGCTGTATTCCCATCAGATGGTAGCTGACGCACTGATGCAGGAGGGCATCGTCACAGAGTCAGACGGCGTTTACTATGCGGATATGCAAAAGCTGACAGCATGTATCCTGAATGGAACACAATGGAGCGAACTGGGACTGCCTGAACTTTACGGTGCCGTTACAGTAGACACTACAGATCCTGTCCGTTCCAATTCCGGGAATATGTTTGCCGCACTCTTAGCAAGTGCCCTCAATGGCGGAAAAACAGTTGATGTAAACAGTGTAGATGCAGTATTGCCTCAATTGCAGGAGATTTTTTCTCAGCTGGGATATATGGAGACCTCTTCCTCCGACCTGTTCAGCCAATTCCTGCGTATGGGTGTTGGGGCAAAGCCGATCATTGCAGGCTATGAAAACCAGCTTATCGAATACGCCGCAGAAGAACCGGACAGCTATGCCAAAATTAAGGATGATATTGTTCTGATATATCCCACGCCCACAGTATGGTCAACCCACATTTACATTGCATTGGATGAAGCGGGAAAAGCCGGAATCGAAGCCCTGTCCGATGAACAGATACAGGAGCTTGCCTGGAAGAAACACGGCTTCCGCACAGACAGTTGCGATATTGTGTCATCGGATTTTTCGGGAATACCGGAGCAGGTCACCGCAGTCATTCATATGCCCGACTATGACACCATGAAAAAAATTATGCATTGTCTTGAATAAATAGGAGGATTCACCATGTCAGAGATCAATTTAGCTATGCTCGCAAACGCCAGAAAACAGCCGGAACAACCAAAGCCGGAAGCGCTTCCGGCAGACATTCCCCAGGCAACGTATACTCCCGAGGAACGGAAACGGATTGATGAAATCAAAACATCCATTGACTTCATGGATACTCAGACAACCGTACAATACGGCATCGGTGCACAGCGCCGCATGACAGAGTTTGCGGATTCCATTCTCCAGAATGTCCGTTCCAAAGACGGCGGTCAGGTAGGCGAACTTCTGTCAGATCTTGTCATTGAAATCAAAAGTCTGGATACCAGTCAGTTTACAGATGACGTATTCAGCAAACTTCCCCTTTTGAAAAATGCTGCACGCAGTCTGAAAAAGCTGAAAGAACGCTATACCAAGGCAGAGGTTCAGATTGACCGGATTGAAGCGGAACTGGAAAAGGCACGTATGAGTATGCTTCGGGATATCGGTGTTTTTGATATGATGTATCAGGAAAACCTGAACTGTTTCCGGGAATTGGAATTGTATATTGCAGCCGGCAGGGAACGGATTGCTGAGATCCGGGAGGAAACGCTGCCAAAGCTTCGTTCTGAGGCGGCGGCAAGCGGAAATCCCATGGATGCACAGCTGGTAAACGACTTTGAAGATACTGTTGACCGGTTCGAAAAGAAAATCTATGATCTGGAACTGAGCCGTACCATTTCCATTCAGTCTGCACCCCAGATCAAATTGATCCAGAATAATGATCGTGTCCTAGTGGACAAGATTCAGACGGCGATCCTGAATACCATTCCCATCTGGAAGAGCCAATTTATCATTGCCATGGGCCTTTCCAATCAGCAGAAAGTGCTGCAAATGCAGCGTGAGATCACCGATACCACAAATGCCATGCTGGTACGAAATGCAGAGCTGTTAAAGAGCAATACCA
>JBJFHO010000182.1:0-9467 GCA_051893675.1 Ruminococcus sp. | reverse complement strand
GGCGGCGACCAGGGACGCTGTCCCTGGACCCTGCCAGGGCTACTCGCCCTGGACCTCGCCAGCTGTGCTCAGCTGGACCAGCAGCCTGAGCAACCTTTTTGATAGTGGGTAGGAAACATTTTTAGATATTACAAGTTAAAAATACGACTGAACTCCGTCCTGGCATAAAAACGGCAGACCCTATGGTCTGCCAGAATCGCTTCTTCATTTTTTCTTCCGCTGTGGATTTGTCGGCTTTTTCTTCTTTTTCCGCACCGAATCCCCGAAATTCCCCAGCTTGCGTCCCAGGGCAAAATATTCCCCATGTGCATACGCCATGAGACCGCACTGCTGGAGATTCAGCTTGCCCTTGCTGTCCAGATATTTTTCATCCACATTGACTCCGGTGATCTCCGCCTCAAATACCGTATGGGTACCCATTTCCTTTGTATCTGTCACACGGCATTCCAGATTCACAGGGCACTCTGCAATCAGCGGTGCCTGAACTGTCTGCGCCGGCTCCGGTGTCAGGTGACAGACTGCAAATTTATCCACATCCTTGCCGCTGCGCACGCCGCAGAAGTCCGTTGCCTGCATCATGGCGGAGGTGGGGAGATTGATGACGAATTCCCGGTGCTTCATAATGATATCGTAGGAATACCGTGTGGGACGGACGGAAATATATGTCATGGGCGGATGGGTTGCCAGAACGCCTGTCCATGCTACAGTCAGAACATTGTGGGATTCCATGGTGCCGCAGGAGACCAGTGTGGGCGGTACAGGTGCCAGCAGAACGCTGCCCTTCCAGTGCTGTTTTGCCATTGTTTTTCGACCTTTCTCCGGAATACGCCGGATTTTTTTCTCTTCTGGTATTGTATCATGTGCAGGTGAGAATGTCAACTGCCGCATTGACATCTTTCAGAAAACCTTGTATAATAAATTTATCTGAATTTGAATAAAGGCAATATCGTACAAAGAGAGCCTCACGGCTTTGCACAGTATTGCCCTAAAGAAAGGCGGATCTGAAAATGATTTATTGTGCTCCTATTTTTTCTGACCATATGATCCTGCAGCGTGACAAAAATATTGCCGTGTTCGGTACGGGAACGCCCGGCGAGACTGTGACCGTTTCTGTACCGGAACGCAGCCGTTCCGTCACTGGGACAGTTGCCCCGGATGGAACATGGCGTGTGACACTGCCTCCCATGAGTGCCGGGACGGACTGCACCCTGACTGTCAATGACCGTGTTTTTACAGACGTGGCATTCGGCGAAGTCTGGCTTGCCGGCGGACAGTCCAACATGGAATTCATGCTGAAAGACGCTAAGGGCGGCGCCGAGGAATTGAAACACTGTGCAGATTCCGGCGTGCGCTGTTTCCAGGTGCCCCGGAATACTTTCGTGGATGCAGCTTATGAGAAAGAGTTCCAGAACAGCTGCTGGCAGACGGCTTCGCCGGAAACCTGCGGTACCTGGTCGGCTGTGGCATATCTGGCGGCTAAGGAACTGGTGCGGAAGCTGGGCGTTCCAGTGGGGATTATCGGCTGTAACTTCGGCGGCTCTTCTGTGAGCTGCTGGATGCCGGAGACGGATCTGCAGGCACACGCCGCAGGTCATGCCTATCTGGACGATTACCGTGAAGCCGTTCAGGGCAAGACCGATGCCGAAATGATCGCTGCCTATGACGAATATGTGGAATATCACACTGCATGGACAAAGCGTATGGAACAGTGCTACCAGGAGGACGGCAATATGCCATGGGACGAGATCATCCGCCGCTGCGGTGAAAACCGCTGGCCGGGACCTATGGGCATAAAAAGTCCCTATCGTCCGGCTGGTATGTATCATACCATGCTCAAGCGTGTGGCACCCTATACCCTCCGTGGCTTTTTCTATTATCAGGGCGAAAATGATGACCACCGTCCCGATACTTACGCTACGCTGCTGACCGTTATGATCTCTCGCTGGCGGCAGGAGTTTGAGGATGATTCCCTGCCATTCCTGCTGGTGCAGCTGCCTATGTTTGCCTATGAGGGCGCTCCGGAAAACGGCACCTGGAGTAAACTCCGGGAAGCGCAGATGCGTGTTTACCGCACCGTGAAAAATACTGGCATTGCAGTGATTCTGGACTGCGGCGAGCTGGGGAATATCCATCCCACGGACAAGCATCCGGTGGGACACCGCCTGGCATTGCTGGCACGGCATCTGGTGTACGGCGAACGGGATCTGGCAGCGTCCGGTCCTATGTACCGCAGCAGTGCAGTTTCCGGGGATACCATGACCGTCTGGTTTGACCATGCGCAGCAGGGTATGGAATGGCACGGCGATCCCACTGGCTTTGAGCTTGCCGGTGGGGATGGGGTATATCATCCGGCACAGGCAGTACTGGACGGCAATGCAGTACACCTGACCTGCGATGCGGTTCCGGCGCCCTGCTTTGTGCGCTATAACTGGGTGAATTACGGTGCAGTGACACTTTACGGTACAAACGGCATCCCGGCAGCACCCTTCCGGACGGATACTCTGACCATGCCACTGACAGCACCGGAATGTGAATAAAATAAAACACTCCGGCGGAATGGTTCCACAGGATTCCACAAAGGGGAAAGAAGCTGGAAAATACAATGATTTTTCCACTGTTTCCACAGAGTTTTCCACAAATATCCCCGTCGAAAAACCGCTTTTTGTGGAAAATCAGGTTTTTCCTGTTTGAAACTTTCATAAAGTGCACATACTCCTACTGAAATCTAAGGCAATACCGTACAAAGATTGCATATGACGTGCAAAGCTGTCAGACATTCCTTGTGCAGTGTTGTCCTGAGGAAAACAGGAGGAAGTGCATATGGTAAAGGGTGTGCAGAAGAAGATCATTGAAGTGAATCATCCGGACAGCCTGTACTTTGAACGGGCGGTCTTTTATCTCAAGCCGGGCATTACCCAGCTGCCCCAGCAGCTTTCCCAGGCGGATGCAGATGCGCTGCTCATGGAGGCAGCTCCGGCAAGATCCGGCAGGCGTGCCTGGCTGCGCTCTCTGCTGCTGGTACTGCTCAGCTGTGTGGGAACAGCAGTGGTTTGCTTTTTGGTGCGATAATGGAAATAACCCCCTGGTACATTGTCACGCTTAGAACTTTACTTCCTATCTGGAAATCAGAAGCGTAGGGCGGGGGCTTGCTCCGTCGTATTTATCTGAATTCTTCAATTGTAGAAAGATAAAGTTTTAAGTGGGACTATGTAGTAGGGGCGACCATTGGTCGCCCGCGTTTCCCATATGCAAAAGATTTACCTACAGTTGGCACTCGTCATATTCGGGAACGGCGGGAGCAAGCCCCCGCCCTACGCTTCTTGAAATCAAAAGTAAAGTTTTAGGCGTGACAATGTAGTAGGGGCGAACTGTGTTCGCCCGCAAATCTCCTGAAATCGTCCAACAGGCAAACGCAGTTCGCCCCTACATTTACACAGAATTTGTGCAATTTGTGATTATTGGGAGTACGGCGGGCGGATGATATCCGCCCCTACAGAGGACATTCGTCATATTCGGGAACGGCGGGAGCAAGCCCCCGCCCTACGCTTCTTGAAATCAAAAGTAAAGTTTTAGGCGTGACAATGTAGTAGGGGCGAACTGTGTTCGCCCGCAAATCTCCTGAAATCGTCCAACGGGCGAACGCAGTTCGCCCCTACATTTACACAGAATTTGTGCAATTTGTGATTGTTGGGAGTACGGCGGGCGGATGATATCCGCCCCTACAGTGGGCATTGACAGCAGTGAACCACAGTTCCTACAAGAAAAACAAGAGAGAAAACAAGAGAGAAAACAAAAGTATTGCCCATGCACATTTTTTGATCTGATATGGAATCCGTGAGCGCAGCGAACAACACCATTCCTCATTCCACATTCCTAATTCCTAATTCAAAAATTGAAAATGCGTCAAATTACGCTTGTTTTTTTGCGAAAGTCATGCTATAATGGAAAAGAACGTCCGGGAAAGCAGATACACTGCGGAACCGGACAGCATGAATGAACTCAGGAGGAACGCTGATGAGTCAGAAAAAATCACAGAAACACCGGGCACCCCGTCCTCAGGATGCATCCGAAAACGAACGGATCGCCGGACGCAATCCCGTGCTGGAGGCACTGCGCAGCGGTGCGGCGGTGGATACCATATATGTCAGCCAGGAGAGCGGCGGTCTGCAGGAGATCATTTCCCTTGCCAAAGACCGTGGCATTCCTGTGAAGATGGTCACAGATGCAAAGCTGTCCCAGCTGACCGGCGGTGCAGTGCACCAGGGCGTTGCGGCAGAAGGTGCCTGCGGGCAGTATGTCTCTCTGGAGAAACTGCTCCAGAATGCCGCAGACCGGGGTGAACCGCCCCTGCTGGTACTCTGCGACGGCATCCAGGATCCCCACAATCTGGGGGCAATTATCCGTACTGCAGAGGCGGCAGGGGCACACGGCGTGATTATTCCCAAACGCCGCAGCGCATCCCTGACTCTGACCGTGGGAAAGACCTCTGCCGGAGCAGCAAGCTGGCTTCCGGTGGCACGTGTTCCCAATCTGGTGGCGGCAATGGAGACACTCAAGGAACACGGCGTCTGGATCTATGGGACAGACGCCGCCGGCACGTCCTATACAGATACCGATTTCACCGGCGGTACAGCCTTTGTCATCGGTTCGGAGGGCTTTGGTATGAGCCGGCTGGTCAGTGAGACATGCGATGGGATGCTGAGTTTGCCGATGCGTGGAAAGGTCAACTCCCTGAATGCCTCTGTGGCGGCAGGTATCTTTTTGTATGAAGCAGTGCGCCAGCGGATGGCGCCGGGTACATAAGAGCAGATTCCCTATTTTTTGGATGGATGCTCAACAGGAGAAACTATGGCAGATCATAAATTTACATTGGAAGAGATCCTCAGCGAATACAGCGCCGATGGAAAACGCTCCGGCATCCGTCGGACAGAGGAACAGCCCCTTTCCCGTGGTACGCTGGAGACAGAAAAGCTGGTGGAAGCGGCGACTTCAAGCCGTCCGCTGCATCAGGCAAATGCCGGCTATCGTGCGGTGATTCCGGAAGAACCTCAGGAGGGACAGGAGGAGCTGGTGGATATCAAGTCCACCATTTCCCATATCAAGGCAAACAAGGCAGCCCAGGCGGCACGGTACGAATCGGCAGCGCCGGTGCTCCGGGAACGCTTTCCTACACAGCAGCTGCGCCGGGAAAATATATCTTTTGTCAATGCTGCCGGGGAGAAAAATTATAATGCCGCCTATCCGGAGAGCAGCGATGAAGCCTATGACGGCGCTGTGAAGCTTCTGGAGCCGGAGGAAGAGACACCCTTTGACGGGGAAAAGCATCGTCCCAGCGTCCGGCAGATGCAGGATTCCACCCGTGCCAAGGAAAAAAGCCGGAAGAAGCGGCGCAGAACGACAGATGCATCTTATGTCAAGGAATCTGTGACCGGTGAGTTTCAGCGTGTCAGCGGATTCAGCACAGGTGAACAGACACCCTCTTCCCGGCGGCGATGGGAAGAGGATCAGGGATATTATTATCAGGAAAACCAGGAAACGGGAAAGTTCCGTGCCATTCGCCAGCGTGTGCGCAGTCACTCTTTCGGTGAGGATGCCCAGGGGCAGAAGCCGGATGATCTGGAATCCATACGGAAGGAACTGGACAGTCTGCGGAATGTGGTATTTTTCCGCTTTCTTGCCCTGCTGCTCCTGACACTTCTGGGTGGTATTATGGCGCTGAGCGAGACCGTAGGCGGCGGTGCACTGACCCGGCTGCTGACACCACGTGGCTATGCCATTGTGCAGCTGCTTCTGGCAGTCATTGGTCTGGGCGTGGCTTTTCCCACAGTCAAAAACGGACTGTGGAATTTTCTGCGTTTTCATGCGGACAGCGACAGCATGGCAGTACTGCCGCTTCTGCCGGCAATGGCAGGAGCTGTCTGCGCAGTGATTTCCCCGTCGGTACTGGCAGAGGAGACAGTGCATCTCTATGTACCCTGCGCATTGCTGGCACTGTTCTGCAATGCCATCGGACGGCTTCTAGTAGTGCGGCGTGCACTGCGCAACTGCAATGTGATCTCTCGTACCGGACAGAAGCGTGTGCTCTCCTATGTTTCCCAGGAGGAAACGGCGGAGCTATTGACACGGGGCGTGCTGAATGATTTCCCCATTGTGACGGCGGTACGCAAGGCGGATTCCCTTTGCGATATCCTGCGCTATACGTATTCCACAGACATGGCAGATGCCCTGTGCCGTCCCATGACACCGGTCTGCGCCGGCATTGCACTGGTGGTGGCAGTGGGTATGACGCTGATCCGCATGGGAACGTCAT
The DNA here is from genome assembly GCA_051893675.1 of Ruminococcus sp. Classification (GTDB taxonomy): domain Bacteria; phylum Bacillota; class Clostridia; order Oscillospirales; family Ruminococcaceae; genus Ruminococcus_C. The sequence goes on along the minus strand of JBJFHO010000182.1, from coordinate 3,157 downwards.
TCAATATGCTTTGGCTGAGCTTTCTGCTGTCGGTACTGACCATGCTTATGACAGCCGGCTGCTGTGTTGCCAGTGCATTGGTGGTCAATCTCCCGTTGGAACGGGAATCCAAAAAGGCAGCAGCTTCTGACAGTGCCATGCTGGGGTATCAGAGTGTAGATGATTTCTTTGATACCAACGCATTGCTGGTGGAGGCAACCGATCTGTTTCCCAAGGGTTCCGTGCAGATTCAGGGGATGAAGGTGTTCTCCGGTGCCAAAATGGATGAGGTATTGCTGGATGCTGCCAGTCTGGTGCATCATGCAGAAAGTATGTTGAAAAGTGCATTTTCAGAAATGATACCGGATCATGAGGCACTGCGTGAAGTGGAAGAATTTGTCTGCGAGGACGGACTGGGGCTGTGCGGCTGGATTGCCAATCGCCGGGTACTCTTCGGCGGCAGAGAAATGATGGCAAATCACAATATTGAGGGACTCCCTACCAAAACAAGGGAAACAGAGCTTGCAGAGGGCAATGGTGATGTGCTGTATCTCTCTGTCAGCGGTGTACTTTCCGCCATGTTTTCCATTCGTATTACTGCGGATCCCATGGTACGCCGGCAGATGCAGGCACTGCGGCAGGAACGCATTGCTCTGGTGATACGCAGTGTGGACAGCTCCGTATCCCTGCGCCGTCTGGCATCGCTGTTCGATTTTCCGGAGCATCTCATGAAGATCATTCCCACGTCCATGCACAATCTCTTTCAGCGGGAGACAGCCGATATGGGTTGCGTCAGTGCTTCGATGACCGTGGGCGGCAAGGGCTTTGGTGCGGCAAGACTGCTGCTGGGTGCACGCCGGGTGAGACGTGCGGCAGTGATCGGCGTGATTTTGCAGATTGTATCGGCACTTCTGGGGTTGTCTCTGGCGATGATACATATTGTTACCGGAGCCTATGGGGAGATGACAGCACAGTTTTTCTTTGTATATCACCTGATTCTTACGGCAATCACGGCGCTTGCGGTGCGGATTCGATGAAATAAAAAAGGCAAAGGCAGAAAATCAACTCTAATCTTCAAAAAAAGGGCGCACATCATGCTGGTCCAGCTGAGCACAGCTGGCGCAGGTCCAGGGCTGCGCAAGCCCTGGCAGAGTCCAGGGACAGCGTCCCTGGTCGCCGTCCGCAGACGGCGAAACACCCTGCGCCGTACTCCGGCGCGCGGAGAGGGTGGTGAGAAAAAGCGACAGCTTTTTCGAGGAGGGGCGAACAAGACCGCCCCTCCTTGTAAACCTTCTTGTTAAGTAAAATCTTGCAAACGTTCCAGTGGAACGTTTGCAACGAAACATTTTCCGAATTTGTCTGAGAAAAAACTGACCCACGGAAAGGAGTCTGAATATGGACAAATATCATAAAAACGGGGACAACACTGACGGAGAAGAAACCATGTTTTTCCGTGCGGCAGAATCCGGAAAGCCCACGGATCAGTATGATACACAGCAGCTGAACGCCGGACAGGTACGGCGGCAGGCAGGACAGAATGGCTACCCACAGAACGGTTATCCCCAGAACGGATACCCTCAGAATGGCTATCCCCAGAATGGTTATCCGCAAAACGGCTATTCCCAGAACGGCTACGGGCAAAGCGGCTATGGACAGGGCGGTTATCCCCAGGGACAACGTCCCCGGCAGAGTGCCCCCGGCGGCTATGGACAGCAGAGTCGTCCGGCGCAGGGGAATTATTCACGCTCCGGCAGTGCCCCTGGAAATTCCCAGTACCGCCAGCCGGCATCGGGACAAAGACCGCCGCAGCAGAGCCGGTCTGCCTCCGGACAGCGTCCGCCGCAGCAGAGACAGTCTGTACCGTCCGGCTATCGCCAGCCCCAGAGACAGAGCCAGCCATGCGGACGGTCTGCTCCTCCGAGACAGAGTCCGCCGCCGAGACAGCCCCGGCAAAGTGCACCGGAGCCAGTATCCCGGCAGAGAAGCGTACCTCGCCGCAGGCAGAAAACATCGCTGCTGGGACGTATTGTGAAGCTGGTGCTCACCCTGATCGTGGCACTGTTTCTGATTTATTCGGCAATTGCCATGGTGGGCATTCTGGGGATGAACCGTGTCTCCGCCGGAGATCGCAGCGTCACAAACGGCAGTCTGGATGCCTCTTATGTGAAAAATGTGCTGGTCATCGGCACGGATACAAGAGATCCGGAACAGGAACGGGGACGATCGGACTCCATGATCCTGGTCTCCATGAATTCCAGAACCAAGGAAATCTACATGACATCTTTTATGCGTGATGCCTATGTGGAAATTCCGGGAAACGGCAGCGGAAAGCTGAATGCGGCATATTCCTACGGCGGGCCGGAGCTGCTCATGGATACACTGGAATCCAACTATGATGTACACATTGACGATTACGTCATGATCACCTTTGCCGCCTGTGCGGAAATGATTGACGCTGTGGGCGGCGTGGAGCTGACGATTTCCGATGAAGAAGCCCAGGCGATCAATGAGATCCTCATCAGCGAGGTCAACGAGATCATGGGTGACGAACGGGAGGATGATCTGCTGGACAGCGGCGGTACATTGACGCTGGACGGCAAACAGGCGCTGTCCTATAGCCGTATCCGCTATGTGGGCAATGCGGACTTTGAGCGTACCGAGAGGCAGCGGACGGTGATGCAGCAGGTCATGGAAAAGGCGAAAAAGAACCCCCTGCGGTTGGCATCCATCTGCATGTCAGCACTGCCGAAAATGACCACCAATCTCTCTGTGGGTGCATTGTATGGATATGCTGTGACAACGCCTTTCAAGCTGATCAGCTATGATATGGCGCAGCAGCGGATTCCCGCAGACGGTACTTTCAGTCCTGCGGATATCGGCGGCGAATCGGTATTGCAGGTGGATTTTGCAGCGGCACAGCAGCAGCTTGCAGATACAGTATATGCGGACAAGTCGTAAAAAAGAAAGCGCATCTGAATTTTTGGTTCAGATGCGTTTTTGCAATTATGTATAAAGTTTCTGTAGGGGGGATATCATTCTTGCTCTGTTTAGACTAAATTTACTTTTTAGATTGAAAATCAGAAGCATACGTAGGGCGGGGGCTTGCTCCCGCCGTTTCCACTGTAGTATCTTGTCACATCTAAAAATTTATTCCGTTGAAAACGTCCCACCGGGACGT
>JBJFHO010000181.1:0-9496 GCA_051893675.1 Ruminococcus sp. | reverse complement strand
CCCTGGACCTGCGCCAGCCCGATGCCCAGCGGAAATGGCATCGGCAGACTCGCCCAAGGATGGCGAGCCAGCTGTGCTCAGCTGGACCAGCGGTCTGAGCCACCTTTTTTTAATGGGTAAGAAACAGTTTTACACTTTAGGTTTGGCATTACAGAAAAAATCCTGTGAGCAAAGCAGCTGCGGATGCGGCAAGGGCAACTACGATCAGGGGCAAATTCCAATAGGCAAGAATCACAGCAACTGCTGTTCCTACTGCCGCAGTGATCATATTTCCCGTGGAGTAGAAAATGGCGGGAATGGTCATGGCACTGAGTACCGCATAGGGAATATAATAGAGAAATCTCCGGAAAAACCGGGAACGGATTTTTTTGCGGAAAACAGTCATGGGAATCATGCGTATCAGATAAGTGACGCCTGCCATGACGGCAATATATATGACAATGCTCATGACTGTGCCTCCTCATCCGGTACCGGGAACAGCAGTGCACCAACAGCAGCAGCGATCACTGCACAGAGAATTACAGCAAATCCGCTGGATACGGCAGTGAAAAGATACCGGAACAGAATGCTGCACAGTGCGGCAATGCATACCACTGCCAGAACACTGCGGCTTTTTTTCGCCGGCGGTATGATAATCGCCAGAAACATGCCGTAGAGGACAATGCCCATGGCATCGGTAATGGCTTTGGGCAGTATCTGTCCGGCTGCGGCACCCAGCAGTGTCCCGGATGTCCATCCGGCAAAGGCAACAAGTATCATGCCATAGAGATAGGACGGCGTGAGCTTTTCCGGCTGGGCAGATGCAACGGCAAAGATCTCATCTGTAATGCCGAATGCAGTCAGGAGCCGCTGGGGAAGATGGAATTTACTGTCCAGCTTCTGGGAAAGAGAAAGCCCCATGAGGGCATAGCGGATATTGATGACAAGCTGAGTCAGTGCCATTTCCAGATAGGAACCGCCGGCGGCAATGATACCTACTCCGGCGGCTTGTCCGGCAGAGGTCAGATTGGTCATGGAAATGGCAACAGCTGCCCATACAGAAAGTCCCGACCGGACGGCGAGAATGCCAAAGCCGAAGGAGACGGAGAGATAGCCCAGTGCAATGGGGATGCCGTGGAGCATCCCCTTTCTGAATGATGCGTTCAAATAATCCAGTCCTTTCGTCATCGTGAAATGTCATGTCTTATTTTATCACATTCTGTCGGAAATTGCAACCAGATACAGAAGGTTCACCGGATGATCTGATAATACAACAGAGAGCGGAGAATACATTTTATATTTGTGCAATATTTATGGATTCACCTTGTCTGGATTGTGCAAAAGGGATAAAAACAGAAAAATCTGTGCCTGCCTATTGACAGATACGTTGAACTGTGTTATAATTCATATCAAACATATAGGTGATGTAAGCGATTACCGGAAAAGGAGTATTGCATTATGAAAGTATATCAGAAAATCACAGATCTGATCGGCGGTACACCGCTGCTGGAACTGGCAAATCTGGAAGCCGCAGAATCCATTCCTGCGAAAATCTATGGAAAGCTGGAGTATTTCAACCCGGCAGGAAGCGTCAAGGACAGAATCGCAAAGGGTATGATCGATGATGCAGAGGCAAAGGGACTGCTGAAGCCCGGCAGCGTGATCATTGAGCCTACCAGTGGTAACACGGGTATTGGTCTGGCGGCAATTGCAGCGGCAAGAGGCTATCGGCTCATCATTGCAATGCCGGAGACTATGAGCGTGGAGCGCCGCAATCTGATGAAGGCATACGGTGCAGAGCTGGTGCTGACAGAGGGCGCAAAGGGTATGAGCGGTGCCATTGCAAAGGCAAAGGAACTGGCGGAGGAGATCCCCAACAGCTTTATTCCCTCTCAGTTCACCAACCCGGCGAATCCGGCAGTACATGAAAAGACAACTGGCGTGGAGATCTGGGAAGATACAGAGGGTACAGTGGATATTTTCGTTGCCGGCGTAGGCACAGGCGGTACGGTCACAGGCGTGGGCAAGTATCTGAAATCCCAGAATCCCAATGTTAAGGTTGTGGCTGTGGAACCGAAGGGTTCGCCGGTGCTGTCTGAGGGCGTATCCGGTCCTCATAAGATTCAGGGTATCGGTGCAGGCTTCGTTCCGGAAACGCTGGATACCAATGTGTATGACGAGGTAATTGCCGTAGAGAATGAGGATGCCTTTGAGACTGGCAGAAAAATTGCCAGAACTGAGGGCGTACTGGTGGGGATTTCTTCCGGTGCAGCTGTCTGGGCAGCTATGGAACTGGCAAAGCGTCCGGAAAACAAGGGTAAGACCATTGTGGCTCTGTTGCCGGATACTGGTGAAAGATATCTCTCTACGCCGATGTTCTCCTGATTTTTCAGTTTTCCATTATATCATATACACCTGAAAAACTGCCGCAAGCGACTGGATTCTCACTGTCCTTGCGGCAGTTTTTTTCGGAATTTCGTCTTTTTAATCAAATTAGAATCAACTTATAAAAAAATACTAGACAAATCGTATAAAATGTGATATAATAATCCAAGAAGGATCAAAAGACCTATAAAATGCCCTGAAAATCAAATCTTAGTGACTGCAATAGGGCGAATGGGTCTGGGACAGGTGTTGTATTATGAAAAATATTGCATTTATTTATCAATCAGACAAGCAATTGACAGATCTGATCGAACTGGGGACACTTTCCCCGGAGCAGGAATATTTGGTGCGCATTCACACATGTATTCATACGCCGCTGACCATTCAGCCTTTTGTGCAGCGTATCCGTGAATTGCTTCCCCATGCCAAAATCATCGGCAGCAGTACTTCCGGCATTATTTACGGCGGAGAAATCATGACTGACTGCTGCATGATCTCAATCACTGCCTTTGACCATGCATCGGTGCAGACACGGCTGACGGTACTGACCGAGGAAATGAGCGGTACCACACTGGCAGATCTGGTGTCAGAGGGGATGATATCGGGCAGCTCACAGTTCATGCTGGTGTTCAGTACAGGGCGATTCCTGAAAATTGATGAGTTCGTTGACCGTATGAATGAAACAGCGCCCCAGCTGCAAATGATCGGCGGTGTTGCCAATACGCCGGAGATTCGTGTTTATGACATGAAAGAGCTGAAAAGCTTTGTTTTCAATGAGACAAGCGTCTCCAATCAGGCAATGGCGTATGCCGTTGTCAATGCGGAAAAGCTTTCTGTATACGGCGATATCATCTATGTGACAGAGCCGGTGGGCAGCGAGCATACTATTACAGAGGCAGACGGTACTATCATCCGCACCATTGACGGGGAAGACGCTGTGGAATGGTATCAGAGAATGCTGGGGGTAGATCTGAATGCCGGCGGCAACGGAACGGATATTCCCATTGTGTTCCCCCTGGTAAAAACGGCAAGGGGCAATTTCCCATGGGGTGTTTTCTATTCCGCACAGGATGAACATGACCGGGTTTTCCAGGATGAACCGGATCCAGTGCTCTATGCCCTCAGCGAAGCAAGAGCAGGAGAAAAAATACGCATTTCCTATTCCAGTGTGCAAAAGACCATTGAGACCTGCGAGGCAGTCTGTGAGCGAATCCATCAGTATCCCTCGGAAGTACTGTTCGGCTATAGCTGCGTGTCCCGTCAGGATATGTTCCGCAACTGTGCCAAGTGGGAGCTTCTGCCGTTCCGCAAGACCAATCTCTGCGGCGCATTGGTGGCAGGGGAAATCGGCAATCACGGAAGTGTCAACTGCTTTTGTAACTATTCCTTTGCCATTGCGGCACTTTCAGAGAGCAACAGCCGGATCCGGCTGGATATGGCGGCGCTGAAAGATCATGCCGGTGACCTGGTGAATAATCAGGAGACCATCATTGATTATCTGCTCCGGAATGCTGATGAGGAAAATGCAGATGTTTCCAAACAGCAGATGGAGATCAAGAACCGGCTGTTCTTGGATCATGAGACGGGACTGGGGAATATTACAAAATTCCAGTTTGATTATAACCTCCAGAAATTTGACAAGATCTGTATGATCACGATCCGGAATGAGGGCTTGCTGAAGGCATTTCTCAGCGCCTCCAAATTCCTTATGTATTTCAATCGCTATCACAAAGCGATCATGGACTTCCTGAACAGCGATCAGTATGAGTGCTATGTCTACAAGGAAACTTCCCTGATTCTCACGGCGTCCCCGGAAGTGGAGGAAACGGCATTCTCCGAGCAGATGTCCGCATTGCAGGCGTTTCTGGCGGAGTTTAAGTTCCATACATATGTGCCGGTATGCGAGTTCTCTCTGGTGCTCCATGAGGAGAATCCCATCAAAAAGGCGGAGCTGACGCTGGCACGGATGCGCAGCCGGAAAAACTGCTTCATGACCTATACCCCAGATCTGGGACTGGAACAGCTCAATGTCCAGAAAATGAAAATGATCATGATCCTGAACGATGCCATTACCAATAACCGGGTGATTCCCTTTTTCCAGGGAATACGGGACAATGAGGCTGGGGAGATCAATATGTATGAGTCCCTGATGCGTCTGGAGGATGCAGACGGGAATATCTACTCACCCTATCAGTTCATGGATATTGCCCGGGAATATGGCTATTATCCGGACATTTCCTATATGATGATCCACAAGGTGATGCATATTTTCCGGAACAAAACGGAACATGTCACCATTAACATGAATATCAGCGATGTGTACAATTATAAGATCGTCCACTCTGTCCTGAAATATCTGCGCTCTGCACCCCACCCGGAAAATTATATATTTGAGCTGACAGAGACAGAGGAAATCGAGGACTATCAGGTCATTTCTGAGTTTGCCGAAAAGGTGCACCAGGCAGGGGGACAGATCGCCATTGATGACTTCGGAAGCGGTTTCTCCAATATTGTACATCTCTTCCAGGTGCAGTCGGATTATATCAAGATTGACGGCGATATCATCCGGAATATCTGTTCAGATAGCTATGCTCTGGAATTCCTGGAAATGATCGCTGGCTGGGCGCATAGGCATCAGAAGGCTATTGTTGCGGAATTCGTGGAAAATGAGGAGATCCAGAAGCATATTGAACGGAACCATATTCGCTATTCCCAGGGATATCTCTATTCCAAGCCGGCAAGATTATTTGAAGAAGATTGAGGCGAAACGGCGAAAAAGAAGGAGGTAATTCATGGCAGGTAAAGGCGATAAAAATGAACGTCATGCGGAAAACCTGAAACGGCTGAAAATATCCATGATTCTGGGATATGCAGCAATTGTTGTGGCAGCGATCCTGTTTGTTTCACTGCTGGCAGTACAGAAAACAGATGAGGTACTGAAAAATAAGGTCAGTACCATGGCGTCCTCTTTAAATGTACAGATGAAACTGAATATGGACAGCTATCTTTCCCGGATGGAGACCATCGGCACGCTGGTTTTTGCGTCAGAGGAGGCATATACCTATGATGCTACTGCGGAAGGACTTGATGAATACGAGGCATTGAATACGGAGAAGATCATTTCAGATGAGCTGTACAGTCTCTGTATTATGGAAAACTTCGTGGATTATGGCATTGTCTATCGCAATAATCATACGGTGGGGAAGATCTCCAACGGTACTGTCGATCTGTTTGGTGATCAGCTTTATGCAGATCTGGAGGAGAAAATTACCCGCCAGCGTACCAAGGACGGCTGGTTCACGGGGTATCACGATAACTTCAAGCGTATTTACTATGTGAAACGTGTCCACGAAAATGCGCTGCTTGTGATCTCCTTTTATGCGTCGGAGCTGGAAAATGTCTTTGACAATCCCGAGACGCTGAAGGATATGGACATCCGCCTGACGGAGCAGAACCATAAGATCATCTATTCCTCCAGAGAAGATGAAACGGGTATGGCATTGCCGGATGCCATCCATGAGCGGGTGGAAAACCGGAATTCTTCTACAGTGATGGATGACGAATATCTGGTGACAGTCAACAGCTGCGGTGACAGCTGGTATGTGATCTGTTCCATCCCTACCCAGATCATTCTCAACGAGAAAAACGAAATGCGGCTGTATATCTATGTGGCTGCCATTGCTGCGGCATTGCTGGCGATCCTCATGGGTACCATACTGTCCATTAAGCTGACAGACCCTGTGAGCACCATTGTTACCAATCTGAATACTAAGGCGCATATCGACCAGCTGACGGGAATTCTCAACAAGCGTTCCTTTGAGGAATATACGGAGAATGCACTGCATCAGGCACTGCCAGTGGAGAATCATGCGCTGATCCTGTTGGATGTGGATAATTTCAAGGGCGTCAATGATACACTGGGACATGCTTATGGCGACCAGGTTCTGGCGGAGATTGGAAATATTCTGCGGACAGTGTTTCAGCCGGAGGATTATCTGGGACGAATCGGCGGCGATGAATTCTGCGTCCTTTTGAATACAGAAGGGCTGGAGCAGGATTATCTCCAGCTGGTATGCAGCAAATGTGAGAAACTCTGCGAGGCGTTTCATAACAATTACACCGGAGATGACGGAACCTATAAGATTTCTGCCAGCATTGGTGTTTCGCTGTTCCCCATACACGGGGACAGCTTCGCAAAGCTGTACAAACGGGCTGACCGTGCGCTGTATGTTTCGAAGAAAAAGGGAAAGGATACCTATACCATTTACGAAGTATCCCACGATGGGGAGGAGGCAGGCACATGAGATGCAGGCAGATACTTTCTCTTGGCTGTGCAGGACTTCTCCTGCTGACAGGATGCAGTCAGGAGCCGGTGGTGAAAGACCAGCATGAACAGGTGGAGATCTCCTTTTCCTGGTGGGGCAATGATGTGCGGAACGAATACACCATTGCTGCAGTGGAACAGTTCGAACAGCTTCACCCGGATATCAAGGTGCATTGCAGCTATTCCGAGTGGTCGGGCTATGAGGCACGGAGCAATGTGCGGATGATCTCCGACACAGAAGCGGATGTCATGCAGATCAACTTCGCCTGGCTGGAGAAATATTCTCCCGATGGAGATGGATACTATGATCTGAACACCCTGTCAGATATTGTGGATCTTTCCAATTTCACCGATGATATGCTGGAATATGGCAGGCAGGATGGGAAATTGAATGCCATCCCCATTGCCCTCAACACGGAGACGGTGTATATCAACAAGACCATTTATGCGGAATACGGACTGGATGTGCCTCAGACCTGGGACGATCTGTTCGAGGCGGCAGAGGTTATGAACGGCGAGGTATATCCTCTTGGGATCGCCTCCAAAGCGGCATGGCTGTACATTATGGCATATGCGGAGCAGGTTACCGGAAAGCATTTTCTGACCGAGGATGGGGAACTGGGCTTTGCGCCGGAGGACATTCAGGTGATGCTGGAATGTTATTGCGAACTGGTGGAGAAAAAGGTCATTCCCCAGGTGGAATACTTCGAACGGCTGAATCTGGAAAATGGCACATACGCCGGCACAGTTGCCTGGGTAAGTGATGCAATGGCATATTGTAACGGTGCTATTGAAAATGGTTATGAGGTGGTAGTTGCAGATTATACCGCTATGACGGCAGAGGAAAGCGGTGAGGGCTGGTATGGAAAGCCGGCAACGATGTATGCCATCAGCAAAAACACAGAGCATCCCGAAGAATCAGCGCTGCTGCTGGATTATCTGCTGAACAGTTCGGAAATGGCAGTGTTGCAGGGCATTGAAAAGGGCATCCCCCTCAGTCAGTCTGCAAGAGAATGTCTGGAAAAAGAAAACCTGCTGACGGGAATCCAGTATGAGGCGTCTCAGAAAATGGAAGAATACAGCCAGGTAATTACCCAGATCAGTCCCTATGCGGAAAATACCGATTTCCTGGATCTGTTCCAGGAGGGATGCAACGCACTGCTGTTCGGAAAGGTCAGTGCGGCAGAGCAGGCACAGGAATTGTATACACGGTTTGGCGAGATACTTCAAAGTTTGAAGTAAATAAAAGAATATCTGCATAATTTGCGGTATGTCATATTTATTAGCTATAAAGCGGGCGAAATCCGGATTTTTCTGGAATTTCACCCGCTTTTTTGTCGCTTTCCCACGATTGATATTCAATTTTACGTTCATAAAAATTTTATGAAAATGCATTGCTTTTTTTTTTTTTTTTTATGCTATAATAAATTATCCATATTTGAAAAAAGGATTATGTAATATTTGGTTGGATTATTTCCAGGAAATCAAGAGGAGGTTTTGTGTCGTGAAAACATGGAAACGTGTTTGCGCAGTCATGCTTGCAGGGCTGATCAGTGCAGCGGGATTGCCGCAGCTGAATACTGTCATGCCGGAAGGGAAAATGGTGGCTTCGGCAGAGACAACGGGGACATATGGTGATCTGACTTATACAGCGTATGATAGTTGTGTTTATATTACAGATTGCGATACTTCTGCCACCAGTGTGGAAATTCCGGAAGAAATTGATGGTTTGCCGGTGACTAGAATTGATGACAATGCTTTTGAGGATTGCACGCTGCTTACATCGGTGACGCTGCCGGACAGTATTATAACAATTGAGAGCTGTGCCTTTATAAATTGTAGTTCGTTAGAATCTATATTTCTTTCGATCTATGTTGAGTATGTGGGATATGCGGCGTTTTGTGGCTGTGACGCATTGAAATCCATTTTTTTTGAAAATATAAACTGTGATATCATAGACAGTGAATTAACGATTCCGGAGCAAGCTGATATTAATGGATATGCAAATTCAACGGCATTAGAGTATGCAATGAATTATAATCGGAGCTATACCACAATGGGCTGGGAGGTTATTGGGAGCTTTGGTACGGATAATCAATTGCAATGGACGTATAGTTCAGATACAGCAGCATTGATAATTTCCGGAGAAGGTGCAATTCCAAACTATTCAAGCATCAGTGAGGCACCGTGGCTCAAGTACGAAAATAATATCAGATATGTTATTGTTGAGGATGGAATTACAGAAATCGGTAACTATGCATTTTATGAAATGAACAATGTTGAATCGGTTTCAATTCCGGATACAGTGACAAGAATAGGTTCATTTGCATTTGCTTATAGCCGCATTAAAGACATTATTAATGTACCTGTTTCTGTGGAAGAAATAGAAGCAGACGCATTTTTTGAATGTTATAGCGTAATGATTCAAAATCCATCTTGTAGCCTGGGAACTGATTTTATCGGTTATACAGGGTTACTATATGGGTATGATGATTCGACTGCTGAGACATATGCAATAGAAAATAACCTTCCTTTTTCTAATGTTGATTTTTCACATGGTATCTGCAATGGTGATATAAAATGGAACTTGGATTCAGATGGTGTATTGACGATTTTCGGAACAGGTGAGATGAGATATTTTGGCGATTTCGGAGACGACACGGAGGATGTATACGACGATCCAATGACAACGCCATGGAACAAAGTACGTGATCAAATCACCGAGATAGTTGTTGAAGATGGCATTACACATATCGGAGAATTTGCTTTTGCAAAATTACCAAATGTGACCTCGATCTCAATTGCAGA
>JBJFHO010000180.1:0-9529 GCA_051893675.1 Ruminococcus sp. | reverse complement strand
GATATCCTGTCCGCCGGTGTCGATGATGAAATCCACATCCGGGCAGAAGAAAGAAGCCGCCTTGAAGTGCGCCACAGTTTCCACAATGCCGAAATCAATGCCCAGTCCGGCACGGATGAGATCCTCGCCATAGCCAGTAACCGCACTGCCGCAGATGGTACAGTCGGGACTCAATCCCTCATACAGCTCTGTCAGTTCTCGTTTCACGCAGTCCAGAGGCTGACCCTTATTGGACGCATAGAAATCATAGAGCAGCTCGTGATTTTCCGACAGAAGCACCATTTTCGTCGTAGTGGAGCCGGCATCAATACCCAGATATGCTTTGCCTTTATAGGTACGGTAATCGCCCCGTGCCACATCGTGGGCAGCGTGACGTTCCTGAAAGCGCTGGTATTCCTCAGGATAGCTGAACAGGGGCTTATCTGCCACCAATGCGGTCTGAGTCTCCGCCGTGCGGAGCAGTTCGCCCAGCTGTTCCAAGGTATAGGTTTCCGTCAGAGCCGATGCAGACAGGGCGCTGCCGTATGCCACAAAGGTTCTGCCGTCCTCCGGGAAGTGAGCATGTGCCTCGTCCAGTCCCAGAGTCTTGGTGAATGCATTGCGCAGTCCCTGCAAAAACGACAGGGGACCGCCCAGAAACAGGACATTGCCCTGAATCCGTCTGCCCTGTGCCAGACCGGAAACCGTCTGGTCAACCACCGCCTGGAAGATGCTGGCAGCAATATCCTCACGACGTGCGCCCTGATTGAGCAGCGGCTGGATATCGGACTTTGCGAACACGCCGCATCGTGAAGCGATGGGATAGACTTTCTCCGCAGAAAGTGCCATTTTGTCCAGCTGATCGACACTGACATCCAGAAGCGTTGCCATCTGGTCAATAAATGCCCCCGTACCGCCGGCGCAGGAGCCGTTCATACGCTGTTCCACACCGCCGGTGAGGAAGATGATCTTGGCATCCTCGCCGCCCAGCTCAATGACCACGTCAGCTTCCGGATAGCGTTGCTTTACCGCCAGAAAAGCGGCGTGTACTTCCTGCACAAAGGGCAGCTTTGCTGCCTGTGCCAGTCCCAGACCAGCCGAGCCGGTAATGCTGACACGAAGCTGTGTCTCCGGATATTCCTGCGCCAGCGCAGCCAGCTTTTGGCAGACGGTTTCACGCACCTTGGAAAAATGCCGTTCATAGCTGGAGGACAGCACCTGACCATCCTCGGTCAGAAGAACTGTCTTGACGGTGGTGGAACCAACGTCGATTCCCAGTGCATATGGTGTTTCATGGATCTCACTCACAGATGGATGCTCCTTTCCTGCGGCGCACGCTGCGCCCGTTTCTCACTGCCTATTTTTCGTGTTCTTTCATTATATAACATTTTTCGCCCGATTTCAACAGAAATCACGAAATTTTCATCAAAAATCTTTTGGAGTTTTTGAAATTAGGAATTAGGAATGAGGAGTTAGGAATGATGGTGTTCGCTTCGCTCACGGATTTATAATTCACATTGCTAACCTTATTCCTCATTCTCATTCCAAATCGTTTCTTGTTGTTTTGGTAATAGAGGATAAGATTTTCCTCAACTCCTCACAATCCTGATTCATAGAAATATACTGATTCTTTGTGATATATTCACTCATGTACAGCAATTCTAACCAATATAATGTTTCTGCGCACTCTTTCAGTGCAATATACATTTTTGAAAGAAAATCTTTCTTGCTAAATCCATACTCTGCTTCTGTAATATTGGCACCAATACTCGTACCGCTGCGGACAATTTGTTTGGAGATAACAAATTCACGCTTTTCTTCCTGCAAGAATCGTGTTAACCGGATGATTCGTATTGCAAACCTCTTGCTTTTCTGTAAAACAATATTTTCCGAGACCATATTCAATTCTCATCATTCCTTGAATCCTTCAATTAAGAATCAGGAGTGAGGCGTTAGGAATGTATGATTCGAGAGAAATTCTTCAGAATTATTTTGAAATATGTGAGCGCAGCGAACACCTTCATTCCTCATTCCTAACTCCTAATTCCTCATTTATCTAAGACGTCTCTCGGCACACGCTTGGAAATGCCGCAGACAATCTCATAGCCGATGGTACCGTACATTGCCGCCAGTTCATCGGCGGTAATGGTCATATCTCCGTCCTTGCCGAACATCGTGACCACATCGCCGGGTTTTACTGTATCGGGAACATCCGTTACATCCAGCATCAGCTGATCCATGCAGACTCTGCCCACAATGGGACATGCCCTGCCGTGTACCAGGGCGCTTGCCTTGCCCGACAAAAGCCGTGCATAGCCGTCGGCGTAACCGATGGTCACTGTGGCAATGGTGCGTGGACAGTCAGCGGTATAGGTTCTGCCATAGCTGATACATGCGCCGGCATCCACAGTTTTCACGTGGGAGACCACACTGCGCAGGGACATGACCGGGTGCAGTTCCATAGGCACATGCACGGGATAGTTGGGTTCCAGACCGTACATAATAATGCCCACCCGTGCCAGAGTCGCCCGGGGATTGGGACGCATGACCGAGGCGGCACTGTTCATGAAATGCAGATGCTTCAGTTTATGCCCCTTTGCAGCAAGCTGGTCGTATACTGCAATAATAAATTCCTCCTGTCCCTGGGTATAGGCAACATCCGCCTGTTCCAAGGAATCCGCCACGGCAAAGTGGGTATAAATGCCCTCAACTGACAGCTTATCCAGGGAAAACAGGGGAAGCAGTTCCTCAGCACAAGCCTCCGGGGAGGCACTGCGGAAGCCGATCCGTCCCATACCCGTGTCCAGCTTGATATGGCAGCGCACAGGCTGATGGGCAAAGTGCTGGAGCTGTTTTGCGTAGTCCAGGGACAGCACGCCCTGAATGATATTATTCCGTGACAATTTCGGGGCAAATTCCGGCGGCGTATATCCCAGAATAAAGATCTCCCCATAGGGGCAGTACTGCCGTACCGCAAGGGCTTCTTCCAGATTGGACACGGCAAACCACCGCACGCCCAGTTCCCACAGCTTTTTGCAGACTGCCTCGTCACCGTGGCCGTAGGCATTCGCCTTGACCACCGCCATATATTGCGTCTGTTCCGGCAGAATCTTCTGCACGGCACGGACATTCTGTTCCAGCGCAGACAGATCAATCTCCGCCCACGCACGATAACGTTTTTGTTGTTCCAGTTCCATGAAATATCACGTTCCTTGTGTATATTCAAATTAGGAATGAGGAGTTAGGAATGAGGAATGGTAGTGTTCGCTCCGCTCACATTATTTGAAAAAAACTTAATGTTAAAATGAATTCATCGCCGCAGGCGATACCGCCATTCCTAACTCCTAATTTCTCATTCCTCATCTACTCTGCCTTGCATTTCTCCATAAAATATGGTATGATAACAGAAGAGATAATATGAACACCGGAAAACCTGCCGGCATTCGTTCGGCGTACTCTTTAGTATAGCACACAGGGTGCGGAATTGCAAGTATGAATTGTTAATATGGTGGAAAATCAAGCTTATGGCATATTAATGATATTTTTTGGATTATGCGGACGAAACTGTAGTATTTCTAACATC
This sequence comes from Ruminococcus sp., assembly GCA_051893675.1. Lineage (GTDB taxonomy): Bacteria > Bacillota > Clostridia > Oscillospirales > Ruminococcaceae > Ruminococcus_C. The sequence continues at coordinate 5,967 of JBJFHO010000180.1, read as the reverse complement.
TAAAAATGTATCCTACCCGTTTTCAAAAAGGTTGCTTAGGCTGCTGGTCCAGCTGAGCACAGCTGGCGCAGGTCCAGGGCTGCGTAAGCCCTGGCAGAGTCCAGGGACAGCGTCCCTGGTCGCCGCCCGCAGGCGGCGAAACACCCTGGCGCATACTTTTGCGCCGCGGAGAAAAGGGGTGAGAAAAGCGACAGCTTTTCGAGGGGAAAGCGGACAAGACCGCTTTCCCCTGTTTCCCATCTGCAATAACCGAAATTTTGCAAACGTCCCGGTGGGACGTTTGCAATGGAACAATGAACGATAATCCATAAGGACACGGCACGCCGTGTCCCTACAAAAACGATAACGTGGAAGTGCGGGCGAACACAGTTCGCCCCTACGGCAGAACAGTTTTATGAAACAAGTTACAACTATGTTGAAAGAGGGAATAGACGCTATGTTTACCCAGATTTTTGATACACACAGCCATTATACAGACAGTGCCTTTGACCAGGATCGGGACGAAGTGCTCCGCCGTCTCCCGGAACAGGGCGTGGTACACACAGTTCTCGCCGGAACAACCATCGGGGACAGTGCCCAGGGCATTGAGCTGACGGAGCAGTATGACTATCTCTATGCCGCCGTGGGGATTCACCCGGAAACTGCCGGGCAGGAGCCGGCGGATTATCTGGCGCAGCTGGCAGATATGGCAAAGCATCCGAAAGTCGTCGCCATCGGTGAGATCGGTCTGGACTACCACTACGAGGGCTACGATCGGGAGGCACAGATCACACTGCTCCGGGAACAGCTGGATCTGGCGAAGCAGCTGGATCTGCCGGTAATTATCCATGCACGAGACTGCACCGAGGATTATCTCCGGATTCTGACGGAATTCCGTCCCCGTGGGGTAGTGCACTGTTTTTCCGGCAGTGCAGAGACAGCCCGGCAGGTGCTGGCATTGGGGATGTACATCGGCTTCACCGGAGTGCTGACCTTCAAGAACGCCAAAAAAGCCCTGAAAGCCCTTGCCGTGGTACCGGAGGACAAGCTGCTGCTGGAAACTGACTGCCCTTATATGGCGCCTGTGCCTTTCCGGGGAAAACGCTGCGACAGCACCATGATTCCCTACACCGCCGAAGCTGCTGCGCTGGTGCGTGGTACAGATACCCAGACCATTCTGGAACAGACCTGCCGGAACGGAGAATGCTTGTTCGGCATTCCGGCTGTTTCATAATGAGGATTAGGAATGAAGGTATCTCCTGCGGAGATGGATTTAAAATCGTGAGCGCAGCGAACACATTCATTCCTCATTCCTAATTCCTCATTCCTAATTCAAAAAAGGAGGTTATCACATGAGCGTGAAAGAATCCGTTGCCGCATGTCTGGCAGAGGCAGAGGGGCAGTATCTCTCCGGCGAAGCCATGGCGAAAAAACTGGGTGTCAGCCGGAACGCCGTATGGAAAGCTGTCCGCACGCTGCAGGAGGAGGGCTTTCCCATTGAATCCAAGAAAAAGACCGGCTACCGCATTACCCAGGATGCAGACCTCCTGACTGAGGATACTGTCCAGCCGCTGCTCCACAGCCGGGTGCTGGGGCATCCGCTGCTGGTATTCCCGGAACTGGATTCCACCAATATCTATTGCAAAAAGATCATCCGTCAGGGTGCTGCTCACGGCACTGTCGTTGCCGCCAATTGTCAGACAGCCGGAAAAGGCAGACAGGGGCGTACATTTTGTTCCCCGGCAGGCTCCGGGCTGTACTTCTCCGTACTGCTGTCCCAGGCGATTGCACTTCAGGATGCACCGCTGCTGACTGCATGTGCTGCTGTGGCGGCTGCCCGTGCCATTGATGCCCTGTATGGTACGCATATCCAGATCAAGTGGGTGAACGACCTGTATCTGGATGGCAAAAAGTGCTGCGGTATCCTCACCGAGGGAGACATCAGTCTGGAATCGGGAAAGCTGGAACACGCCATAGTGGGGATCGGCATCAATATCCGCAATACCCGGAGTGCACTGCCGGCGGAACTGCGGGACAAGGTGACTTCACTGGAAGAGGCGGTACCGGGCTGTCACGTCCGTCGGGCGGAGTTATTGGCGGCAATTCTGTACGAGCTGGAATATGCCCTGCGTGACCTTTCCACAAGGCGGTTTTTGGGGGAATACCGGGGACGTTCCTGTCTTTTGGGAAAAACAGCGGAATTCGTCATGGACGACGGCACACGCAAGAAGGTTTCCGTTCTGGAGATCGCCGACGACTGTGGTCTGGTGGTGCAGGATTCCTTCGGCAATGTGGAAACGCTCCACGCCGGCGAGGTGCATATTACGCAGTTTTAAAAGAATACAAAGAACTCAAGTTTTGTTAATTACAAAGATCTATTATAAACAAAAAGTCAGCGTTCTCCTGTCTGGCATCAATTTAGATTGAAATAAAATTATTAACCATAATATCCTTTCAATGTAAAATCCCAGTTTTTATATAAAATAAAGACTGGGATAATTCTATATTTTTATTATTATCATTACAATATATATGATAACAATAAAAATATAGAAAAAATAGAAAAACAGTATTGACATTTTGAAAAATATAGGGTATAATAAAACTATACTATTTATTTATTATCTGAAAGGATGTTAATATGAAAAAATGTAAGAAAATATTCATCACAATTACTGCTCTTGTAAGTACTCTCTCTTTATCTTCCATTTGTAAACCATTGTGCGTCTCAGCTATTGATGATGGTTATGTTTGCTCCCATGGATATCATACATTAGGCGATTACAAGCTTTCATCTGGAATTAGTAACAAATATTACATAATAGAATCTGACATGTATTCCGCAAGCAACGGAACGAAATATGGAATAGCAGTATCAAAATCAATCGGTGATTGGAATGACACATCAACCCCAATTTCTGTATCTCAAACATATGCAAATCAAGGAAAAACAGCTGTGTTTCGTTATCATTTATCCAACTTAGGAAATAATGTTTTAGGAAGGACATACCATTATAAAACTTTAACGCTGCCATCGCAATTGGTTTCGCCCACAACTGATGGTAAATTAACAAGCAATTACAGCTGGACTGCTATTTATTTAAATGGCACATTAATGGACAACTTATCATATACTGTTCCCGATGTAGCTGAAGTAGCTGCACATGAATTTGGTCACGCCGTTGGTTTGTCTCACAGAAACACACAACCTCATAGTATTATGTGCCAAACAGCTTACGGCAGAACCGCATCTGTTCCCGCTACCACAGACGCAATCACTGTAAATCATCTCTACAACTAAGAAAGGAGCACGAACCATGTTGAAAAAAATCCTTGCCTGCACCCTTGCATTATCCTGCCTGGCGGCATCTGTGGGGTGTGCAAAAACCAACAGCGATACGGCAGCGCCAGCGCAAAGTACACCAAACAATGGTACAGATTACACTGTAACACCTGACATAAGCTTTGATATATCTGGCAAAAATATAGTGGATCTTTCAGACGGTACGGGAAGTATGGAATATGCATTTGATGCTTCTATGTCCTCTCTGACCGAACACGCCTCTTTGATCGTAGAGGGAGAGATTTGCAATATTTACTATACGGCTGTAGAACACAATGCGTGGACACAGATGGATGTGTACATTACCAGCTGTATCGCCGGAGAATATGCGCCGGGCGATATCATCTCCGTATATACACTGGGCGGTTATATCTCCATGAAAGAGCGTTTCAGTGCGGCTGAGATTCGAGACTTTTATGGCAATCTGTCAGAAGATGAACTGGAAAACACCTGGCTTCTGGATTTGCCCGAAGGAGTGGCACTGCCGGAAGAAGGAGAACAGTATTTGTTCTTCCTGGAATCCTCTGGAGACTATCTGCCGAATGGAACGTATGAAACACTGCTTGGATACGCAAACTCGCTGTTCACCATTGATGATAACAGCTACAGCAACGTCTTTACAGATGTGACATTCCAGAGAGATGCCTTGGAACAATGTGCAGAAAATGCAGATCTCTGACAGCTATCACCGAGCAAACATGAAATGTGGGCGGCAATTGCCGCCCATTGTTTTTGAGTATTCCCCTCCAAAACCATGCCAGAACTGGCAAGAGATTCCCCACATTTTTGTACAATATGCCCAAATCCGTAAATCCGGGCTAGACAGAATTTGCATAATGTGATATAATCAGATTGTTATTGCATCATTACGGCATATTTCGTGCCAAACAGAAAGGAATCAACCATCTATGAAAAATACTGCAACTCTGATCGACTGGAAGGGCATGGAATGTGTACAGCTCTCCGCCGGCGGTTATACTGCTCTGATCGCACCAGGCATCGGCTCCAATGTGCTGCGCCTCCACGACGACGCAAATGGCGTGGAATTTTTCCGCTGGGATGAGAATAATACCCCGGAGGATATCCGGAAATCCGCAGAAGTATGGGGACTGCCTACACTGTATCTGCCGAACCGGTTCTCTGACGGCGTACTGCGCACTTCGGATGCCGTATACCAGCTTCCGGTAAACGAGGCAGCACCTTTCCATAACCACATCCACGGATTTTTACATAAGCGGGAGCACACTGTGGTTGCCTATTCCGCAAACGAGGACGGCGCATGGCTGCGCACTGCCTATGTCTACAACGAAAACGACCCGTTTTTCCAGTACTTCCCCCTGCCTTTCACAGCAGAATTCTTCTTCGTGCTCAGCGAATATGGTCTGGAATACAAGTTTTCTGTCATCAACCAGTCCCAGAAGAAGCTGCCCATTTCCGTTGCTACCCACACCACCATCGCCGCACCCTTTGTGGACGGCGCAAGAGAAGAAGATATCCGCATCCAGGTACCGGTGACGGAAAAGTGGACGCTGAACGAACGCTGCCTGCCTACCGGCGAGATTCTGCCTCTGTCCGACTACGACATGGCATTCAAGAACGGCACCACCTGTCCTGTAAAGCGTGTGGTGGACAATGATATGTACACTGCCGGTATGCTGGAATTGAACGGGAAGCCGTTCCGGGGCGTTAAAATGACCGACACTGCCAGCGGCAAGGGCATCGGCTATGCCGTTTCTGACGGATACAAGTTCTGGATCCTGTGGAACGACCGGGGCGAGAAGCATTATTTCTGTCCGGAACCCATGACCGCTATGATTGATGCACCCAATCTGGATATGCCCGCAGAAAAGACCGGCTACAAAGAACTGGCATCCGGGGAAATGTTCCATCTGGCACAGCATTTCTTCACGATTCTGCCGGAGGCGTAAAACAGAACGATATTTGTCATTGCAGAGGGCTGTTGCATGGACAGTAAAATCCTGATTCACAGGTCGATGTGGGCATCGACGCCTACAAAATGTCACGTAATTCGTGGTGATTTGTAGGGGGCGATGCCCACATCGCACCGCTTTCTCGTGGGATTTTGACTGTGTGCAACAGCCCCTTTTTGTTCAGGGCAATACCGCACAAAGATTGCACGTCAGATGTACTCTACGAGCATAAACTTTGTCAGATTTTTCGTCAGATGAAACAAAAAGCGCAGTGAATACTTTGTGTATTCACGAGCATTTTTGTGAAATATGACGCAAAATATGCAAGCATATGACGTGCAAAGCCGCTAGGCGCTCTTTGTGCGGTGTTGCCTCAGATAACGGAAAAGCAGCCCCACCGCAATGGTGAGGCTGCTTTTTTGAGGGGATACTTATGCTTACCTGATTATAGGATAGATGTTATTCTGCTATAAAAGGATCAACCCCAGTTTCCAGGACCGCCAGAATTACCGCCGGAAGAGCCTGCAGAAAGCGCTGTGCCGCCGGAGATGGTGCCGCCAATTGTCACAACATAACTGGACTGTGTCAGAATATCCGTGCCGCCGGAAATCGTTCCGCCGGACTGTGCGGTCGCACTATTGTCCGAGTATGCAAGGCTTCCGCCGCTTGCAGAATAGAAGGATACGATGGCATTGCCAGAAGCATCTACGAATG
>JBJFHO010000179.1:0-9551 GCA_051893675.1 Ruminococcus sp. | reverse complement strand
TTTCGCTTCCCTCCTTCACATAATTCATGAATTCACAGGTACTCGTTCGGGCGGTCTGAACCGCCGACCGTCAGGGCCAATGGAGAGGAACACGCACGGCGCAGTAACACGCCATCTATATTCATATCTCCACAGTTCCCGTGGTGATCTATAAAGCTTCCTGTTTCACCGGAGCAAGACTGCTCCTGTTCAAATGATTTGACCGAAGTATACTGCTTTCAGAAATTACTTCTTGCCAGCCTTCGGCTTCTTAGCGCCGTACTTCGAGCGAGCCTGCATTCTGTTTGCAACGCCCTGTGCATCGAGAGTACCGCGGATGATGTGGTAACGCACACCAGGCAGGTCCTTGACACGGCCGCCGCGAATCAGAACAACGCTGTGTTCCTGCAGATTGTGGCCGATACCCGGAATGTACGAAGTAACCTCATAGCCGTTTGTCAGCTTAACTCTGGCAATTTTTCTCATAGCGGAGTTCGGCTTCTTCGGGGTTGCAGTACGAACTGCGGTGCAGACGCCTCTCTTCTGCGGAGAACTCTGATTTGTGGTCACTTTCTTCTTGGCATTATAGCCCTTCTGCAGTGCCGGAGCGGTAGACTTGTACTGCTGTACCTTTCTTCCTTTCCGAACCAACTGATTAAACGTAGGCATAATTTTCCTCCTTTGCAAAAAAATAAATTGACAGCGGCAGTACATGACCGCCGCATGCCTTCCTATTGTAGCACAAACAATCGCCCATGTCAACGTGTTTTCAAAAAATTTACAATTTCAAATAACAAAAAGCAGACGGAACTGCATATGCATCCCGTCCGCCTACTTATTATAATAATATGATCTCAATCCGTTGTACTCCGGATCTGTTCCAGCCACTGGGAGACATCCATCTGTCCGCCCACTGCCTGCGCAGCGTAGAACCACAATATCTGGTAGGCGTCATCTGCCGAAACAGCACCGTCCTGATTCGTATCCATGCGCTCCCAGGTATCCGCATCCAGTGCCACTTCCCTGCCCAAGGAAAGCTCGGCATAGACCGTAAGCACATAGTAAGCGTCATCGGCGTTGATATTGCCGTCACCGTCGGCATCTCCACGTGTCAGTTTCCCGACAGAACCCGTATCGGATGTTTCCGTAGTTTCCGTAGTTTCGGTAGTTCCCGTGGTAAGTACAGTGGTTTCCGTCGCATCTGTATTTGCAGTGGTGAGTGTGGTTTCCGGTATTGTCGCAGTGAGCTGGGTTGTGGTCATGGGCGTTGTGGTAGTTGCTGTGGTCAGGGTAGACTGCGCTGTCGTTGTTGTATCCGAAGTGCCGATCTGGGCTTCAGTGGTAGTTGTAGTTGTTGTGGTCAGGGTGGTCTGTGCTGTCGTCGTTGTTGTATCCACTGTATCCCAAGTGAAGGTCTGCGCCTGGGTTGTGGTTACCTCTGTGCCGGAGCTGACAGCAGCAGTCGTCACATCTTCCGTTGTAGAAATGTCCATTGCCGTTGTGGTAACCGTTTCCGCCGTATCTGTTGTGATCTGCGTTGCCGCAGCCGTTGTGGTTTCCAGAATGGTTGTTTCCTCTGCGGTCTCCTGGGGATTATATGTTGTTGTGACTGTGGAATCCGCGGTGATAAAGGGCGGCATGGTCACGGAAGAGGTTGCGGTAGTGGTGGAAGTGGTTTCCGCCGAGGTCTCCGTTGCCTGGGACATTGCAGCAGTCGTAGTCTGCATTGCCGTAGTGGTCGTAGTACTTGTAGCTGCATTCAATGCACTGAACTGGCGGTCAAATGTCTGGGCATATTGCTGTACTGTCGAGCCATCGTAGCCCTGGAGAAGGCAGCTTTCCGGGAAAGTGGATGCCGCCATGGGAATTACGGTATCGCTGTTCAGGAAGGTAATGACGGCATTCTCACAGCCTGTAAAGGAATCTTCCAGTACAAACGCCAGCGTTTCCGGCAGTATCAATGCACCAAGGCTGCTGCAGCCGGCGAATACCTCCGAGCCGATCTCTGTCACGCAGGTATTTTCCAGCTGAAAACTATCCTGTGTTTTCTCCAGAGCCGTACAGCCGTAAAAGGCTCTTTCGCCGATGGTGGAAAGTGTGGCAGGCAGCTGCACCGTTTTCAGGCTGCTGCATTCCCGGAAGGCATCTGTTCCGATGGTCACAAGTCCTGCCGGCAGTGTAATGGATTCCAGTGCAGTACAGCCCTCAAAGGCGCAGTCCCCGATGATCTCCACGGCGGTCATTTTTGTTATGGTACGCAGGGAGGTGCAGTACTGGAACGCACCGTTTTCAATGCTGGTAATGGTATCGGAAAAGTCCACCTGCTGGATGGTCTCGCAGCCCAGGAATGCATCCGCATTGATATTGGTCATGCCGGACGGCAGCACCACATGAATCACATTGGACTGGTTCGCCAGGAATCCGCTGCCGATGGTGTGTACCTCCTGGGGAATCACGATCATTTCTGCATCGCCCCGGTATTCCAGAAGCACGCCATTACAGATGACCCAGGTGCCCTCCTGCTGTTCCATCCAGCCTGTTTTGAAAAAGGCGTCCTTGCCCACCGTATGTACGGAATCGGGCAGCTCCAGATCTGTCAGACTGGTACACATGGAAAAGGCATAGGCACCGATCTCGCTGAGATTTTCCGGCATATTGATAACCCGGAGACTGGTGCAGTCGTTGAAAGCATAATCGCCGATGATCTTCACATTATCACTGATCGCTGCATATTCCAGCATTTTGCATCCGGAAAAGGCGCACGCCGGAATTTTCTCCAGCTTTCCGGAGATGACCATCATATACAGTGCAGTACAGTTGGAAAAGGCAGAAGTTCCCAGACTGGTCAGCGAAGCCGGCAGTACCAGAAGCCGCAGGGCGGTACAGGATTCAAAGGCGGAATCCCCGATGGTACGCAGTCCGCTGCCAAAAGAGACAGATGTCATGGCAGTACAGCCATAGAACGCCTGATTGCCGATGGAAAGCAGTGTGGACGGAAGATCTGCCATTTCCAGTGCGGTACACTCATAAAAGGCACTGTCCCGGATCTGACGCAGTCCCGAAGAAAAATGCACCTCTGACAGGGATGTGCAATAGGCAAAGCAGCCGCTGCCCACATACGTCACGCTTTTCGGCATTTCCACCTGAGCCACCATTTCATCTCCCAGAAACAGACGGTCTGCAAGAACCTCCACGCCGTCGGGAATCGTCACAGATGCGTTCTCCTGCAGCACGTCCACGGCGATCCTGCCGCCCAGCACTGCCAGATCGGTTTCGCATTCCTCCTGCCACCGGGTACCCTCCAGAATTTCCTGTCCCACATAGACCGCAGAAGAAGCTCCCCCAACTACTGCAAGATTAGAACAGTCATAAAAGGCATGGTCCCCGATGGTCGTCACGCTGTCCGGAATATACACCATCTGAAGCGTTTCATTTTCTGCAAACGCCTCCTTTGCAATTTCTGTGACAACATGTCCCTCAATGACATCCGGGATCAGAATATTCTCGCACGTCTCATCGCCGCCGACGATCACGGCATTTCCGAAAATATCCAGTGTGTAAAAAACAGTATCATATGCCATAACAGCTGTTGTTTCAGATGTACTTTCCTCTGCCAGTGCACACTCCGGCACCATTGCAAAAAAAGCCGCACCTACCACCGCTGCCATGACAACAGACAACAAACGGTTCCAGCTATTTTTCCGCATATGAATCACTCCTTTCTTAAAAATCTTTTTCGGCAGCATCTCTCTGCCGTCATAATTCCCCAAAATTGAATATCTGCATCATTCCAGCGGACGAACACAACGATTTTTCCGGGAATATTGCATTTGCATTTTATATTTCTTCTGTGTTAGTCTGGGTACAGACGGACTGCGTTACATATACCGTAAGAATCTCATAGGCATCCGTGCCGTCCACCTTGCCGTCCTCGTCATAATCGGCAACGTAAAGGTCAATATCCGTCCATGTCGTTTCCATTCCCACGGACAGTTTTGCGTACAGAAGCAGTACCTCGTAGGCATCCTGGGCAGTCAGCTTTCCGTCGCCGTCCATATCCCCTTTGATGCAGTCCATGGGCACAAATGCACGGGAATACTTCTGGGCATAGATATGGGCAGTGGATTCCGCCATGCCGTAAATATCCGCTGTTTTTTCAATGGTCTGCTCCGCATCATAAATACGGCACTGGGGATTCAGGATGGAAAGCTGTTCCAGAGAAGTGCAGCCGTCAAAAACATTGGAGCCCACCTCCGTCACCGATTCCGGTATGACCACGCTTTTCAGGGAGGTGCAATCCTGAAAGGCATAGTTGCAGATCACCGTAACGCTGTCCGGAATTTCCACGGCAGTCAGGCTGGAACAGCCCTGAAACAGCATGTTATTGAGCTGCGTCACGGTATTGGGAAGCCTTACAGACTCCAGGGCTTTGCAGAACTCAAAGGCATGTCCGTCCAGACTGCTGACGCTGTCGGGCAAAAAGATCTCCTGAAGAGAAATACACCAATGGAAGGCATATTGCCCGATGGTCTCCACGCCGTCGGGAATGGTGATTTGCCGGAGACCAGTGCAGTTGCTGAAAGCAAATGCATCAATGGAAACCAGCGTGGATGGGAGAATCACTGTCTCCGCTGTATCGCAGGAATCAAAGGCATATCCCCCGATTGCCCGGACGCCCTCCGGCACAGTCACCAGCGCATCTGTCCCGGTGTATGCCAGAAGAATCCCCTGTCCGGCAATGACAAAGCTTTCCGCCTGCTGTTCCAGCCAGAGTGTACCCTGCACAGCGCCCCAGCCGATCTCGCCGACTGTATCCGGTATTGACAGATCTGCCAGACGTGTACAGTCCTTAAAGGCAAAAGCGCCGATTTTCTGTACAGTTTCCGGTATGACCACTGTGGTCAGGCGTGTGCAGTCCTTAAAGGCATAGCTTGCGATCTCCGTGACGGCACAGCCGTCGATCTCCGCAGGGAGTACCGCTTCGGTCACAGAGGCACGGGCACTCTTGATGACGATTTCATTCTTCGGCGTCACGGCATAATAAATGGTATCCTGGTACAGCAGCCAGGAATCGTCTACGGCGGATACTGTTCCGCCGGACGGTATCCAGAATTGTATCAGCAACAGCAACAGCAATGCCACAGGACACATGCTGCGCCGCAGGTTTTCACGCAACGGCACTCCCTCCTTTCTGCAATCTCCTGAAATAGGTATAACTATTCAATTATAGTATATCACACCCGGGAAAATAAGTCAAGAAAATGCATAATTCATACATGGAAACCAATTTTTATGGTAATGAATACCCCTCCACCGCCTATAGGCGGTCCCCCTCCCCTTTCAGGGGAGGCAGTTTGTAACTTTTACATAAGCCTCCCCTGAAAGGGGAGGGGGACCATTGCGCAGCAATGGTGGAGGGGTATCATGTATGACACATTTTCTTCAAGTTCCCTGTCAGCCACAGCACCAGCAGATAAGCTATACCTCCTGCAACAACGCAGACTGCCACGGAGAAATAACTTTTCCACCCCATTGTTGCACTGCGGCAGAGCCATACCACCGCCGTACAGACTGCCGCACCGAAGCCGAAGGGCAGAAGTGTCCGCAGCAGGCGGATGGGTTCGCCCAATACTCGGCGCAGGCTCCACACGATTAGCACCAGCAATACCAGATAGCACGCCGACGTGGAAATACCAGCACCGCTGATACAGAATTCCGGCGTGGGAATCAGCAGCAGATTGCCCACCAGCTTCACGGCAACACCCACCAGCATACATTCCACCGGAATCGCCGCACGTCCGATGCCTTGCAAAATACTGCACAGGGGAAATGTCAGGCACAGGCAGACCATACCCGGCAACAGCGAACGCAGTGCCTCTGCCGCCAGTGCCGCTTCCTCCGGTCTGCCGCTGTAGAGGACATGCATGACAGGCTCTGCCAATACCCACAATCCCCCGGCTGACGGCAATACCATGGCTGCTGCCGCTGCTGCCACGGAACGGGTATGTGCCGCCACGCCGGTACAGTCCCGTTTCACCCACAGTGCCGCCGCACAGGGCAGTGCACTCTTCCCCAGCATATTGGTCACAGAGGGAACCAGATTGAACACCGTGACTGCCATTCCCGTAAAGGAACCGTACACAAACGCCGGGAAATCCTGACTGGCTGCAATTTCGCCGAATTTCTCCACAAGCGCATCCGGATGCAGCAGCTGGGCACGGCTGAGACAGCGCATCATGGTGACCAGATCCAGCAGCGAGGTGAGATTTGTCACCAGAGAACCCAGTGCCACAGGAATCATGACATACAGCAGCCGCCGGAGTATCTTTCCGGCAGGGGCAGCCTGTTCCGTACTGCGGGGCAGCTTTGTCCCAGTGAACCAGCTCCGCACCACAAAATACAGCCAGCCCATCATGGTGGACAGCGTCACGCCCAGCACTGCTCCGGCTGCTGCCAGTGCGGAAAGGGGCACTTCCGGGGATACCCATGCGCAGACAATTCCCGGATTGTCCAGTACCCACTGGCACAGCAGCAGTCCCAATCCCAGCTTCGCCACAGCCTCCACTGCCTGGGATACTGCCGTAGGCGTCATGGTCTGCAAGCCCTCCCAATAGCCACGCTCCACTGCCGTGAGACAGCCGAACAATGCCGCCGGTGCAATTGCCAGCAAGGAAAACAATGCATGGGGCTGGGCTGCCACCAGTACCGCAAAGGGTTCCGCCAGAACCAGCATCCCTACGCTGAGCACCAGTCCCAGCACACCGCACGCCAGCCGTGCCACACGCCGGATCCGGCGCACCTCTGTCCAATGCTCCAGTGCAGCAGCACGTGACACCGTCTGTGCCACTGCCGCAGACAGTCCCGTTACGGACAGGGCATATATGGGCAGCAGCAGCCCGTATGCACTGCTGAAATAGCCCATTCCCGTACCGCCCAGCACATTGGTAAGGGGTATTTTAAAGCAAGCGCCCAGTACCTTCGCCAGCATCGCCGACGCCAGCAGAATGGCAGAGCCTTTCCAGAAGGATTGTTTTTTCAGCATCATGCACCTCTTTTGAATCCTGTAGGGGCGGCTATCAGCCGCCCGGAGTTACGGCAACACCGCACAACTGTAGGGGCGAACTTTGTTCGCCCGCAAATTTTCGGGAATCCTCCAACGGGCGAACACAGTTCGCCCCTACTACATTGTCACGCTTAAAACTTTACTTCCTGTCTGGAAATCAGAAGCGTAGGGCGGGGGCTTGCTCCCGCCCTATTTATCTGAAATCTTCAATTTTATTTAAGTGGGACTATGTACTACATCGGAACAATCTCAACGAAAAATTCGATTTGCGTGCAGATACAAAAATTTATGTTGCCGAAATCGAAAATATGTGTTATAATAAGAGGGTAATGCCGGAATTTGTCCCTCTGGGCAGCGGCATATCCTGTTTTTGGAAAAGGAGAAGTGAAAATGCAATATAAATTTTCGGAAAATGTCGATGCACTGCAGCCGTCCGCCATCCGTGAAATCCTGAAGTTCACCGGTATGCCCGGTGTGATCTCCTTTGCAGCCGGGAATCCGGCACCGGAGGCTTTCCCGGTGGAAGAGATCAGCCGTATCTCTGCGGAGCTGTTCGAAAAAGACCCCATTCTGGCACTGCAATATAACATTACCGAGGGCTTTCCGGAATTGCGGGATGTCCTGAAAGCACGTATGGCAGAGCAGCATTGCTTTGACGAAACTGCTGACGATCTTATCACTACTTCCGGCGCACAGCAGGCAAACGAGCTGTCCTGCAAGGTACTGCTGAACCGTGGGGACACCATGTTCTGCGAATCCCCAAGCTTCATCGGTTCTCTCAATGCTTTCCGCTCCTACGGCGTGAATCTGGTGGGCGTGGAACTGGAAGAGGACGGTATGAATCTCGATGCACTGGAACAGGCGGTGCAGGAGAATCCCAACCCCAAGCTGGTGTATGTGATACCCAACTTCCAGAACCCCACGGGACGTGTCATGTCTCTGGAAAAGCGCAAGGGCTTGTATGAACTGGCGTGCAAGTACAACCTGATCATTCTGGAGGACAACCCCTATGGTGATCTCCGCTTTGCCGGTACACCCATTCCGTCCATCAAGAGCATGGATACGGAGCACCGTGTCATTTACTCCGGCACATTCTCCAAGATTCTGGCGCCGGGACTTCGTGTAGGCTATGTCAGTGCGCCCAAGGAGATCGTCTCCAAGATCACAGTGTGCAAGCAGGTCTCTGATGTACATACCAACATCTGGGCACAGGCTGTCTGTGCAGAGTTCCTGAAACAGACAGATATGGACACCTATCTGGAAAAGCTGCGTGCCGTATACCGCCGGAAGTGCAACCTCATGGCAGATGGCATCCGTCAGCATTTCTCCAAGCGTGTCCGCTGGGAAATGCCCGAGGGCGGTCTGTTCCTCTGGTGTACCCTGCCGGAGGACTGCGATATGCCTGCATTCTGCAAAAAAGCAGTTTCGGAATATCAGATCGCTATCGTTCCCGGAAACGCATTCCTGGTGGATGAATCGGCGAAAACATCGTCTTTCCGCATGAATTTCTCCACGCCGACGGATGAACAGATCGTCAAGGGCACGGAAATTCTCGGCGGCATGACAAGAGAAATGCTGGATTGACGCCGGATGCCTTTCCAGCTCCTATAGGGCACGACAAAGCCTGTCCCGACAGTTCCCTCTCTTTTCAGGGGGATGACCCCTCCGCCGCCTGACGGCGGTCCCCCTCCCCTTTCAGGGGATGACCCCTCCACCGCCTGACGGCGGTCCCCCTCCCCTTTCAGGGGATGACCCCTCCACCGCCTGACGGCGGTCCCCCTCCCCTTTCAGGGGAGGCAGAGGGAAATGACTCAATTCAAAAATAAAATGACAAACAAGAAAGGAATCGAAAATTCTCATGGCACAGAAAAAGAACCCCGTACAGACACATTATCTGGTAACAGAATCCTATTTGATGACAAGAGGTGCTGCGCTGCACTTCCCGGCAAAGCAGTTTTCGGACATGATCACTGACGAGCACAGTGTTTACGGCATGGTCATTGATATTCCCATTGACCCGAGAACCCTCTCCACACTGGTAGTATACATCAACGGCGCTGCAAACCTCTATTTCAACAACGGCGGCTCCTACACCGGCGCATCCCAGCGCTATCAGACCGTGGTACAGGCAGGACGGCTTCTGGTAGCAAATGCACCCCGTATCCTCGCTGAATCAGAAAAGACCGACAAGTTCCCACTGCCCACTGGTCAGCCCCATAATATCTACCTGCTGACAAAGGGCGGCATCTATGAAAAGACCGTCCTGCCCACTGCCATCAAGGAAGAGAGTGCAGATATGCAGGCTGTATACTTCCTGTATCAGCAGGTCATGCGTGAACTGCGTTCCGCACAGCTGAAAGACCGTGCCGCAGCACAGGCGAAGAAATAACACGGATTATGCAAAAATAATGTGCTCATCGTAGGGCGGGGGCTTGCTCCCGCCGTGATGGTGCATTTTCATACTATTCTCATTTGAAAATCATGATAAAAAATCATGATTTTCATAGCC
>JBJFHO010000178.1:0-2049 GCA_051893675.1 Ruminococcus sp. | reverse complement strand
AGAGCTCACAGCCAAAATAGAGCAGCTCACAGAACGACTGAATAAGAATTCCAAAAACAGCTCCAAACCACCTTCCACTGATGGATTAAAAAAACCGTCACCCAAAAGCCTGCGGAGCAAATCCGGAAAGAAACAAGGTGGACAGTCTGGCCATAAAGGAAGCACGCTGGAGACGCATATGGATCCTACCAGCAGGATCCCATATATGGGGAAAGACTGCCAGGGTTGTCCGAGAGCAGCTGAATGTCTGGCAACGCACAAACCTTCCGAGACCAGGAATGTAATGGACGCCGAATTATCAGTGTCTCTGACTGCTCATGAACGGTATTGTATTGCGGACTGCCCGGTCCACCACCAGGCTGAAATCGGCGAATTTCCGTCAGATATCAAAGCCCACCTGCAGTATGGTGCTAACCTTCAGGCTCTTGTCGTTGCCCTTAATACGGTTGGGGCAGTGAGTGTCAACCGCACGCATGAGATTCTTTCCAGTGTATTTGATATTCCGCTATCTACAGGGACGATCTCTGCCATGGTCTCTCGCTGTGCAGATATGGTTGCCGGAACGCTTGACCAGATTCGTGATCATCTCGGCAACAGTTACCTGCTCCATTGCGATGAAACCGGTACACGTCTCGATGGCAAAACCTACTGGGTGCATAATGCTTCCAATAATCTTTATACCTACCTGACACTTGACCGCAAACGCGGGATTGATGGTATCAATCATGCAGGCATTCTTCCTGACTATAAAGGGATCATTGTGCATGACTGCTGGAACCCTTACTGGAAGGTGACTGATGTCACGCATGCTGTCTGCTGCGCCCATCTTCTCCGTGAACTGAATGGCATTATTGAAAACCATCCAGATCAGAAGTGGGCCGGTGAGTTCCGGGACCTGCTTCTTGAAATGAAGAAAGTCCGGGACAAAGCAGTAAGCAAGGGCAGGCAAAGCCTGAGCTATTACTACCATCATAAGTTCGACAAGAGCTATGATGCCATCATACAGAGCGGTTATGATGTCAATCCACTTCCCAACCAGCCCAAAGGAAAACGAGGACGGAAGAGAAGGGGCAAAGTTCTTGCCCTCATAGACAGGCTGAAAAATCTCAAGGCATCAGTCTGCCTTTTTACAAAAGACTTTCTGGTACCCTTTGATAACAACCAGGCCGAACGTGACATTCGAATGGTAAAAACCAAAACCAAGGTGTCTGGATGCTTCCGCTCAGAAGATGGTGCTAAATGGTATCTTAGAATCATGTCATATGTAGGCACAGCCAAGAAGCATGGTATAAACGCTTATACGGCAATCACATATGCATTATCAGGGACTCCGGATCGGATCCTATCTGAAGAGGGGTCCTGAACAGTTACAAATTCATTTTATAAAAAATATATGGGCCTGCAATAGATAGACCTGTCTGACAGCTGCATGATACATATCACTGCATCAGATGCAGCAGCAGAGCGGTATTCCACCACCGCCCAGGCAGGTGCAGCATGCCAGCGCACTGCAGATGGCAGCTGCCGTTTTAGAGCAGGTACCGGTATTCATAGTGTCCGAACCTCCATAGCATGGAGATCCCTCGTAGCCATAGCCCTGTCCCATATCGTTATACCAGGACCCGCCTGCCGAAATCTGCTGATACAGCTGGCGGTAACGGTTATTATCCGGATCCATGTTGCATGCGGTCTGCGCATCATTCTGCGCATCCATGCTGTTGCCCAGTCCGTAATTGGAGATCGCATGCAGATAGTACCACTCGGCATTTCGCTCGGAAATCTGATCCAGCACATGCATGGCCTCCCTGAAATGCCTTGTATTGATATAATTTGCCGCAGCCTGCATCTCCGGATTTTCATAGGCTCCATCGGATCCTGAACGATATCCGCCAAAGCCCTCATAGCCATAGGAGCCGGACGAACCGGGTATCTTGCCGGAACGTTCATCCATGATCTGCTTGTAGGCTTCCTGCACCAGCTTGAACATATCCTCCGCTTTATCCTTGTTCGGGTTATTGATATTTGCGTCCGGATGATACTTGCGGCTCA
>JBJFHO010000177.1:0-2053 GCA_051893675.1 Ruminococcus sp. | reverse complement strand
TTCCAGAACGCTTCCGACATGACAACAGAAAACGCAATTGCAAAAGGCTGACATAGGGCAACACCGCACAAAGAGCGCCTAGCGGCTTTGCACGTCATATGCTTGCATCTTTTCCGTCATATTTCACAAAAATGCTCGTGAATACACAAAGTATTCACTGCGCTTTTTGTTTCATCTGACGAAAAATCTGACGGCGCATCTGACGCACAATCTTTGTGCGGTATTGCCATAGAAAGCGAGCCTGTTCCGACTGAAAGGAAATAACATGAATCTGATCCTGCTGCTTCTCTCACTCGTGATGATCGCCTGTATTCTCTGCAATAAGCTGACCAGTAAGGTGGGCATTCCCATGCTCCTTGCCTTTCTGGCAGTGGGTATG
This sequence comes from Ruminococcus sp., assembly GCA_051893675.1. GTDB lineage: Bacteria > Bacillota > Clostridia > Oscillospirales > Ruminococcaceae > Ruminococcus_C. Next base: position 1,674 of record JBJFHO010000177.1, on the reverse strand, counting down.
CTCTGCGGTATTGATGGATTACTGGGCATCGCCTTCGATGATTTTTCCATGACGGAAAATCTCTGTACCGTGGCGCTGATTTTCATTATATTTTACGGCGGATTCGGGACAAAGTGGAGTGCCGCAAAGCCAGTTGCCGGAAAGGCAGTGCTGCTCTCCACCCTGGGTGTATTTCTGACGGCATTTGCCATGGGTGCATTCTGTCACTTTGCCCTGCATACGGCGTGGCTGGAGAGTATGCTCATCGGTGCTGTGCTCAGTTCCACAGATGCCGCATCCGTCTTTTCCATACTCCGTTCCAAAAAGCTGAACCTGAAATACGGCACAGCTTCGCTCCTGGAAGTGGAAAGCGGCAGTAACGACCCGGTGGCTTATCTCATGACCACGGTGATCCTGACCATGATGACCTCGGATATCACCGCCGGGCGTATGCTCTACATGATATTCGCCCAGATCGTCTACGGCGTGGGGATCGGTGCACTGCTGGCACTATGTACTGTCTTTTTCCTGCGCCGGTTCCGGTTTGATACATCAGGTTTTGATATGGTATTCATGCTTGCGGTGGCGATTCTGTCCTATGTCCTGCCGGTACTGGTGGGCGGAAATGGCTACCTGAGCGCCTATATTGCCGGCATTATCCTGGGTAACACCAAGATACCCAACAAGAAAAATCAGGTGCATTTCTTTGACGGCATTACCAGTCTCATGCAGCTCATGGTCTTTTTCCTGCTGGGACTGCTGTGTACGCCTACCAATCTGGTGCGTGTGATTCTTCCGGCACTTGCCATTGCCGTGGTTCTGACCTTTGTGGCACGTCCGCTGGTGGTGGCATTGCTGCTGACACCCTTCCGTTCGAAAGTCCGCCAGCAGCTTCTGGTATCCTGGGCAGGACTGCGTGGTGCGACTTCCGCTATTTTTGCACTGACTGCCGTTGCCGGGGGTGCCGTGCTGGAATACGATCTGTTCCATCTGGTATTCTGTGTGGTGCTCTTCTCCATTGCATTGCAGGGAACACTTCTGCCTCTGGTATCCAGAAAGCTGGGCATGATTGACGAGACGACAGATGTACTCAGAACATTCAACGACTATACGGAACAGAAAGAGCTCCAGCTGCTGCGGCTGTCCCTGGAGCCGGGGAACAGCTGGATCGGTGCAGCGGTGAGCAGTCTTTCTCTGCCGCCGGATACTATCCTCGCCACTATACTCCGGGGCAAGGATAATATTGTGCCACGTGGGGATACCACCTTGCAGGAAGGGGATATTGCCGTGCTGGCAGCGGGGCACTGCAAGGAGAAGATGCAGAAGATTCAGCTGTGCGAGCTGTCCATTCCGCCGGAACACGATTGGAGCGGCAAGCGGCTGGCAGAACTGAAACTGCCGCCGGAGGAATTGATCGTCCTGATACGCCGTGGGGAAGAAACTGTGATTCCCCAGGGTGACACCGTCATTTGTCCGGAGGATGTGCTGGTCATGTATGACCATAATTGATAATGAGGAATGAGGAATTAGGAATTAGGAATGATGGTATCGCCTGCGGCGATGGATTGGAAATAGGCAACCTCTAAATGCCCCGATTTTTAAAAATCGAATAACGCATTTAAGCCATTTCTGAGCAATCATTTCAGCAAAAATATAGGTTTTTAGAGGTGCTTAATATAAAATTTGTGAGCGAAG
>JBJFHO010000176.1:0-2054 GCA_051893675.1 Ruminococcus sp. | reverse complement strand
ACCATTGAAATGACATATGAAGGCTCTGTGGATATTATGCATACGCTGCAATCCGGCGCAGAAGAATATGACGCTGTGTGGCCGGCATCCAGTCTCTGGATCTCGCTGGGAGACACTGGACATCTGGTGAAATATAATGCATCCATCTATACCACGCCAGTGGTATTTGGCATTCGCAGATCTCTTGCGGAACAGCTTGGGTTTGTGGGCAGTGAAGTTTCTGTCAGCGACATTTTGGATGCAATCCGTGTTGATCAGCTGTCCTTTTGCATGACTAGCGCTACCCAGTCCAATTCGGGAGCAAGCGCATATATCGGATTTCTGTACGCACTGTTGGGGAAGACAGATGCGCTGACAGAAAGTGATCTGGAGAACGAAACATTGAAGCGTGATATTTCCCAGCTGCTTTCCGGAATCGACCGCAGTTCCGGCAGTTCGGACTGGCTCAAGGATATGTTCCTCGCCGGCAATTTTGATGCCATGGTCAACTACGAATGCCTGATTATTGATGCGAACCAGGCGCTTATTTCCCAGGGCAGGGAACCGCTTTATGTTGTTTATCCCTACGATGGTCTGAGCATTGCTGACTCGCCGCTGGGCTATGTCGATCATGGTGATGCAGAGAAACAGGATGCTTTTCTGGCTGTGCAGGAATATCTGCTGTCCGAGGAGGTACAAAGTGAAATTCAGCAAACCGGACGGCGTACCGGATTTGAAGGCGTTTCGGAAGAAAATAAGGAGATTTTCAATACCGACTGGGGCATTGATACTCAGCGTATTCTCTCTCCCATCACCATGCCCTCTGAACAGGTGCTGACAAAAGCTCTGACTCTGTACCAGACGGAATTCCGCAAGCCGTCACTGAATGTGTATTGTCTGGATTTTTCCGGCAGTATGATCGGTCAGGGAAATGAACAGCTGGAAGAAGCGATGGCACAGATTCTCATACAAGAAAATGCAGAGAAAAATATGCTTCAGGCAGACAAAGACGAGGTGAATATTGTCATCACATTTTCAGGGAATATCCGCAATATCTATACATCGGAAAATGCAGATGCAGACAGTCTCCGCTCCCTTTACGAGCAGATCAGCAGTGAAACGCCCAACGGCGGAACGGATATGTACACCGCCGCAAAAAAAGGGCTGGAAATTCTCTCGGCATACGAAGATCTGGAGAACTACACCCCAGCGATCATCCTCATGAGTGACGGCGCTTCTGTTACGGCAACGGAGCCGGAATTTACCGCATATTATCAGGATTTGGGACTGGATATTCCTGTATTCTCCATTATGTTCGGCGATGCAGATTCCTCCCAGCTGGATGCACTTGCGGCGCTGACCAATGCCCGTGTATTCGATGGGCGGACGGATTTAGTCTCTGCATTCCGAAGCGTGAAAGGATATAACTGATTTGGACAAGCACAAACAAAAAGAACTTGCCGCAAGTTTGTTGGCAGGTGTACTGGCAGGAGGATTTTTTCTGGCATTGCTGTTCCTGTTCCATTGGAATTTCTTTGTTGATCTGATCCTGGCAGCAGCTGCTTTCTTTGGATTGTCGCTGCTGTTAAAACCTAGTCGAAAAATCGGCAGGATCCGCATTGATATGTTGCCCGAAGGCGAAACTATGAGCCGGCAACTGGAGGAAGCCCGGAAGGATTTCCACAGTATGGAACAATCCATGCAGCAGATTCAGGAGCCAGCAGTGAAACAGGAAGCGCAGCGGCTGAAACAGACAGCAAAAAATATTCTGGCATATCTGGAGAAGCATCCTGAAAAGATCAAATCTGCTCGACAATTTATTGACTATTATCAGGAGACCGCCTCTTCCTTGCTGCAAAAGTATATCGAATTGCAGGACACTGATCTCAGGACAGCAGATGTCATGCGGCTTCAGGGCAATACCATAAAAGCAATGGGTACCTTGAACACAGCCTTTGAAGAACAGTTTCAGAAGCTCATGCGCAGTGAAATGATCGACATGGAAGCAGAGATCCGCCTTCTGGAGCAAACGGTAAAAATGGAGAATGGAACATGAAAACAAAACTGATCGGCTT
>JBJFHO010000175.1:0-9663 GCA_051893675.1 Ruminococcus sp. | reverse complement strand
AAGATGCAAGCATATGACGTGCAAAGCCGTCAGGCGCTCTTTGTGCGGTGTTGCCTTGAAAGAATTGCTGGATCAAAAAACTTCATTGCCGCCTGCGGCGTGGTGAAAATGTAACAAATCTCAGAATGGGAACTTATTTTTCTCAAAAAATTTTCGCCGTCTGGGCGTTTTTTCTTTTACTTTTACTTCTTTGGAAAGGGGAATGGCTATGCACTGCCTTATTTCACAGCTTGTGACATCTCATGATCTCCCGGATAATTCTCTCCGGGCATTGCTGGAATCCGATGCGTATGACACGGAATTATTTTGCCAGGCAGACCGGGTGCGGAGAGCATATTACGGCACAGATGTCTACATCCGTGGACTGATCGAATTCACCAATTACTGCAAAAATAACTGTTATTACTGCGGCATACGCCAGTGCAACACCAAAGCGGTGCGCTATCGTCTTACCAAGGAAGAGATCCTGTCCTGCTGCGAGGAGGGGTATGAACTGGGATTCCGTACCTTTGTACTCCAGGGCGGCGAGGATCCGTATTTCACAGATGCCGTTATCTGCGGAATGATCTCTGCTATCCGGGAACGCTTTCCGGATTGTGCCATTACTCTGTCTATGGGGGAACGTTCCCGGGAAAGTTACCTTGCCTGCTATCACGCCGGCGCAAACCGCTATCTGCTTCGCCATGAGACGGCAGATGCGGCGCATTACAGATTGCTGCATCCGGAGAGCATGTCCCTGGATAATCGGAAACGCTGCCTGTATGACCTGAAAGAGATCGGCTATCAGGTCGGTTCCGGTTTTATGGTAGGATCGCCGTTTCAGACGACGGCGCATCTGCTGTCTGATCTGCGTTTTTTGCAGGAATTGCAGCCGGATATGATCGGTATCGGGCCGTATCTTACTCATAGGGATACGCCTTTTGCAGACAAGCCCAACGGCAGTCTGGCATTGACGCTGCGGCTGATTGCCATACTGCGGCTGATGTTTCCCTATGCGCTGATTCCGGCAACGACAGCGTTGGGGACGATTCATCCTCAGGGCAGAGAACTGGGGCTGAAAGCCGGTGCAAATGTAGTTATGCCAAATCTCTCGCCAGTCCGTGTGCGGCGGCTGTATTCTCTCTATGACGATAAAATCTGTACCGGAGAGGAATCCGCCCAGTGCCGCCATTGTCTGGAACAGCGTGTGGCGTCTGCTGGGTATAGGATTGTGACGGCGGTGGGTGATGTGAGACGGAATACTGCTAGTGCTTTGTAAAATTAAGGCAACACCGCACAAAGCCCTCAGGTACTCATTGTGCAGTGTTGCCTTAATACGACAGGGTACGAATATCTGATAGGGGGATCCCTGTGAAAATGTTTTCCGATGTATCTTCTGCTTTGTGTATAAATTGTAAAACTTGAAAAATCTCCTTGACAAGTGCATGAAACCATGGTACAATACGTAGAGTAAACAAAGAAGAGCATTCCAGTTCTCACCGTTTGGCCTGTTGTCGAAACGGTCAATAATTCGTTTTCACTTTCCTGTACTGCGGGTAGAGTGCGGTTTGACGAACGGAGAAGGAGTGTTCACAAAAGTGGACGCTTTTTTTTGTTTTTGAATTAACATGTTTGGAGGTGCTGGCTTATCAGCAAGCAGGAGCTGCAGATCAATGAGGAAATCCGGGACAAGGAAATTTTGGTCATCGACCAGAACGGCGAAAAGCTCGGAACAATGTCTGCAAGAGATGCGCAGAAGATCGCCTACGAAAAAGATTTGGATCTGGTGAAGATCGCACCGACGGCAAAGCCTCCGGTGTGCCGTATCATGGATTACGGCAAGTACTGCTTTGAACAGCAGAAACGGGAAAAAGAGGCACGGAAAAACCAGAAGGTTGTTTCCATTAAGGAAATCCGGATGTTTTCTGCCATCGACACCCATGACTTTGAAACCAAGGTCAATCAGGCGAAAAAGTTTTTACAGGGTGGCGACAAGCTGAAGGTTTCGGTTCGTTTCCGTAAGCGTGCAATTGCTCATCCGCAGATCGGCGAAGAACTTCTCAAGCGCTTCAAAGAGGCGTGTGCAGAGGTTGGCGTTGTTGAAAAGCCGGCAAAAATGGAAGGCCGCAGTATGGTCATGTTCATTTCACCGAAGGCATCGAAGTAAACAGGAGGAATCACCATGGCAAAGATCAAGACTAAGACACATTCCGGTGCAAAGAAGCGCTTTAAGATGACTGCTTCCGGAAAAGTGAAGTATCAGAAGACCAATAAGAGACACAGACTGACTCAGAAGGATACCAAGCGCAAGAGAATCGCTCGTACAGTTGGTATCGCAGACAGCACAAACGCACCGGCACTGAAAAAGCTGATGCCGTATCTGTAAGTCGTACAGTCGATTAAGTTGGTTGGAATCAGAGAAAAACGGAGGTAAAGAATTATGGCACGTGTTAAGGGTGCAATGATGACTCGTAAGAGAAGAAATAAAACGCTGAAGCTGGCAAAGGGCTACTGGGGCAGCAAGAGCAAGCACTTCAAGATGGCAAAGCAGGCCGTTATGAAGTCCGGCAACTATGCGTACATCGGCAGAAAGCAGAAGAAAAGAGAGTTCAGACAGCTGTGGATCACTCGTATTTCTGCTGCATGCAAAATGAACGGAATCAATTATTCTCAGTTCATGAACGGCTGCAAGAAGGCTGGTATCACACTGAACCGCAAGATGCTTTCTGAAATTGCTATTCATGATGCAGCTGGCTTTACTGCAATCGTAGAACAGGCAAAGGCTGCTCTGTAAGATCGAATGCGAAACACGCTCTGGAACGATACGGGGCGTGTTTTGTTGTATGTTGTAATATTTCAAATTATACGAATCCCTCAAATTCCAATAGATAAACTTGCGGCATAAATTTCGCCATTCGTCGTCAAATATCCTCGATGGGCGAAAGCCCATCTTGCGGTATTCTCCTAGACTGACAAAATTTCTGCTCGCAATTTTATCTATTTCCATTTAAGAGATTTGTATCAAAACAGATAAACGGGGTTGATTTTGTGGAAGCACTGCTGAAAATATCGGCACATGACAACGGAGCGGTAAAGCTGTACCGGAAGCTGGCACGTTCCAAAAAAGACCGGACACGGGAAGGGCTGTTTGTTCTGGAGGGACTGCGGCTGGTGTCGGATGCGGTGCAGAACGGCGCAGTTCTGACACATCTTTTCTGGACGGAAGAGGGCTACGCCCGCTGGCAGGAGGAATCCATTCCGGCAGATCTGGGGGAAACACGCTGTGCCCTCCTCTCTGATGCCCTCGGGACGGCATTGTCCCAGACGGAACATTCCCAGGGTGTGTATGCCATCTGCCGGATGCCGGAACAGCCGGCGCTTTCCGATCTCATTCGACCTGGCGGCAATTATGCTGTTCTGCATCAGCTGCAGGATCCCGGCAATGCCGGCATGATTCTGCGGACAGCTGACGCTCTTGGTCTGGATGGCGTGATTTACAGTGCAAGCTGCGATATTTTCAGCCCCAAGGTCGTGCGTGCAACTATGGGCTCCCTGTTCCGGGTGCCTATCTGCTGCACGGCGGATATCACGCCGGTGCTGGAAACATGTCGGGCTGCTGGTGTGGAAACCTGTGCGGCGGTGGTCAGCGGTGCGGCAGAATTCGTGGGACAGTGCGGTTTCAAAAAGGGTACGGCTGTGGTGATCGGCAATGAGGGAAACGGTCTGCCGGAATCGGTTTCGGCAGCATGTGACCGGCGGGTAACCATTCCCATGCACGGGACAATCGAGTCGCTGAATGCTGCAATGGCTGCCGGAATTATTTTGTGGGAAGTACAGAAAGCCGGGACAGTTACCGGGAAAGAGGTGCGCTGATATGGAAGAAATTCGCTGCCTGTTATGGCTTGTTATGGTATTCGGCGCAGGAAATCCCCGGATATGGACAGCCCTGCATCGCTATGAAACACCTCAGCGTACCTGTGAAGTACTTCGTGCCGGCTCTGACCCGGAGCTGCATTTGCCGGAGCATACTCAGCGCAGGATACGACAGACCGGAAAGGCACAGATCGACGAAATGCTGGCACGGTGCCAAAAGCTGGACTTGTCCATTCTATGGTACGGAGATGATCTGTATCCGGAGCAATTATTTTCTATCGTAAATCCTCCGGTGCTGCTGTTCTATCAGGGGAATCCGGAGCTGCTCCAGGAGCATCTGCTACTGACCATTGTGGGTACACGTAACCCCTCGGAGTACAGTCTGCGAGTGGAAAAGACCATTTGCCATGATCTGGTGCAGCTGGGCTTTGTCCCCGTGACGGGATATGCAGTGGGAATTGATATTACGGCGAATTTGTGTGCGCTGGAGGAAAACAAACCCAGCATTGCCCTCATGGGCTGCGGTCTGGATATTGCCTACCCCTTGCCTCACGCCAATCTGAAATATGAGATTGCCCAGAACGGTCTGATTCTGTCGGAGTTTTTGCCGGGAACTACGCCGGCATCGGCAAATTTTCCTTTGCGGAACCGGGTGCTGTCCGGTCTGAGCATGGGTACACTTGTGGTACAGGCACCGGTGAGAAGCGGTGCACTCATTACCGCAGAGAATGCCATGGAACAGGGCAGAGATGTCTTTTGTGTGCCGCCGGCGGACATATTTGACAAACGGTATATGGGTGTGATAAAATATCTTCGGGACGGTGCCATCCCGGTATTTGACAGCCGGGATATTGTCTATGAGTATTATACCAATCATGCGCATATGATAGCGGCATCGGCACTCTATGATGAGAATCGGGAGAAATCCGAAAGTCTGGTCATGACACTGGGCGAAAAGACGAAAAAGCAGAAATCGTCCAAGCCCGAGGCACAGCCGCCGGAACCTGAGCCGACAGAGCCGGATCCTGTAACAGATCCCGCACCGGAAGAGGAGACGCTGGAGGGCCTGCCGGGACAGGTCATGGAACTGCTCCGGATGCAGATCGTCATGCATGTGGATCAGATCGCAGCGGAACTGGATGTGGCTATGGATGTGCTGATGACAACGCTGACGGAGCTGGAGCTGTACGGGAAGATCGAACGTCTGCCGGGAAAGCAGTTCCGGGTGATGTGAGTATCGTCCTTTGAAAGAAAAGCAGGAAACTGATTCTGTCAAGTCATATTGTAGAAATAAGCGAAAAACAAGCGAAAATGCAACAAGAGAAGAGAGAATAGAGAGTAACTATGTCGAATTTAGTCATTGTTGAGTCGCCGGCAAAGGCGAAAACCATTCAAAAATATCTGGGCAAGGATTATGATGTCATTGCCTCTATGGGGCATGTCCGTGATCTGCCAAAGTCCAAAATGGGTGTGGATGTGGAGCATGGATTCCAGCCCCAGTATACGGATATGAAGGGCAAAGAGGATGTGATCAAAAAGCTCAAGGAACACGCCAAAAAGTGTGACCGTGTGTATCTGGCAACCGACCCGGACCGGGAAGGAGAAGCCATATCCTGGCATATTGCACAGATGCTGAACCTGGATATGAATGCGGACAATCGTGTGGAATTCAACGAGATCACACGGAGCGGTATTCAGGCAGGTATGAGCCATCCCCATAAAATTGACCTGGATCTGGTGAATGCCCAGCAGGCACGCCGGATTCTCGATCGTCTGGTGGGCTATAAGCTCAGCCCGTTCCTGTGGAAAAAGGTACGCCGTGGCCTGTCTGCCGGCCGTGTGCAGTCTGTGGCAGTGCGTCTGGTGGTAGACCGTGAAAACGAGATCCGTGCCTTTGTGCCTCAGGAATACTGGTCTATTGATGCGAAGTTCACTGCACCCCCGTCCCGGAAGGTCTTTGGGGCAAAGCTGGTGAAAGTAGACGGCGCACGTGTGGATAAGACAGAGATCCCCACGAAAGAAGAAGCAGACGCACTGCTGGCACGGCTTCAGAATGCTGCGTATTCCGTGCAGAATGTCAAAAAGCGTGTCACTAAGAGACATCCGGCACCGCCGTTCATTACCTCAACCCTCCAGCAGGATGCTTCCTATCGTCTGGGCTTTCAGTCCAAGCGTACCATGAAGGTTGCGCAGGAATTGTACGAGGGCGTGGATATTGAGGGGCTGGGTGCAGTCGGTCTGATCACCTATATGCGTACTGACAGCTTGCGTATCTCCGAGGAGGCACAGAAGGCTGCATCGGATTATGTCACTGCACAGTACGGCGCAGATTATCTGCCGCCGGAACCTTGTGTGTACAAATCCAAGAAAAATGCGCAGGATGCCCACGAAGCCATCCGTCCGTCTATGCCGGATCTGACACCGGATCGGGTAAAGTCCAGCCTGACGGCAGATCAGTTCAAGCTGTATAAGCTTATCTGGGAACGGTTTATTGCCAGCCAGATGGCAGATGCACTTATGGATACTGTTTCCGTGGACATTGAAGCGGATAACTGCATTTTCAAGGCAACTGGTTCCACTGTGAAATTTGAGGGCTTTACAGTACTGTACGATGATGCAAAGAGTGAAAAGGGCGAAAACAAGAATCTGCCGGAGCTGGAAAATGGTATGGAGATCAAGGTGAAGTCTCTGGAGGGTAACCAGCATTTCACCCAGGCACCGCCCCGCTATACCGAAGCAACGCTCATCAAGGCACTGGAAGAAAACGGCATCGGTCGTCCGAGTACCTATGCGCCGACGATCACTACCATTACATCCCACCTCTATGTGGAACGTGAGGGAAAACAGCTGAAGCCGACAGTGCTGGGTGAAGTGACCACGGAGCTGATGAAAGAGCATTTCGAGAATATCCTGGATGTGAAGTTCACTGCGGAAATGGAAAATAACCTGGACGAAGTGGAACAGGGTAAAAAGAGCTGGGTTGCAACGCTGGAGGATTTCTACGGCGACTTCTCCAGAACACTGGAAACAGCCGAGGAAAAAATGGAAGGCAAACGTGTCAAAGTACCGGACGAGGAAACGGATATTGTCTGCGACCAGTGCGGCAGAAATATGGTCATCAAGATCGGAAAATATGGTCGGTTTCTGGCTTGCCCGGGATTTCCGGAGTGTAAGAATACCAAGAAGATCGTTCAGGAAACTGCCGGAAGCTGTCCGCTCTGCGGCGGTAAGATCATTCTGAAAAAATCCAAGCGTGGACGCAGCTTCTATGGATGCAATGCCTATCCGGACTGTAATTTCATGACCTGGAATGTTCCCACAGAGGAAAAATGTCCGGAGTGCGGCTCGACGCTGTTTCAGAAGGGCGGAAAGTCTGGTACGCTTGTCTGCGAAAAGCCGAACTGCGGCTACTCCCGTCCTGTGGGCGGAGGTGCGTCATGAGTCAGGTGACAGTCATTGGCGGCGGTCTTGCCGGATGCGAAGCGGCATGGCAGCTGGCGGAGGCAGGGCTTTCCGTCCGGCTGCTGGAGATGAAGCCGGTGCAGTATACCCCGGCACATCACTATGAGGGACTGGCAGAACTGGTCTGTTCCAACTCCCTGAAAGCAGATCGCATCAATTCGGCGGCAGGTCTGCTCAAGGCGGAAATGACACGGCTGGGTTCACTGCTGATGCAGTGTGCCCGGAAGTCTGCTGTTGCCGCAGGCGGTGCGCTGGCAGTGGATCGGAAACAGTTTTCCGATCTGGCGACGGAGGCAATCCGGAATCATCCCAATATCACGCTGGAAACGGCTGTGGTGGAGAAAATACCCGATACACCTACCGTTGTTGCCACAGGGCCGCTGACGGCCGGGAAACTGGCAGAGGATATCGAAAAGCGCTGCGGTACGAGACTGAGCTTTTTTGATGCTGCGGCGCCTATTGTCAGCTTTGAGAGTCTGGACAAGGAAAAGGTATTTTTCGCTGCACGATACGGCAGGGGTGATGCGGATTATATCAACTGTCCCATGAACAAAGAAGAATATGAGAACTTTTATCAAGCACTGGTAACTGCGGAGCGTGCACCGTTGCATGACTGCGACAAGGAGGCTTTCCGGGTGTACGAGGGATGTATGCCCATTGAGGTGCTGGCATCCCGCGGCATGGATACCATGCGGTTCGGGCCGCTGAAGCCTGTGGGATTGACGGATCCCCGGACGAGACACCGTCCCTGGGCGGTGGTACAGCTGCGCCGGGAAAACCGGGAGGGTACCATGTACAATCTGGTGGGATTTCAGACGAATCTGCGCTTTCCGGAACAGCGCCGGGTGTTCTCTATGATTCCGGGGCTGGAGCATGCGGAGTTCCATCGGTATGGCGTTATGCATCGCAATTCTTTTCTGGATAGTCCCCGGCTGCTGAATGCGGATTATGCATTCCGTGGGGCAGAGGATCTCTATTTTGCTGGTCAGATGACCGGCGTGGAGGGCTATATGGAATCTGCGGCAAGCGGTATTCTTGCCGGAAAAAATCTGGCACGGAAATTACAGGGCAAGCCGCCCCTCGTCCTGCCCAGAGAGACCATGATGGGTGCGCTTGCCGCATATATCAGCAGTGCGCCTACGGAGAATTTCCAGCCCATGGGAGCCAACATGGGCATTCTGCCGGATCTGCCGGAGCGTATCCGTGGCAAGCAGGAGAAATATCAGGCATACGCAGACCGGGCAATGGTGGCGCTGGAATCCTATCTGTCAGAAAACGATTCCTGAAAACGAAAAAACACCACGCCGCACAAAAGCATACCCAAACCAACCAACGGAGGGATAAAACATGAAACCACAATACATTGCGGCTGTACTGGCAGTTTGTCTGGGTGGATGCGTTCTGACCGGATGTACCACGGACGGCGGAACACGTACTTCTTCCAGTGAAGAAACTAGGGAAATCACTGTTGCCACTGATTATATCGAATACGACGAGAAACCTGTCATCTACCTCTATCCCGAAGAAGAAACCGAAGTCAGCGTCAAGCTGGACTTGACCGGGGAACTGACCTGCACCTATCCGGCATATGAGAACGGCTGGAATGTCATTGCACAGCCCGATGGTACATTGACAAACCTTGCAGACGGAAAGGAATATTCCTATCTGTACTGGGAAGGTATGTCTCAGACTGCATGGGATATGTCCGAGGGCTTTGTGGTCAAAGGCGAGGATACTGCCCATTTTTTGCAGGAAACCCTGTCCGCAATGGGTCTGACGCCGAGGGAGTACAACGAGTTTATTGTCTACTGGCTGCCCCGGATGCAGGAGAATCCCTATAACCTCATTACCTTCCAGCAGGAGACGTATACGGATGCTGCAAAGCTGGAAATTACGCCGGAACCGGATAGTGTGCTGCGTGTATTTATGGCATATCAGGCACTGGATAAACCGCTCACAGTGGAAGAACCGGAGATCGAACCGTTCACACGGGATGGATTCGCCGTGGTGGAATGGGGCGGCACGGAGGTAAAGTAAATGGGAATCGTTCTGGGGCTGGGACTGATCATTTTTCTGGTATTTGCAGTGCCGGCAGTGATGCTGTTGATCGGAAGCATTCTGTTTTTTTGCTTCTGGCATAAAAATCAGAAAACCGTATTGTTGGTTCTGGGAATCGTTTGTCTGGTACTTATGGTGATCTGCGTGGTTTTGGCAGGGATCGGCTTGCTGATGATGCTTGGACCATTGAGCTATGCCGGAATTTTTTAGGAACGAATGAAATTGATGAATCAGGTGTTATACTATTCTCATTTGAAAATCATGATAAAAAATCATGATTTTCATAGCCGC
>JBJFHO010000174.1:0-2089 GCA_051893675.1 Ruminococcus sp. | reverse complement strand
ACCATTGATATCAGCCAGCTGAAATATGACCGCTTTAAAGCGAAGGGTTGATTTTTTTCAGAAATAATTGATTTCGTATACTGCAAAAGGACAAAGGCGTCTTTGATAAAAGGGGTTCTTTGTCCTTTTTTCAGTGAGCTTTTGGCAAATCGCCATACCTGAACACCGCAGCAGCGGTACAAGTGACAGAGAACTTCAAGAAGCAGTAATAAAAAGGAAGGAGGTGGTGCCTTGGTACTGCAAAATGAAACCATGGATTCAATTCTGAGCCGAAGAAGTATCCGTGCGTATCAGAAGGAGCAGATCACGCCGGATGAACTGGAAACTATTCTGGAGGCCGGCAGCTATGCGCCCAGTGGTATGAATCATCAGTCTGCAAAAGCTGTAGTGGTGCAAAGTCCTGAATATATGCAGGAGCTGGTGCAGCTGGCACAGATGGTTTCAGGGAATCCGAAAAGTCCGTTTTATGATGCGCCTACGGTGATTCTGGTATTTGCCAGAAGCAGCAACCTGACGCCAACGGAGGATGGATGCCTTGCCATTGAAAATATGTTTCTGGCGGCACAGTCTTTGGGAATCGGCACCTGTTGGATTTATGCATCAAAGATGATGTTTTCCCATCCAGACGGAGTGCAGTTTCAGAAGAAACTTGGGGTTCCAGAGGAATACAAAATTGTGGGCGCAGTTGCTGCAGGATATCCGGACGGCGAGAAACCGCAGCCGAAGCCACGTATAGGAACGTTTTATACAATTGTTTAAAATGAAATGATGGAGGAACTGCAATGGGCAGATTTACATTACCGAGAGATTTGTATCACGGAAAGGGTTCGCTGGAAACACTGAAAACACTGGAGGGAAAAAAGGCATTTGTCGTTGTAGGCGGCGGTTCCATGAAGCGATTCGGCTTTCTGGACAAGGCAGTCGGTTATTTGAAAGAAGCCGGCATGGAGGTTTCTGTTTTTGAGGGCGTAGAAGCCGATCCGTCTGTAGAAACTGTTATGCGCGGAGCAGAAGCCATGCGTGCTTTTGAACCGGACTGGATTGTGGCAATGGGCGGTGGATCTCCCATTGATGCGGCAAAGGCCATGTGGGCGTTTTATGAGTATCCGGACGTAAAATTTGAGGATCTATGTACACCCTTCAATTTCCCCAAGCTGCGGACAAAAGCAAAATTCTGTGCGATTCCTTCTACTTCAGGAACGGCAACTGAAGTCACTGCATTTTCCATCATCACGGATTATGCAAAAGGAATTAAGTATCCTCTTGCCGATTTTAACATTACGCCGGATATTGCCATTGTGGACTGTGCTTTGGCTGAGACCATGCCCCCGAAGCTCATTGCACACACGGGTATGGATGCTATGACACATGCTATTGAGGCATATGTTTCTACTGTGCACTGCAACTATACAGATGCGGCTGCACTTCATGCCATCAAGATGATTCACAAGTATCTGAAAAAGTCCTATGACGGTTGTCTGGAAGCGCGTGCGGAAATGCACGATGCACAATGTCTTGCCGGTATGGCATTCTCCAATGCATTGCTGGGCATTGTGCATTCCATGGCCCATAAGACTGGCGCAGCATTTACCGGGGATCATATTATTCACGGTTGTGCAAACGCTATGTACCTGCCGAAGGTCATCAAGTTCAATGCCAAAAATGAGTCGGCTGCAAAGCGGTATGCGGAGATTGCAGAGCAGATGGGACTTGCCGGGGAGAGTACGGGAGAACTGGTAGACGCACTCATTGCAGAGCTGCGTTCTATGAATGACCAGCTGGATATACCCCAGTCCATCCAGAATTATGGTGCCGGCGGCGTGAAGTCTGAAACCTCTGTCATTGATGAAGTGGAATTCCTGGACAAGCTGCCTACTGTTGCAGCAAACGCCATTGCAGATGCCTGCACAGGCTCTAATCCAAGAATTCCCTCTCAGGATCAAATGGAGCAGCTTCTGAAGGCATGCTATTACGATCTGGAAATCAATTTTTGATTTTTCTGTTTGAAATGGTTCGTCCGTTTTTATAACTTATTTTTGTAAAGGAGCGTATCACGATGAGTAATTCGAAAGTAGATATTCTGTATCTG
>JBJFHO010000173.1:0-9766 GCA_051893675.1 Ruminococcus sp. | reverse complement strand
AGTATTACTGGGCGTGATTGGATTGTTTCAATATATTGATCAGGAATTAGTATCAAATGAGAATAGTATCAAATGGGATAAGGAGAGTTCCATGAAAGTCATCAAGGTTATCAACAATAACAATCTGTGTGTACTGGACGACAACGGCAAAGAGCAGATCGTCTCCGGCAAGGGCATCGGATTCGGGAAGAAATACGGCGATGTTGTCGATCCCGACCAGATTCAGAAAACCTATCTGATCACCGATTCGGAGCTGCAGAAAAAAATGATCTCCATGCTCAAAGAGATCCCCTCCGAATATATGATTTTCACCAATGACATGGTGGAGTATATCAAGAAAGCATATCCCCATACCCTCAATGAATCCCTGCTTGTGACATTGAGCGACCATATTGCATTTGCCATTGAGCGAAAGAAAAAAGGCATAGCATTCACCAATCCCCTGCTGGAATCCATCAGCGAGGTCTATCCCCAGGAGCTGAACCTTGGTGAATACTGCGTAGAGCAGATGCACCAGCGGCTGGGCATCAAAATGAACCGTGACGAAGCCGGATTCATTGCCATGCACATTATCAACGCCAGATTAGATACGAAAATGAGCGATGTCTATGACATCACAAAGCTGATCAATGGCTGCATTGAGATTGCCGAATACTATTATAAAAAGGAATTCAACAGAGATACGGTGTACTTCGAACGCTTTCAGGCACACCTGAAGCATCTCGCCCAGCGGCTGTTCCAGAATAAGCCGCTGCCGCAGGCACTGAGCAATGACGCTGTTTTCTTCACCATGATCAAGAAAACATGCAGCACCCATTTCAAATGTGCCCAGTGCATCCAGGAATATATCCTGAAAACCTATAAGAAGGATATCAACGATGACGAGTTGATCTCCCTCACCATTCACTTGAAAAAGATCAGTTCCTGTACTGATTTTTGAGGATATGCCGTTTGCCCTGCCCGGTACCAGCTGTGCGAACTGCATAACGGAAAATAAAATACGGAGGTATCATCTATGAAAGACAAAATCTTCGGGGTTTTGCAGCGCGTGGGACGTTCCTTTATGCTGCCCATCGCACTGCTTCCTGTTGCCGGTCTGCTGCTGGGCATCGGAAGCTCCTTTACAAACCCCACCACACTGGAAACATACGGATTAACTGAGATCATCCGGGAGGGCGGTGTCCTGTACACCATCCTGGACATCATGAGCAAAACGGGCAGTGCTGTATTTGACAATCTGGCATTGCTGTTCGCCATGGGTGTCGCCATCGGTATGGCAAAGAAGGAAAAAGAAGTTGCTGCTCTTTCCGGTGCCATTGGCTACCTGATCATGAACACAGCCATCAGTACGCTGATCTCTGCCAAAGGCGGCGTGGAAGCCATGGCTGCAAACTCCACCACTACCACCCTTGGCATTACGACACTTCAGATGGGCGTATTCGGCGGTATTATCGTGGGACTTGGTGTTGCTGCACTGCACAACCGGTTCTACAAGATTCAGCTGACTCAGGTATTATCCTTTTTTGGCGGCACAAGATTTGTCCCCATCATCACCAGCGTGGTATACCTGATTGTGGGCATCGCCATGTTCTACATCTGGCCGGTGGTTCAGAACGGCATTGCCCATCTGGGTCAGCTGGTACTGGCATCCGGTTATGCAGGCACATGGATCTATGGTATTATCGAACGAGCACTGATCCCCTTTGGTCTGCACCATGTATTCTACATGCCTTTCTGGCAGACTGAGCTTGGCGGCTCCATGATCATTGACGGTGTCACCGTACAGGGTGCCCAGAATATCTTCTTCGCAGAGCTGGCATCCAAATCCACAGAGCATTTCTCTGTATCTGCCACCAGATTTATGACCGGTAAGTTCCCGTTCATGATCTTCGGCCTCCCTGCTGCTGCATTTGCCATGTACAGAGCTGCCCGACCGGAAAAGAAAAAGGTAGTAGGCGGTCTGCTCCTTTCTGCTGCACTGACCTCTATGCTGACCGGTATCACAGAGCCTCTGGAATTCACATTCCTGTTCGTAGCACCCGCTATGTATGCGGTACACTGTGTTCTCGCAGGTCTTTCCTACATGCTGATGCACATTCTCAATGTGGGTGTAGGCATGACCTTCTCCGGCGGTGCCATTGACCTGACACTATTTGGTATTCTACAGGGCAACGAAAAGACAAACTGGATCTGGATCATCATTGTGGGACTGGTCTATGCCGTTGTGTACTACTTTGTGTTCTACTTTATGATCACCAAGTTCAACCTGAAAACACCCGGCAGAGAAGCCGATGATGAAGAAACCAAGCTCTATACCCGCAAGGACATGAATGCAAAAAAAGAAGCTGCCGCAAAGAGCAATGACGGATTTGACAGAGTCAGTGCACTGATTCTGAAAGGTCTGGGCGGCAAGTCCAATCTTTCCGATGTGGACTGCTGTGCAACACGGCTGAGAGTCACTGTGCTCCAGCCCGATCTGGTACAGGACAGCCTGCTGAAAGAAAGCGGCGCATCCGGTGTGATTCACAAAGGCAACGGCGTACAGGTGATTTACGGCCCTCAGGTTTCTGTGGTCAAGTCCAATCTGGAGGATTTTCTGGATACCCCGGATGCAGACAATGTAGAGGCACTGCTGGGCAGTGATACGGCTCCGGAGCCTGTTCCGGCAGAAGCACAGGAAAAGCCGGCAAAACAGGAAACACAGTCTCTTGTCCTGTACGCCCACATGAACGGCAAGTTTGTGGCACTGGAGGATGTGCAGGATGAAGCCTTTTCTTCCAAGGTGCTGGGCGAAGGTGCTGCCATTGAGCCCACAGAGGGAAAGCTTTATGCACCCTGCGACGGCAAGGTGGACATGGTCTTTGATACCAAGCACGCCATCAATCTGGTATCCAACGAAGGCTGTGAGATTCTGCTCCACATTGGCATTGATACCGTAAAGCTGAACGGCGAATTCTTCGAGGCTCACGTGACAGACGGACAGGAGATTCACAAGGGCGATCTGCTGATCTCCTTCGACCTGGATGGCATCCGCAATGCCGGATACCAGACCACAACGCCCATGATCATCTGCAATACAGATGATTACAACACAGTAGAAGCAATCCATGCGGAACAGGTTTCCGTTGGAGATAAACTGATCGAAATCAAATAAACTGAACTTATGAAAGGAAGTATTACCATGAAAACATTTACTTACACCATCAAGGACGAACTGGGAATCCACGCAAGACCCGCAGGTATGCTGGCAAAGGCTGCAAAGACGCTGGACAGCGAGATCACCATTACCAAGGGTGAAAAGACCGTCGGTGCCACAAAGCTCATGGCACTTATGGGGCTGGGCGTAAAATGCGGTGATACCATCACTGTTACCGCAAACGGCGGCAATGAAGACGCTGCACTGGAAGAAATCAAAAGCTTCCTGGAAGCAAATCTCTGATCTGATTCACCGGGGACGCAGGAGGTATCAAAATGAATATCTGGCATGACATTGAGGAAGACCGCATTTATCCCACAGATTTTATTTCCGTCATCGAAATTTCCAAGGGCAGCAATATGAAATATGAGCTGGACAAAAAAACAGGCATGTTGTCACTGGATCGTGTCCTGTTCACAGCAACGTATTACCCCATGAACTACGGCTTTATCCCACGCACCTACGGCGACGACAACGACCCGCTGGATGTTCTTCTCCTGTGCTCCCAGCCCATCCAGCCCCTGACGCTGGTACGCAGCTATCCCATCGGCGTCATGTATATGGAGGACGGCGGAATGGGCGATGAAAAGATCATCGCCATTCCCTACGGTGATCCCACATACATGGCATACACCGATGTGAAAGAACTGCCGAAGCATATTTTTGAGGAACTGCGGCACTTTTTCTCCGTATACAAGCAGCTGGAAAGCAAGAAAACCGATGTCCGGGAGATCGGCGGTCCCATTGAAGCTGTTGCTGTCATTGAAAATGCAATGGAAAACTACAAGAACAAGTTCTGCACCGTCAGCAGTACAGAAAGGGGATGAGATCTATGGTAACATATCAAGGAAAAGGCGTTTATGGCGCAATTGCCATTGGCAGAATTTCAGTCTTTCAACGGCAGGATGTCCAGGTCAAGCGCATAAAGATTGACGACACCGCCGGCGAGCTTGCCCGTCTGGAGACGGCAAAGGAAAAGGCAACTGCCCAGCTCCAGGAGATTTATGAAAAAGCGCTGAGAGAAGTGGGTGAAGCCAATGCGCAGATCTTTGAGATTCACATGATGATGATCGAAGATGACGACTATAACGAAGCCATTACGGAAATGATTCAGGGGCAGAATGTCAATGCAGAATATGCGGTGGCAGTCACCGCCGACAACTTCGCAGAGATGTTCTCCTCCATGGACGACAGCTACATGCAGGCAAGAGCCGCAGATGTCCGTGACATTTCCAACCGCATCATTGCATGTATGAGCGACTGCGACACAGGGCATTCCCTCTCTGCGGAAAAGGTAATTATCTGCGCCGATGATCTGGCACCCAGTGAGACAGTATCTCTGGACAAGGAACAGGTGCTTGCCTTTGTGACCTCCTATGGCTCGTCCAATTCCCACACGGCGATTCTCGCCAGAAATATGAATATCCCTGCCATTATCGGTCTGGGGGAAGCATTTCTGACAGAGATTCAGGACGGTACACTTGCCATCGCAGACGGATTTACCGGCGCATTTATCGTAGACCCCGATGAAGAAACTCTGTCCGCATATCAGCAAAAACAGCAGGCAGAGGACGAAAAGAAGAAGCTGCTCCAGGAGTTGAAAGGGAAAGAAAATGTTACTCTGGACGGTACAAAAATCAACATCTTCGCCAACATCGGCAGTGTGGATAACATCGGTGCCGTACTTGTCAACGATGCAGGAGGCATCGGCTTATTCCGCAGTGAATTCCTGTATCTGGAGAATACGGACTATCCTACCGAGGAGGAACAGTTCAAGATTTATAAGCGTGTCCTGGAGAGCATGGCGCCCAAAAAAGTCATTATCCGGACACTGGACATCGGTGCTGACAAGCAGGCAGAATATTTCCATCTGGAAAAAGAGGAAAACCCTGCGCTGGGACTTCGTGCCATTCGTATTTGTCTGACACGGCCTGAGATCTTCCGGACACAGCTCCGGGCATTGTACCGTGCTTCCATATACGGCAAGCTGGGCATCATGTTCCCCATGATCACCAGCACCTGGGAACTGGAAGAAATTCTTGCACTTTGCGATACAGTAAAACAAGAACTGGACGCAGATCAGATCGAATATTCCGACAACATTGAACTGGGTATTATGATCGAGACGCCTGCCGCTGCGCTGATCAGCGACAGACTGGCGCCCATGGTGGACTTTTTTAGTGTGGGCACAAACGATCTGACACAGTACACTTTGGCATGCGACCGGCAGAATCCCCACATCGAACGATTCTGCGACACCCATCACGAAGCCATTCTGCGGCTGATTGAAATGTCTGCCAGAAATGCCCATGAACACGGCGCATGGATTGGTATCTGCGGCGAGCTGGCAGCAGATACTACGCTGACAGAAACATTCCTGCGAATGGGGATTGATGAGCTTTCCGTTTCTCCTACCTTTGTTCTGAAAGTGAGAGACGCTGTGAGAAAAATTGATTTGTCTGAATAATGGGCACCTCTAAATACCCCGAATCCGTCAGATGTGGTGCAGATCTGCAACAAATTCACTTGCATAAAAAGCGCAGAAACGCTTGGTATATTTCAAGTTTTTCTGCAAGTGAAGATGGTGTAAAGATGCGCAGCAGATGGCGAGTGAACAGGTTGATATGGGATTAGTATTAAAGGTGAAATAAGAAAATCCGCTGAGGGAAGTAATCTCTTAGCGGATTTGTGTTTAATCTATAAAGCCACAGAAACTTACAATTGCAA
The DNA here is from genome assembly GCA_051893675.1 of Ruminococcus sp. Lineage (GTDB taxonomy): Bacteria > Bacillota > Clostridia > Oscillospirales > Ruminococcaceae > Ruminococcus_C. The sequence goes on along the minus strand of JBJFHO010000173.1, from coordinate 3,843 downwards.
TATCGCCACATTTGGGACAAATAACGAGTTCCTCCGGTTTTTCATATATACAATTACGATTCTGATAAAGCAAGATGCGTTCCATTTTCTTTTGACATTCAGGACAGATATGTTTATAATGATAGATTACTTCTTCGGGGTCAGGAGCAAAGAAATTGCGGTCAGCCTTATACAGGTCAAGGCTACATTCATCATATATCTGATGACAACGTGGGCATTGATATACTGCCCAAGCTGCATCAACTAAAAGTGTACGGTCAGAGGCAAGCAAATCTCTCCACATATTTCCATATTGTCCGGATTTTACAAGAGCGGTCAGATGCTTTTGCAATTCAGAATAAGCTGCTGTAAAACCGTACTTATAATCATCCTTTACAAAACCGCAATTGCATTTTACCATGACCATTCTTCCCACTGCATTTCCATCTCCTGAAACAAATAAGGCAACCTCTAAAAACCGCCTTTCAGAAACCTCAAACGCCCGAAAATGTGTTCAATGCGGCAGAGTATTGTTTTCGCTCTGTTCGACGGAACTCCTGCAACAGGTGCCATTCCACGGACAGCAGCCAAAATTAAAAATGGCGACATTATACAAAACGATTTGTGTGGTTTTGCCTTATAACTTTTTGAGCTCTTCTTTCAATTCCAACATACGATTACGGCAAGCCGTAATTTCACCTGTATACTTATTAAACCACTCTACGTCTGCATCGTTGGTTTTTTCCTGAAGCAGTACTGCCTGCACAAGTGCGGCCTGGGAACGTGCTCTCTTCTTTTCGATCTCTTCAATGGTTTTCTGACACTTTTTGATTTCCTTTGTAATTTTCCGTTTTTCAAACATAAGAATCACTCTTTCCGTTATGTACCTAGCTTATCCACAGATGCAATAATTTCCTCAAGTTCATCGTACCCTTTGTCAAGGTTCGCAGTAATATCGTCCATTGCCGTTCTGGACTCCTCAAGCTTTTCCTTCATCTGATCCGGATATTTCACAAGACAAAAGTGGAACGAGTTTATGGTTTTCTGCTTTTCCTCACCGTAATCATCTATGAGAAAGATCACCGTTCTGGCTGCGCCTACATCTGAAAGGATCATATTATAATGCAGTTCCAGGTCTGTTTTCGTTTCTAAATATGTATCAATCTCTTCACAGGCATAAGTGAGATTTTCCATATACTTTTCTATATAGGTTTGGCGTGTCCTGGCTTTCAAATCAAAATACAACGCAATAAACACACATAGGGCAATTACCGTGAAAAGGCTCAGGATCATTGAGGCGAGCATCTTCACTTTCATGATTCTTTCCTGATTCACTCTTTTTTCTCCTCCTGCTCCTGTTCACTGTAGTGGGCTTCATACAGCCGTTGTTTTTCCCGATCAATGGCTTCTCTGATCAGTTTCTCCTTTTCCAGCTCAGCACGCTTTTTCTTTTCCTCGTCAGATAATCTGCTGATTTTCAGAATCGTATTGCACTCATAGACGGACATGATGAGAAGCAGAATAATGACGCCCATCATAACCAGCTTTCTGACAGATTGAAACGAGCTGAGCCATCTGAAAAACCGCAACTTTCCGGAATACTTTCCGATCAGCCTGTCCGGCGTCACGATCGTTTCATCGGCAGTACTGTTGGCATCGCCCTTTGTGACAAAGCTGCCATCTGCATTGATGGAGACAATTCTGTGTGTATTCGGCATTCCAGAAATGGAATCATCTTCGGAATAAAATGTAATGATGTCCCCTTCCCGGAGCTGATCGCAGTCAACTTTTTCCACAAGAATATAATCCCCTGCGTAAATGGTCGGCTCCATGCTGCCCGATACCACTCTCAGAATACTCTTGCCGAAAAGATTCGCAACTCTGCCTCTGGAACTGCTTATCATAATATAGCAGGTGAGTAAGATACAAAGGCAAAGCAAAATATTACAGAGAATGGTGATCAGTTTTCCCGGAAGCCCTTTTTTCTGTTTCATATTCTCAGCGTGACCCTCTGTTATCCCACTTATCGGCGATGTTCCGGAACTTTATGCGCATGCGCCGGAATATGTTACTGGAGTAGCTGTCATATTTATTAGCGAGCGCTCTCTTCTCAGACCGCTCGAGACGGAGCTGTGCCTGTTCTTCCTCATAGTATTTCTGGCAGCGCTCCTCAATTTCTCTGATGCCAAGCTCTACATCACTAAGTGGCTTTTCTTTCACAAGACCCATCTTTTTTGTGAGCTTTATGAAATTTCTCCTGATCACAGCGCCGGCATCTCTGGAGTATTCCAGATAGATCTGATTGAAAGGCTTCTGCTCAATGAGTTCACGTTCTTTTCTGAGACGAATTGCACGTTCAGCATCTGCCTTTTCACGTTCCAGACGCTCTGCCTTCTCCGCTTCTCTGCGGATACGGTGTTCTTCTTCTTCTCTTGCAAGTCGCTCTTTTTCCCGTTCGGAAAGCTCTGCGGCTGCCTTACGGATCTTTTCCTGTTCCTCAGCAGCAGCCTTTGCAGCTGCTTCTGCTTCAAGCCGCTCTTTTTCCAGACGTTCCTTTTCCCGTCTCTCGGCTTCTTCTTTTTCCTGTCTTTCTCTTTCCTCCTGCTCCCGCTTCTGCTGTTCCAGCATTTCCTGAAGCTGGCGCTGTTTCTCTTCACGTTCACGCTGCTCTCGTTCCAGGCGTTCCTTTTCTGCCTGAACTGCTGCGAGGCGCTCCTGTTCCTGCCGTTTGCGTTCTTCTTCCTGCAAACGGCGCAGCTTCTCTTCTTCGATGCGCTCTGCTTCGATACGTCTTTGCTCTTCCTCTTCCAGGAAGGATTCTTCGATTTCGATGATCTTATCAAATTCGGCTAAGATCTCGTTTGCATCCTCCGGAAGCAGTCGTGAAGGGGAATACTCATTCTGTTCCTTCTCCTCCGAATTTACAGCAACGGGCATATCATAATCATCCTGCCCTGCCTTGTCGAACTTTCTTATGATCTTCGGCGAAATCGGTCTGTTTTTCTTGGTTCTGAGTTCCTCTGCACTCTGTTCTCTGTCAGAATGCACACGCATGAGCATAAACCCAAGGGCGACAATGTTATACATGTCCTGCATGTACAGTTCATCCGGCTTCTGGGCAGTATCCGCTACAGACAGTTCATAGCCCACCTTGTCATAGCTTTCAATGAACTGCCAGAGTGTGAGGCATGCTTTCAGATCCACATTTTTCATGATGGCATTTGTCCGCATCACAGGGGGACGAATATAGACATTGCCCATCTTCATGCAAAAATGAGAGCCCTTATAGCTTTCGATGGTATTTTTAATCTTTTCAATGCGCTCCCAGGTGGTAGCGCCGCTTTCGTCAACTGTTTCGAGGCTGTCAATGGTTTCCAGCTTCAGGCTGAGATTCATCCGGCTGCCTGATTCACCAATCTGTGAGGTATATTCCAGTGTGGATACCGCCTCGTCGTTCCGGACTTCTTTGAGCTTATCATAGCGCCTGTTAATGAAAACATAGAGCTTATCCACCAATGTGTTCACAAACTTATTCTCATAGGTCATCATGCTCTCTTCCTTGTAGACATTGAGAACCTTTGAGGGCGTCACTCTACCTGTTTTCGGGTCATAATCCTGAATCAGGTTGGTGTGCTGTGCCAGATGCTTCACTGATTCAACCGTGATCTTTCGTGAAAGCGCAATGGGAACAACACTTTCCACATCTTCAATTGTCATTCTGGGATTGCGTATTACATTATCCAGGTGTATCAGACCATTTTCGATTGCCTCTACCCATGAGATATCCACTGCCTTTTCCATGACCTTACGATTCAGGGAAAAGACATTTTGTCCGGAAAGTATCAGGGAATGCAGCGAATCATA
>JBJFHO010000172.1:0-2111 GCA_051893675.1 Ruminococcus sp. | reverse complement strand
GCCAACGCCCAGTTCCAGATACAGCACCTTTCCATGCTTGTGCCGCCGTACAAAATCCGAATACCGGCTTTGGGCGGCATACCAGCCCTCATCCTGCACAAAGGTATCATCGCAGCGCAGGTTCATGGTCATGGGTGCACCACATATCGGACAGTGTGGAATTTGCTCTGACGGAATTCTCATATTCTGCTGCTCGTCAACCATCCGCCGGACGGTATCCTCGTTGTCATAGGTCTTATTATGACAAGCGTTGGAGCATTGCCACAGACCGTAATCCCCCTGGGTGTAGAACAAACGTCTCTTGTCAAACCCTGCCCGCTGAAATTGGTGATCCACATTGGTAGTCAGTACAAAATAGTCTTTGTCCTTTACCAAGGCCAGCAGCTCCTGATAAACCGGAATGGGTGCATCCACATAGCGATTATAGAAAATATGACGGCTCCACCAAGCCCAGTATTCTTCTAATGTGCCATAGGAATAAAACCCACCGGAGTACATATCGGCGATCCCATATTTCTGATGGAAGTCTGAAAAGTACCGTTCAAAACGCTCTCCGCTATAGGTAAGCCCTGCGGATGCAGACAGCCCCGCACCGGCACCGATCAGAACAGCATCCGCCGTTTTCAATGCCTGTTTCAGCTGTTCAATCTGTCCAGAGCAGCTTCCCGTAAATTCTTTCATCCTGTTCTTTAAATACATTGAATATCACCTCGATCTTACTTCTGGTCGTTTTTTTATATTCCTGTACTGTCCGCACGGCAATCTCAGCCGCCTTATCATTTGGGAACATAAACACACCTGTGGAGATGCAGCAAAACGCTATGCTGGCCACTTGGTTTTCATCAGCCAAAGTCAGACAGGAACGGTAGCAGGATTCCAGCAATTCACAATGCTGCTGTGTCAGTTTCCCCTGCACAATGGGGCCAACTGTGTGGATCACATACTCACAGGGGAGATTATAGGCTGGCGTAATTTTGGCCTGTCCGGCAGGTTCGGGACAGCCCTGCAGCTCCATGAGCTCAGCGCACTTCAAACGAAGCTGCACCCCAGCACAGGTGTGGATACAGTTGTCAATGCAGTTATGACAGGGCTGGTAACAGCCGGTCATGCCGCTGTTGGCCGCATTAACAATGGCTCCGCATTCCAGTGTGGTAATATCTCCACGCCAGAGATAGATTCCATCCTGAACCGGGTGAAGATCAGACAATCTGGTGATTTTCTTATCTGCCAGCTCCGCTTGCAGATAAGCGTCCTGCACCGTAAGAAATTCCTGATTTATATCTGCCGGATGACGGACATTCATCAGGCCCCTCAGAAGTATTTTTTGACGGTCAGCGTCTGCCGGGATTACCTGTCTGCGGCAGCAGGGCCGCTCCCGCAGCAATTCTTCAATCAAAAACCTTCTTCGTTCTTCCTGATTCATGGCACTATCCTCGCTTCCCAATGGCTCTGGCCGGGCAGATTTCAAAGCAGTTGCCGCAATGCAGACAGTTTTGCTGCTGAATTACCACCGGCTTATCGGCGTCCATCATATCCATGGTAGCCGTGACCGGCAGTCCGGCATCATCCACCGTTGCAACTACCGTGGTGTGTATTTCCTGGACAAGGTAGGATAAATAATCTTTGCTTTCCATGCGAATGTTCTCCTTTCAGGCTGTACCCTTCAGCACTGGACGCAGCCGCTTATAAACCAACATTGTAACCAAACTGATTGTCAGGCCCCTCAAAAGATTGAAGCGGAACGCATTGTAAAGAACCACATCCAATTTCGTATGGATAAATGGGATGAACTCTCCGAAGAAAGCAATCAACGGTTCCAAAGGCAAAAGATCCAATTAAAGCCGGAAAATCACCGATCGCTTATGGCATCTGCGGGGCAGGTCTTATCACATCTTCTTTCATCCGGACTATAACGTCGGCTGCGGAATTTCACCGCATCAGCATTTCCGCCCGCAGGCTGTTGCTGCCGGTCAGCGATTTCGCCTTGCCCCGAAAATTTTTTGACGGTTCTTCTTAGAACTCGTAGGGAGGATTGCCGGAAAAGTCGGCAATCACACCGTGAGGATCTTCCAGATAGAACACCTCAAAGATGGGATTGTCGGCGGTCTGGT
>JBJFHO010000171.1:0-2122 GCA_051893675.1 Ruminococcus sp. | reverse complement strand
GTATAGAACAATAGAATCATAGATTCCTGCAAAAATTTCTGAAAAACAATCTCTGTATCAGCTTGAAAACAATGCCCATCTATGCTATAATAAAACTACGTTATACCATAGCGCTAAAAATAGAATGGGGGAATGCTCAATGAAAACGCATCGACTGCTCGCCTGTATCACAGCGACTGCATTATGCCTATCCGGTGCATCTGCCATGCCGGCAGCATCTGCGGAATCGGAATCCGCATTGCTGGATATGACACAATTTTCCGTCATGGACGAAAATCTGGTATACCTGGGAGCGGACTATTTGAATGATGCTTCTGTGTTGTTTGACGATCAGGACAAGGTGCCCTCGTCCGTCACGCAGCTGGAGGTGGGAACGGAATTGTGGAATGCAACGTCCCGTACCAACTGGAAGCCCAACCTACAGGAGGAATATGGAGAAGATTCCTTTTATATTGATTTCGGCGCAAATTATGTCATAACAGGCATCTGTTTTCTGGATGCAAATGGCATTCAGGACTGGACTGTGGAATATGGCGAACCCTTTGCATGGCAGACTCTGACGCAATTTACAACCGACCAGTACATGGCATGGCGCAGCGTTACTCCCACAGAAACTCACACCACACGTTACCTGCGGTTTTCCACGACCTGCGGAGACAGCGGTGTCAGTGAACTGGCATTGTATGGGTATCAGGTGTCGGATCTGACGGAGGAACAAACAGCAAAAACTGCCGCAAAGCCGTCCGGCGGTGAAAAAACACCCCTGACTGCCGGACAAAAGATCGGCTTCAATGCCTTTATTGATGACCCCATGACAGCCATTATGGCGGCAGGAAATGTACGGGAATATCACAATTTCAGCTGGCTGCTGGATGAAAACGGCAAGGTCAAATTCACTCAGGGCACCTGGGGCGATATGGATAGCTACTACGCATCCATGAAAGCGCAGAACATCAGTATGATCCCCTGCTTTCAGGGCGGCAGTTCTGTTGTATCGGGCAGCGATGATCCGCCGGAAATCCCTACAGCACCCGGCGCAGATACTACAGACCCGGCAAGCTATGCTGTTCACGCCCAGGCAATGTATCAGGTTGCCGCAAGATACGGCAACAACACAGAGATTGACCCTGCGACCTTAAATGTTGCCGACGGCAGTGAAGAAAAAATCGGTCTGGGACTGCTGAATGCAGCGGAAAACTCCAATGAACCCAACAAGACATGGGGCGGCAAGGCTGATTATTTCACGCCATATGAACTGGCAGCCATGTGTTCTGCCGACTATGACGGTCATGAGGGAACCATTTCCAATGCCGGAGTCAAAACAGCTGACCCTGATTTCAAGCTTGCAGTCGGCGGATTATTGACAACAGAGTTTGTGCTGGATTATCTGTCGGAGATGAAGCTCTGGTTTGACTACAACCGTTCCGATGGTAAATTCGCAGTGGATATCATCAATATTCACCTCAGCCCGAATGCCACAGACCCGGAAAACTCCGGTATGGTCAAAAAAATCCAGGAAATTCAGGCTTGGATTGACAAAAATGCACCGGGAACGGAATTGTGGATCTCTGAGTTTGAAGTACCTATGAGCGACTGTGCAATTGAGGGTGTGGACAACCACGAGAATGAAACCTACCAGCTCCGCTATGCCCAGCGTGTGGCAAGAACCTATCTCACAGCCATCGGTGCAGGTGTAGATCGTGTGACCAAATTCCAGCTGCGGGATGAGGGCAGCGGCGGTGTCTATGCAGATTCCGGCTTGGTCACTGAAAAGGGCAAGTGGGACAAAAAACTGGCATGGTATTATGTCTCCTGCATGACAACAGTTCTGGAGCACGCCGATCTTCTCGCCACATCCACGGAAAACGGAATCTGCTGCCAGACATTTACAGACCGCACCAATGGAGATACGATCTATTGTTTATGGTCACCAACTTCCGACGGAACGACCATTCCGGGACATTCCATTTCCGTAGATAATGCAGCCCATGCCTATCTGACTGTTCCCGGTACTTATGCAGAGGGCATTACAACCGAACTGGAGATCAATGAGGGAAGTGTTTCTGTTGACATCTCTGAAACACCGGTATTTCTCACCGTTTCCGGACAAAAACAGACCATC
>JBJFHO010000170.1:0-2134 GCA_051893675.1 Ruminococcus sp. | reverse complement strand
CACATTCGTTTCGCTCATTTGTTCTCCTTCTTCTTCACCAGAGAGAAGCACACATTGATGATCAGGATAAAGACGAACAGTACTACGCCTGTACCAATCAGTGCTCCTCTATGTAAGTCGGTGGCATAGCCCATTTCCATAACAATATTTGCTGTCATGGTACGGGCGCCCTGTAACAGACTCTTCGGCAATACCGGCTGGTTTCCGGCGATCATGACGACTGCCATAGTCTCGCCGATGGCACGGCCTACGCCCAGAATGATACCTGCCATAATACCGGATTTGGCTGCCGGCAGTGTGGCACAGTATACGCTGCGCTCATGGGTGGCGCCCAGTGCCAGAGAGCCTTCATAATAGCTGCCCGGTACTGCACGGAGGGATGACTCCGAGATTTCAATGATAGTCGGCAGGATCATGATACCAAGCAGGATTCCGGCAGTCAGAATGGATTTTCCCGTACCGAAAATGCTCTGCATAATGGGTACGAGCACAACCAGACCGAAGAAGCCATAGACAATAGACGGAATACCTGCCAGCAGAGAGATCGCCGGTTTCAGGATCTTATACAATCCCTTGGGACAAAAGTGTGCCATAAAGATGGAACACAGCAGACCGATGGGCACACCCACAAGAATTGCAATGCCCGTGGCATAAATACTGCCGATGATCATAGGCAGTATGCCGAATTCACCCTCCTGGGGTTTCCAGACCATGCCGCCCAGGAATTTCAGGGGGCCGATCTCCGCAATTGCCGGCAGACCGTTCACAAACAGAAAGATGCAGATCATGGCAACGGCAACAATGGAAATGCATGCCGCCACCAGAAAGACAACCTTCATGATGGACTCACGATACTTTTTCATGAACTTCTCCCTTTCGAGAATACTCTATTGCAGTTTCTGCGATTATTCTGCGGTCAGGCTGGACCAATCGGTGATTTCGCCTGTATAGATCTGCTTTACCTGATCGAGAGACAGTTCTTCCACAGCGTTGTCCTTGTTGACGATTACTGCAATACCATCCATCGCCAGGACGGTACTCTTAACACCGGTCTCGCTTTCCTTCAGTTCACGGGATGCCATACCGATATCACAGATGCCTTCCTGAGTAGAGGTAACGCCAGTAGTAGAGTCACTCTGCTGTACATCAACAGTAACATCCGGATTCACACTCTCATATGCTTCTTTCAGCTTTGTCATAATCGGTGTGACAGAAGAGGAACCAGCTACGACAACGCTGCCGGATGCACCATTGCAGGTATAGCTTGCTTCTGCCACCGGAATATAGCCGTCTCCGGAAATGACCTCTGCTGCATCAGTGCTCAGGATGTAGTTGAAGAAATCCTGTGCTGCATCGCTGAGCTCGCCGTCATCCCTTGTAATAATGTTGAAAGGACGGGAGATTGCATAGCTGCCGTTTTCCACGTTGTCCGTTGTTGCCGCAACGCCCTCAATGGTCAGTGCCTTGACGGAATCATCCAGAGAACCCATGGACACATAGCCAATGGCAGATGCATTGCCGGCAACGGTAGTCAGCATAACAGCTGTGCTGTTGGTCACCTCTGCGCTGGAAATGGTATTGTCCTTGTCATCCTCTGCAATGCCACAGAGTTCTGTAAATGCACCTCTGGTACCGGAACCATCCTCACGGGTGATAACAGAAATTGCACCGCTTGCACCGCCGCAGCCGGTAAGGCTGCCTGCCAGTACACTGATTGCTGCAGCCGCTGCTGCCATTTTCATTAAAGTTTTCATAAGTAATACTCCATTCTCTTCCTGAATTTGTTCCCTTGGGGAACATCTTTATTTCCCTGTTCCAATGAACAATTCTATTATATCAGTCCTATGTAAACTCTATCATCCCGGCAATGTTAAATCTATGCTAAATGTTAAATCCAATGGATGCTCTTTTGTTAACTCGGCAAAATGTGCGTATTTTCGTGGATTTTTCGCATTGTTAAATTTAACATAAGGGATCAACGCTTTTCGTAGGGACACGGCGTGCCGTGTCCTGGAACGGGATATGCCATGGCAAGGTCACACCTAAAAATATTTCTTATCCGTTTTCAAAAAGGTTGCCCAGGCTGCTGGTCCAGCTGAGCACAGCTGGCGCAGGTCCAGGGCTGCGCAAGCCC
>JBJFHO010000169.1:0-9998 GCA_051893675.1 Ruminococcus sp. | reverse complement strand
TTGGTCGCCCGTTGCGGTTTGCCTGGATTTTTGGCGGGCGAACAATGTTCGCCCCTACATAAAATGATTCATTTCACAGCATATAATTTAAAAATTGATTTCCGTGCGGATTTTTTACTGCGCAAACTGACTCTGATACAGCTTCGCATAAAATCCATCCTGTGCCATAAGCGTCTCGTGCGTTCCCTGCTCCAGGATATTGCCCTGATTCATCACCAGAATCCAGTCCGCACGCTTAATGGTGGACAGACGGTGTGCAATAATAAAGCTGGTCTTTCCTGCCATGAGCTTCTCAAATGCCTTCTGGATGCGCTGCTCTGTACGCAGGTCAATGCTGCTGGTTGCCTCATCCAGAATGAGAAAGGGCGGATCTGTCAGCATGATTCTTGCGATACAAAGGAGCTGCTTCTGTCCCTGAGACAAGCCGCCGCCATCCTCGGTGAGTACTGTGTCATAGCCATCGGGCAGACGCCGGATGAAACCGTCCGCATATGCAGCCTTTGCCGCCGCTTCGATTTCTTCCCGTGTGGCATCCGGACGGCTATAGGCGATATTTTCCGCTACTGTTCCCGTGAACAGCCATGTTTCCTGCAAGACCATTCCATAACACGCCCGGAGACTATCCCTTGTCACCTCATTGATATTCTGCCCAGCAATGGAAATGGAACCGCCGTCTACATCGTAGAACCGCAGCAGCAGATTGATAAGCGTTGTCTTGCCGCATCCCGTGGGACCAACAATGGCAATGCGCTGTCCCTTGTGCACGTCCAGATTGAAGTCCGTGATCAACGGACGCTCCGGCAGGTAGGAAAACCTCACGTGAGACAGATTCATGCTGCCGTCGCAGTCTTTCAGTTCCGGCAGATGACTGTCATCCGACTCCACCGGTTCATCAATGACCGCAAAGACACGCTTTGCAGATGCCACCGCATTTTGCAGTTCTGCCACAACGCCGCTGATCTCGTTAAAAGGCTTGGTATACTGGTTGGCGAAAGTAAGAAAGCTTGCCAGCTGTCCGACTGTGATTACACCGATGAGCGGGACGCTTCCCGTCGCTGCCAGAGCACCGCAGACACCGACTGCCGCATAGATCAGGGCATTGACAAACCGTGTGGCAGGATTGGTGATGGAACCAATGAAAGTTGCTTTTGTACCGGTACGCTGCAATTCCCTGTTGTATTCCTCAAAGCGTTCCTCCGCCCGTTTTTCGTAGGAAAAGGCTTTCACAACCTTCTGCGAACCGATCATTTCCTCTGTCAGACCGCCCAGCGCACCACGTGCCTCTGAGGATTTCAGATAAGAGGAACGGGACATCTGGGTAATTTTCGCCGCTACGATCAAGGACACCGGCGTGAGGATCACCACAAGAATCGTGATTGGTACATTGATGGTCAGCATAAGAACCAGCGTGCCCACGATGGTAAACACACCAGTGACAAACTGGGTGAACGCCTGCAAAAAGCCGTCAGAGATAATTTCCATGTCGGAAACAGCACGTCCGATGAGATCACCTCTGGATTTGCTGTCGATATACCGCAGGGGTACATGCTGCAAGTGGGAAAACAAATCGCACCGCAGATCCCGGATGGTATTTGCCGCAAGACGGTTGGTGCACAGAGACATGAGCCACTGAAAAACAGCGCTGATAATAATCGTTGCAAGCAGTACGATAATCACTTTCCAGAGTGCCGGAAAATCCACCTCGCCAGTGCCTACCACGCAGTCTACCGCATCGCCAATAAGGATGGGCACAAACAGAGACAGCCCTGTACCAATGAGTGCAAAGAGAAGCATTCCCGCCAGTTCCTTGCGGCAGGGCTTTGTATATGACAAGATACGTTTGATCACTGAAACCATTTTGCATCCCTCCTTACTGCATCTGGGTGTGGTAGATCTCAGAATAGACCGGACACTGCTCCAGCAGTTCCTCATGCTTGCCATAACCCACACATCTGCCGTCATCCACAACCAGAATATGGTCTGCATATTGAATGGAAGTGGCACGCTGGGAGATCACGATCTTTGTGACATCACGCATTTCCGAAGCCAGCTCCCGGCGCAGTGCCAGATCTGTGGCATAGTCCAGCGCACTCATACTGTCATCCAGAATCAGCACCTGAGGATGTCCCACCAGAGCACGGGCAATGGTCAGACGCTGCTTCTGACCACCGGAAAGACTGCGTCCTCCCTGCGTGACCTGTGTCTCCAGACCCTTTGGCGTCTGGCTGACAAATTCCCATGCCTGAGCGATCTTGCAGGCGCTTTCCAGTTCCATATCCGATGCCGAAGCATTGCCCCAGCGGAGATTTTCCCCAATGGTACCGCTGACAAGAGAAGCCTTCTGGGGTACAACGCCGATGATCTTCCGGAGAGAATCCAGCGTATAGCTGCGGACATCCTCTCCATAGAGCCGTACAGTTCCCTCAGTGGCATCGTAAAACCGGGGAATCAGTCCGGCAATGGTACTCTTACCGCTGCCGGTACCGCCAATAATGCCCAAGGTCTCCCCTGCTTGCAGGGTGAAGCTAATGTCATGGAGTGCCGGCTCACCGCCGCCGGGATAGGCAAAAGTCACATGGTCAAAGGCAATCACCGGAACATCCGGCTTTACAGTCAGTTCCTGATTGCCGCCAACAATATCCGGCTCTTCCGCCAGTATGTCCGAAACACGCTTTGCCGAAGCTGCCGCTTTGTTAAAGGATACGAGCAGTTCTGCCATACGCACCATGGACAGAGAGATCTGCGTCATGTAGTTCACAAAGGCAGTCAGTTCTCCCTGTGTCAGATGCCCTGTATCCACACGAACACCGCCGAACCACAATACCGCAACAATACCCAGATTCATGATTAGAAAGGAAGCCGGGTTCAGGATCGCACCCACACGTCCCACAGCAACGGAACGTTTCGCAAAGACATTGCAGTCCTCCCGGTAGGAGTCGATTTCCTCCTCCTGACGGGAAAAGGCACGGATCACACGAACACCGTCCAGATTTTCCCGGGTATGACGGGCGATATTGTCCAGCTTTCCCTGATTTTCGCCGTAACGTGGAATCGTCCAGCGAGTGACACTGTACAGAAGTACGCCGATCACGGGAATGGCAATGAGAAAGACAATGGACAGCTTCAGGTCAATTCGCATTGCCATAACCGCTGCGCCAATAATCAAAAAGGGACAGCGTGTGGCAAGGCGGATCATCATATTTAGTCCGCTTTGAACCGTATTGGTATCACTGGTGATCCGGGTGATCAGGGACGCCGTTCCGATGCGGTCTACTGCACTATGCGACAGGGTATTCACATGGCGGTACAGTGCACTGCGCAGTGCCGTCCCGAAGCCATAGGCACATTTGGATGCAAAATACTGACAGGTCAGGGCAAATCCCAGACCGCATGCCGCCAGCAAAATCATGACGCCGCCCATACGCCAGATATACCCGGCATCGTGGTTGGCAATACCCACATCAATCATCTTCGCCGTGACAAGAGGCACGATCAATTCGAAAATCGCCTCCAGCAGTTTAAACACCGGTCCGAGAATACATTCTTTCCAGTACCCTTTCATATAGGGCAGCAATCGTTTCATACAATTCCTCCTACATACAATTCCTTTTCATTATTTCCAGCAGATATATTATACCTCTTTTTCCCCAAAATTGCAAGACGGATGTATAAATATTTGCCTGCGGTGCAAACTAGCAGCGGAGGTGGTTTCTTTGAAAAATGAAACAGGACACAGCAGTACAGGAAAATCCCGGTTCCGTGGCTTTTATACGGCATTGGGCATCAGTCTGGTAATGATTGGTGCAGCATGTGTATTTGCGTATCAGCAGACCAGTAAGACGCTGGAAAATAATCTGGATTCCATTACAGAACAGATCGCTGTACAGACGACAACAACAGATGCCGCAGAAGCGCCGGTCATCGGTGTGCAGACGGATGTGGAAAAGGAAACTGTGCCAGCCACAGAGGCAGTGACCGAAGCGCCCACTGAGCCGGCAACAGAAGCTGAAACAGAGGCAGAAGCAGAGGAAACGCCTGTGCATCAGCTTGTGCCGCCGCTGTCGGATTTTTCCATTCTGAATCCTTTCAGCAACGGCGAGCTGGTGAAATCAGAGACGACCGGTACATGGCAGACCCACAACGGCGTGGATCTTGCCTGTGAGACCGGCGCAGATGTATTCGCCATCGACACTGGCACAGTCAGCGAGGTCTGCAACGATGCCCTCTGGGGGTATACCATCACCATCGACCACGACAATGGCGTTGTGAGTCGCTACTGCGGTCTGGACGGCTCAGTGGAGGTACGTGAGGGAGATACGGTACAGAGCGGTCAAAAAATCGGCGTCATCGGCAATACACCGGATATCGAAAGTGCACTGGAGACACATCTGCACCTGGAAGTGCGCAAAAGTGGCGAGTATGTCGATCCTACGGCTTATTTTGGCTGATAAGATGCAAAAAATCCGAACCCGTTTCCAGGTTCGGATACATAGTAATAAAAGCTTATTCTGCTCACCACATCCGGGTCAAACGAATCACCAATCAGATTCTTCCACATTCACCAAAGGCATGATGGTTCATCTTCCATGGCAATCAATCCCACTTCCGGAACTCCTCCGGCACAGAAGTCTCAAACATCTCCCGGATCTTGTCCATACCCCACACCTGATAAGACGGTCCCGTACTGGACGTGCAGTAGGGCAGACCATGCTGAGATGCCAGTTCATCCGAATACATGCTATAGGGATACAGCCGCAGATTGGACAGCCGCCCATCCTCATAGTGGGTAATTACCGGCGACACCTGTACATTTTCAATGGTCACAGAGCCGTCCGCCTTTGCCACAATATCAAAGTCTGCCAGTTCGCCCACCAGGTTCATATTATCCGTCTGTGCAGAGATAAAATTCCCCAGCGAATAGAACACAAAGCCCTGGGTGCCGTCGGGACGGGTCAGATATTCCATTGTATGCGCCACGTGGGAATGGGTGCCGATAATGACATCGCCGCCCCAGTCGATGATTTTCTGCGCCAGTGCACGCACGCCGTCTGTGACATTAAAGGTATCCTCTGCGCCCCAGTGGCATGTTACCACCACCACATCTGCAATCTGCTTTGCAGCTGTGATCTGCTGCTGAATCAGATCTTCCTGAGAAGTATAGATGATCTCCAGCTCCGAATTGTCCGGCAGGGAGTAACCGTTGGTATTCTCCGTATAGCTGAGGAATGCCACGGTTTTGCCGTTGACCTCCTTGGTGCGGATATTCTGCATATCCACATAATCCCGGTACACACCGCAGGCAAGCAGATCCGGATTTTCTGCCATTTTGGTATCCCAGTAGTTCAGACAGCCATGGAGTCCGGCTTCGCCCTTGTCCAACAGGTGATTGTTGCACATGGTCACCACATTGAAGCCCATGTTCACCAGTGTATCTCCCAGTTCCATCGGTGAATTAAAGTTATAGTTGGAACCGCTGACTTCAAAGCCTTCCCCGCAGATCAGCGTCTCCTGATTGATGATATTCAGGTCGCCATTGATCAGGGGCTTGATATTTTCATAGCAATAGTCAAAGTTATAGCTTACGCCATCGCTGGAATGCGCCTGGGCACTCTGATATACGCACTGCTGCACCAGATCATCTCCCACAGCGACTACATTGATGACAGTATCTCCCCCGTTTTCGGGCTGTTCGGCTTCACTTTCTGTATTTTCCGCCGGCGCTGCTGTATCGCTGTCTGCATCTGGCTCCGCTACCGGTGCATTCGCCGGAATCGCTGCATCCTCATCGATCTGGTTGGTATCACTGCATCCGAATAACGGCAAAAGCAGTGCAGTACTCAGGGCAAGCAGTGCCAATTTGTTTGCCGTCATAGAATATTTTTTCTGTTTCATGGGAACATCCTTTCCGTCCTCTCCAATTTTCGACATACTTTTACTTTCAGTATATCATATTGCGCAAAAAAATGCAATGATTTTTGTATCTTTTTTTCCGGGAGTGGGATAATAAGCAGTGAAAAAACATATTGCAATGAGGAATTCGGAGTGATGGTATCGTCTACGTCGATAAATTAAAAATATGTGAGCGAAGCGAACACCGCCATTCCTCATTCCTAACTCCTCATTCCAATCAAGAAAGGGTGAAGCACATGTCACAGAATGAAACAGAACGACTTCTGAATCAATTTATCCTGCCGGATCTGTCTGAAAATCTTCGTCAGATACGCACCATTGCGGAAGGTTCTTCTGACTTGCTGGTAAATGAATTTGTCCTGAGCGGCATGCCAGCAGCGCTGCTCTGCTGTGAGGGGATGCTCTCCACGGCAACCATTACCGAACTGATCCTGCATCCCATCACTCACGTGACAGTAGACGAACCAACGGCAGCGAATGTATTCGCCTACATCCGGAATCATCAGCTCTATTCCATTGACCGTGCCGAAGCTAAAACCTACAGCGATCTCTTCCGCTTTCTCAATTCCGGTTTCGCCGTGCTGGTACTGGAAGGTGCAGACAGTGCTCTGGTGTTCGGCGTCCAGGGATATGACAAGCGCTCTGTCAGCGAACCCTCCGGCGAGGACAATGTCATGGGCGCAAAGGACGGCTTTATTGAAGTTGTCCGTGTCAATATGTCCCTCCTGCGACGCCGGATGAAATCGCCCCAGCTGAAGCTGGAACTGTTCGTGAAAGGCTCAAAAAGCCAGACAGACCTATGCCTGTGCTATATGGCAGACCGTGTGCCGAAATCCCTCATTGCCCAGATCAAGGCACGGCTGGACGAAATGGAACTGGAATCCATTCTCTCCTCCGGCTATCTCCAACCCTTTCTGGAAAACCGCCGGGGCTGTCTCTTTGACACCATAGGCACGACCCAGCGGCCGGATGTACTCTGCGCCAAACTGCTGGAGGGCAGAGTGGGGCTGCTCATTGACGGCACGCCCTTTGCCCTGGTGATACCAAAGCTGTTCTGCGAAAGCTTCCAGACCATGGACGACTACTGCTACCGCCCGTCCTATGCAACTCTTGTACGCTGGATCAAATACGCCGCATTTCTGGTGGCAGTGCTGCTGCCGTCCCTGTATCTCGCCATTGCACTGCACCATCCCGAGCTGCTCAACCGGACGCTGCTCCTGATCCTTGCCGATGCGGAACAAAATGCGCCCATCTCCTTGACTGCGGAAGCCATCGGTGTACTCGTGATTTATGAGATCATTCGGGAAGCTGGTCTGCGTCTGCCCAAAGCCGTAGGCGGCGCTGTGAGTATCGTCGCCGGATTGATCATCGGAGACGCCGCTGTCTCCTCCGGTCTCATCAGCACACCCATGCTCACCGTCACAGCAATCGCCGTCATTGCCGGATTTGTGGTACCGGATTTAGCGCAAAGCGTCACACTCCTGCGGCTGGCATTCATTCTCGCAGGCGGTTTCCTGGGTCTATTCGGTATCAGCCTGCTGGGTGCGGCAGTACTATTCAATCTCTGCGCCGGCGAAAGCTTTGGATTTCCCATTATGGCACCTCTTGCGCCTCTCTACCCCGCCGGTCTCCGGGATACGGCCACACGTGTGGGATTCCGCAAAATGCAGTCCGGTAATTTCACTGTGGAGGAATATCATGAATAAACTGCGTTCCGGTCAGCTGTTTGCCATGCTCCTGGTCAGTGCCGCCTTTTCCATTCTGTGTCAGACGTCCGCCTATACCATCGAGGGTATCCTGGGTGCCGCCATAGCCGCAGCTGTTCAAATCTTACTCTGTCTGCCCATGCTGCTCCTGTATTGCCGTGGCTTTTCCTTTTCTGCCTATGCCAGAAAGCACTGGCTCCTGCCTCTTTGCTTCGTGGCATATGCGCTGATACGGGGCGGCATTTCCTTTGTTCAATTACAGGGAACTGCATCCGAGCTATCCCTGCCCATTTCAGGTAAATTTGTAGCAGCAGCACTCATTGCCCTGGTTTGTCTGTACACGGCTTCTCTGGGAATTCATGCCCTGGCACGGAGCAGTACCTTGATTTTCGGCATACTACTGGCAACTCTGGCGGTCATGCTGCTGGGGGCTATTCCAAAGGCGGAGCCACAGAATCTATCCCTTTCTCCGGAGGATACCATCTGGAACGGCTTTCTGCGGAGTATGCGCAATGCCGATGAACTGCCGCTGCTCTTCCTGCTGCTGGATTTCACAAAATCAAAGCAGACACGCAGTATCTTTCAGATCTTCGCCGGAAAATTCCTGCTGGTGACCTATCTTTCTCTTCTGGGTATGGCAGTACTGGGAAATCGTATGGCACAGGCGGAGCATCCATTTTTTGCCGTGATTTCCGTATCCCAGCCACTGAGTACCCAGCGTGCAGATGCACTGTATCTATTGATTTTTGTCATGCTCTGCGTTCTGCGCATCACCTTGTTCACTGTACTGGCAGCCCATCTGTTGAAGCTGACCTTCCCGAAACTGCGCTATGCCAGCAGCATCTGTCTGGGACTCATGCTCTGCATTTCCTGGGCTGCATCCAGAATATCTGTTTCCAGTGTCTGGCATATCATTGTCTTATGCATCCTGGTATTGCTCATCCCCATGGGATTTTTACTGGCACAAAAACGGCGAGGAGGTGCTGTTGCATGAGAGGAATTCCCCGGCTGCTCAGTTGTACACTGCTGTTCCTGTGCACAGGATGTGCTGCCGTGCAGGTGCGTGACCGTGCCTATTTACAGGCATTGGAACTGACCGATCCGGAACAGCCTACTGTACAGCTTCACGATTTTGAAACTGCCAGTGCCCTAACCGAAGTAACAGGCAGTACCTTTGAACAGGCAATCGAAAATGCCGCCGTGCCCATAGGCAAAGAATTATTCCTGGGGCATCTGGAACTGATCGCCTATTCGGAGCCGGAATTCGGATCACAGCTGAATCAGCTCATGGAAAAATACCGTCTTTCGCCCTCCTGCAAGGTGCTGGGATTATCTGAGGGAATGACGCTGACGGATACAGATACAGTGCACCTGACAGAACAGTTGGATCGTGCGGAAAAAAGCGGATTCCTGCCTGAGACGGATTTATTCACCATATTGCGTGAATTTTCCGGTTCCGCCGGAACAGCACTCCTGCCTGTTGTCACGGAAAACGGCTTTTCCGCAGCAGTTATTACAGAAAGCGAATCCTACGGTATGCTCTCGCCCGAAGCAGTTGCCGGATTGTGCTGGCTGCGTGGTGATAATCACCCGGAGACACTTTCCCTGCCGGGCGGTGAGACTTATACAGTCCATTCCGCCGCTGTCCGGCTGACCGGAACCATGACCGGCAGCAGAGCAGAAATCACCGTTTCCATTCGTATCAGCGGCGAGGGTAATTTTGCGAAAGCCGCTGCACAAATCCAAAGCCAGTGCGAAGCAGCCATACAGGAGACGGTGGTGCAATACCATGGGGATGTATTCGACTGGGAAGCATGTCTGCAAAGCCAGTGCTATGACGAATTCACCAGTGCAGACTGGACAGATGTCGTATCCCAGGTAACATTTCAGGTGCAAGTTTTTTCAATGTAAACGCAAAAAAGGACGCTGCCCCATCCGAGGAAACGTCCTTTTTGTCATTCATATCATAGAAAAGTGAAGCAATATTGCTTACTTAGCAGCCTTGATACGAGCCTCCAGAGCATCCAGCTGATCGTACAGAGCCTGCGGAATCTTACCGCCCTTATCAGCGATATCTTCCTTATAGTATCTGCGCATCTCAGAGATTTCCTTCTCCCAGAGATCCATATCCAGCTTCAGCAGGTCAGCAATATCTTCTGTGGTATACTGCTTGCCCTCATAAACCAGACCGTCAACATTGATGTCCTCCGGCTTCGGCTCATAGCCAATGGGAGTCTCAACTGCGTCAACAGTGCCTTCGCAGCGCTTGATGATCCAGTCCAGAACACGCATGTTATCGCCAAAGCCCGGCCACAGGAAGTTGCCTTCTTCGTCGGTCTTGAACCAGTTTACGTTGAAGATCTTCGGAGCCTTGTCGCCCAG
>JBJFHO010000168.1:0-2156 GCA_051893675.1 Ruminococcus sp. | reverse complement strand
TACTGCCCCTCACAGAACCGGACGTGCAGTTTTCCCGCATCCGGCTCTTCAAGCATTCTTTGGTTGCCAGTCCCAAATGTTCGTTGTCACGTGCGGTTCTTTCACGTAGTAGTTCCAGATACGCAGAAACTTACTGTATTTCATGGACCGCTTCTGGTGACGACGGTTCAGCATGCGGTAGGTGGCGTATTTCAAATACTTCCAGAAACTCTGAATTGCGTGGAAATTCCCATTTACTCCGTAGTAGTTGCAGTGTCCGCGGATGACTGCCGCCAGCAATTCCATTGTCTGGGATACCGGCTTTGTCATCCTCGTATGCAGCCACTCCTTTGCCGCTTGCCGCTTTGCTTTCAGCTTCTTCTTGCTGGTACGGACGCCAATTCGGTATTTACCCCCTCTGGTCTTTGTGTTGAAGAAGGTAAACCCAAGGAAATCAAAATCATCCTTTGTTCCCTTATACCGGCCAAACGGCAGTATCCTCGTTTTGTCCTCCGCCACCTCCAGCGAGAATTTTTCAAGTCTGCGCTTGAGCCATTCAAGCACATCTCTTGCCTCGTTCTCATACTGAAACAGAATCAGAAAGTCGTCCGCATATCGCACGTAATACGCCTCTCCCCGCAGCTTCGGCCTTACTGCCTTCTCAAACCACAGATCAAGCACATAGTGCAGGTACACGTTGGCCAGCACTGGCGAGATCAAACCGCCTTGCGGTGTTCCTCGGTCGCTGTCCTTCGGCTCGCTTCCTTCCATGATTCCCGCAATCAGAAACCGCTTCACATAGCGCAGGAAGTTCCTGTCCTGTATATCGTGCTCCAGAAACTTTATCAGCCACTCATGGTCTACATTGTCAAAGAAGCCCTTTATATCAGCTTCCAATACGTAGTTGACCTTGTGAATCATGATTGTCTGGTTGATATACCGCACCACATCATGTGCAGACCTTCCGGGCCGGAATCCGTAGGAGCAATCCAGAAACCTTGGCTCATAGACCTCATTCAGCGCGTTTGCCATGGCTCCCTGTACCAGCCGGTCCTCATAGGCCGGAATACCCAGTGGTCTCAGCTTGCCGTTTGCTTTCGGAATATACGTCCTTCTCACCGGCTGCGGCTTGTACTGAAACTTCTTCATTCGCTCCACCAGCTGACGTATATTTTCCTCCGCATTTTCGTCGTACCGCGTTTTATCTACGCCGTCTATGCCCGTTGCTTTCTTTCTGTTCTGCTTTCGGTGTTCCTCCATCAGGCTTTGCTCATTGACGCAGTGCATCAGGCCCTGCACCTTTTGAAAATGCTCTGACTGGTACCTTATTCCCTTCGCTTCCTGTTCCATCGTCTTACGGCCTCCCGTGCCGACGCTGCTTCCACGCCGGGAACAATTGCTTGCTGCCCCCTTTGCTCCGCCCGCTTTCACAGGTTTCCTCACTACTATGAGGCAGTCCGACTTCTGACAGGCCATCAGGGTCTCTCCGTTTACAAGACTTCAATTCCCCTTACCTTTCGGGGCCTGCCAGACCTCCCAGGTATGCAGATACTACCTTTGCACGCTCGCCACGCTCTACTGACCCCGGCGGAACTTGTGGAACCTCGCGCTCACGGTTACACATTGCTGTCTGCGACATAGAGGACTGTATCGACTTCCGCTCTTTCTGACTTACGGGGCTGAATCGCTTCACGCTCTCGCATTGCGGCTCTCGTGCTCCTCTGCCTACGCTTAAACCTAACCTCACGGCTTCGGCTCCAAGGCTGAGTACCGGCTGCTCGCTACGCTTTGCCGGGTGCGGTCTCTCACCGCACTATATTACCTGCACCGAACTGGCGCACCCTCTTGGCCTCCAGAATACCATAAAATTCGGCAAAAGGCCAGAGAAATAACCATAGTAATTCAAACAAAAGTATGATAAAATTATAAGTTAAATCGCACGAAGGGAGGGGCCGCCATGAACCGTCCCCTTGCGGATGAGATACGTCCCAAAACGCTTGATGAAGTCGTGGGTCAACGGCATTTGCTGGCTCCTGGAGCGGTGCTGCGCCGTCTGATCGAAAAAGGCACCGACGCCAATATGGTGATCTATGGGCCTTCCGGTACCGGAAAGACCACCATAGCCAATATCATCGCGGAAAAAACCAACAAAACCCTGTACAGGCTGAACGCTACCA
>JBJFHO010000167.1:0-2176 GCA_051893675.1 Ruminococcus sp. | reverse complement strand
CAAAGCCGCTACTCATCCAACGCTTCCAGCAGGAAGCTCACCGGGCGGAACCCATCGTTGCAGGAAATCATGGCAGACTTCTTGTTTTTCATCCAGCCATCATAAATGTCTTCGCCCCCATAGGCCAGCGTCATAACAAACGGAGATATGCTGTCCCATGCGCTGTCGCAGAAGCCCTCCGGCTTCTGCCAGCCCTTAGCGACGAACACCTGCCCCAGCCGCATGTCACAGGCATGCTGGATCGGATTCTCATACTGTTCCATCAAGTCCTGATAGCAGGCCATTCTCATGACCGTTATTTTTATGTTCCTCATGAAGACTTCCCTCTCTCTTCTGCAGTTGCTTTCCAAATTACTTGATCACCGCTGTGATAATCACCATGTAGATTGCCGCAAAGGCCAGTGGAAGCGTACCATCCCAGAATCCCGCTGTTTTGCCCAGATTATAGTACAACACATAGCAAATCAGGCTGGCAACACCTACGATAACCGCTACAGCAGCAAGGGCAATGGCCTGTGTATGTCCCATTACCCCCACACCAGAAACAGCGCTGAGTTCCGCAAGCATTAACACCGTCCATCCGACAATCAGCACAAGCTCTGTGGTCACGGTCCGGTGGAAAACCGCACTGGTGACCAGCAGTAGCAGAACATAGGCAGCCACTCCGGCGATAACCAGAACATGAAATGGAACGAGCAACGGAGCACCAGATGCCGCTCGGCATCCCTGCACAGCAAGAATTACCCCTGCAATCCCGCATACCGCAGCTGGAATCAGCAGCCAACCGCTTTGAAACCCTTTGATTGGGTTCACTGGCCGGAACGCCAGAATCCACCAGGCCAGATAAAAGATACAGCATATCACCAGCAGAAGATTCCCTTTCAAAAGCTGCCTGCTCACATTCCATTCCATCTTCCAGTCATCCTCCCAACCTGATTATTCAGCCATTTCAAAAAACGGGCCTGTTCTCACTACAATTATACGCTGCATCACGCGGAAGTCAAATCGGATTCCTTCTATCGTTCCAATTGCCAGAAAATTGTCCTTGGTTTCTGCCCAATTACGCAGCCCTTCCGGCCACACAGTTTCATTGCCATCGCACATGAGCAGATGAAATGAATCGATGGACAATCAACCCTCTCAGCAGGCTGTTCCAGTACCCGAAACATCATCCATCTCCCCACAACTAAATTACAGGCGATCCACAGCCGAAAGGTTGTGGATCGCCTGTTTGATCTATCCGAGAGGGGATGGAAAATACCATTGCTTTGGCGTGCACTGTTCCTTCAGAAATTCCACAAACCGCATGGTCAGTTTCCCTGCCCGTCCTGGATGATACAGGCAGAGCAGTTGAACATCTTCCCCCGGGATCCGGTAGCCCCGTACCGCTGGGTTGGTGTGCATGACGCTGAAGCCTGTTCCAAAGGCAACTGCTGTCCCCATCTCAGCCATCAGATAGGTGGAATAGGGATTCGCTGTATTACAGACATGCTCTGGGAAGAAATGCTCTCTGGCACAGATGGAAAAAATACGGTTGGTGCGAACATCGCAATTGGTCAAGTAAAACGGCAAATCACGAAAGTCTTTCAGTGAGCTGTTGGCCGCTGCCATGGGATGGTCTTTTCCAGCAAAGAAGTAAAAGGGCGTCTGGCACAGCACAATGCTCTCCAATTCCGGAAAATCACTGCCAAAATCATCTGTACACAGGACCAGGTCGAACTTGCCTTCAGACATCCAGGCAATCAGATCATTATAGGTATCCGGCTGTCCAAACCAGATCTGTGCCGCCTCCTGCTCCTGAAACTTGGCACACAGTGGATTGATGAAGGGGCCGGGCCGAAGTCCCGACGCACAGCCGATATTCAGCACCCGGCCATTGCTGCGTTCATTGTTGTGGATCTCCACCATGGCCAGCTCCATGCTGCGCTGGATCGAATAAAAGGTCTTTTGCATGACCTCCCCTGCCTCTGTCAGTACCACGCCCCTAGGAACCCGGGTGAACAGGATACAGTCCAATTCCTGCTCCAGCGAACCGATCTGCTTGCTGAGCGCTTGCTGGGTAATATGCAATTCTTTCGCTGCTGCGGAAACATTCAGAAGTTCTGACAGAACCAGAAAATATTTGATCTTTATCTCGTTGAGCATAGAATCACCATGTCCAATATAACACATTCCC
>JBJFHO010000166.1:0-10169 GCA_051893675.1 Ruminococcus sp. | reverse complement strand
TGTTTCATCTGACAAAAAATCTGACAAAGTTTATGCTCGTAGAGTACATCTGACGCACAATCTTTGTGCGGTATTGCCTAAAAGAAAACCATTGAACGGGAGTGTGTATGTCCATGAAAGACGGATTCATTAAAATTGCCTGTGTCACGCCGCCACTTCGGGTGGCGGATTGTACCTATAACGCACAGCAGATCATTGCCCACGCCAAAGAAGCCGCTTCTGCCGGCGCAAAACTTATTGTATTTCCGGAGCTTTGCATTACCGGATACACCTGCGGTGACCTGTTTCAGCAAAGCACCCTTATCCAGGGGGCACAGGATGCACTGCTGACGATTTTGCAGGAGACGAAAGATCTGCCTGCCATTGTCATTGTGGGACTGCCCTATGCTCATGGCAACGGACTGTATAACTGTGCCGCCGTCTGCTATGAGGGCGATATTCTGGGCATGGTGCCCAAGCAGAATATCCCCAATTACAGCGAATTCTATGAAGTGCGGCACTTTTCCGCCGGGCCGGATGCATCCTGGGAATGTCCCCGCTCTTATCTTCGCATCCGGGATGCCCGTGAATTGGGCTTGGTGAAATTTGGTGCAAAACAGCTTTTCACCTGTACGGAACTGCCGGATTTTGTATTCGGCGTGGAGATATGCGAGGATGTCTGGGTTGGCGATACGCCCTCCGTCTATATGGCAAAGGCTGGAGCAACTATTATTGTCAATTTGTCATGCAGCGATGAGATCATCGGTAAAGAAGATTATCGCCGTACCATGCTCAAGGCGAAATCCGGCAGTCTCCTGTGCGCCTATGCCTATGCAGATGCCGGTTTCGGTGAATCTACTCAGGATATGGTCTTTGCCGGACACAACCTGATTCTGGAAAATGGCTCACTTCTGGCGGAATCCCAGCTGTTTACCCAGGGAATCCTCTATGCCGATGTGGATGTCCAGCGGCTGGCAGGAGAACGCCGCCGTTCTAACACATTCCAGCAGCTGATGGAAGAAAATATCGTTGCCACCGCTTTTTCCATGCCTCCGGAAGAAACCAGGCTGACACGCTGGATCGACCCGTCCCCCTTTGTGCCCAACGGTGACAAAGAACTTTCCCAGCGCTGTGAAAAAATTCTGACATTACAAGCGACAGGACTTGCCACACGTCTGAAGCATATCGGCTGCAAAACGGCTGTTGTGGGGCTGTCCGGCGGACTGGATTCCACGCTGGCTTTGATCGTTATGGTACACGCCTTCCGTATCTGCGGACTGGATCCCTCCGGCATGATCGCAGTGACCATGCCCTGCTTTGGTACAACGGATCGCACCTATCAGAATGCCTGCCGTCTTGCAAAGGCATATGGTGCAACATTGCGGGAAATTCCCATCCAGGACAGTGTACGTCAGCATTTTGCAGATATCGGGCACGACGAAGCTGTTCACGATGTGACCTATGAAAATTCCCAGGCTCGGGAACGTACCCAGGTGCTCATGGATCTGGCAAATCAGACCGGTGGTATTGTCATCGGTACAGGCGATCTGTCCGAGCTGGCACTGGGCTGGGCAACGTACAACGGCGATCATATGAGCATGTATGCGGTGAATGCTTCTATCCCCAAAACGCTGGTACGATATCTGGTGGCATATGAGGCATCCCAGACAGAGGATTCCCTTTCCGCTGTGCTGCGGGATGTACTGGACACCCCGGTCAGCCCGGAGCTTCTGCCGCCGGAACAGGATGGCACCATCGCCCAGAAAACCGAGGATATTGTGGGGCCGTATGCACTCCACGACTTTTTCCTGTACTATGTCCTGCGTCTGGGCTTTGCACCTCATAAAATCTACCGGCTGGCACAGATCGCATTCAAAGACACCTATGACGATGCCACCATCCTGAAATGGCTGAAAAAATTCTATTGGCGGTTCTTCTCCCAGCAGTTCAAGCGCAGCTGTCTCCCGGACGGTCCCAAGGTGGGCAGCGTGACCTTGTCCCCCAGAGGTGACTGGCGTATGCCCAGCGATGCCTGTGTAACGCTGTGGCAAAAAGATCTGGAATCCCTGGAAGCATGAAAATCTGAGTGTATATTTCGACATTGTAATAATGCAAATAAAGCGCATAGAACGGAGCAAATACCACCGTCTATGCGCTTTTTGTGATCAGTTTCTATAAAATTCCGCCATTGTCAACACATCCAGATCAAACCAGGTACGTACTGAATCCGGCAGCCAGGAGCTTTTCAGCAGCAGCGGCATAAGATACAATGCAGCAAGCCCCAAAAGTACGCCAAGAACGGCACCGCATACCACATCGGAGGGATAGTGTGCCCCCAGATATAACCTGGAAAAAGCAATCAGCACTGCCAGCATCATTGCCGTCAGACCAACCCAGAGAGGCAGCATACTCAGAAACACAGTCGCCACCGCAAAGGAACTGGAGGTATGTCCGGACGGAAAGGAAAAATCCCGGGGACGCCGGATCAGCACAATCAGATTCTGAATCCTGTCATGCGGCCGTGCACGTGCCACCAGATGTTTCAGCATGGCATTGTTGATCAAAATGGAAAACAGCAGCGACAGCAGTGCCGTAGCAGATGCACGCCGTGTCTCCGGACGAAACAGCAGACAGGCACATGCTGTCAGCCAGATAATACCGCCGTTTCCCAGAAATGTTGCAATTTTCATAGTCAGTGTCAGCCCGGCACGCCGGAAATGCTCCTGGAGCCACAAGAGTGCCTGACGATCCCAGTTCCGCAGATTGTGCAGCATATTGCCGCCTCCTTCCGTTCCGCTCCGTACAGAGCAAGCAAATCTGCCTGTCTCCGTTTTCTTCATTAGTATACCACAGCTACAATGAAAATGCAAGGATTCATTCGTATTTTCCTTCCACTTTATGAATATTTAACTTATCCCTCCTATTTATTTAAAAGTAGTACAATGTGGGAATAGATTTCTGTAATCGATTTATTAAAACGATGAAAAATAAGTTCTGCAGCACTCCATGAAATTCCATGTCGTATTAAAATTGTAAATCCCGAGCAAAAAATTGTATATTTCTCCTGGCAGACGTAAAAAAGTGTTGACATGGGCAAAAAAATATGGTACAATAAGTACAAAATTTATTCCTTTGAAGGAGGATATTATGAGAAGAATTTCAAAAAAGCTGCTGACAGTTCTGACTGCCGGCACATTGGCTGTGAACGGCGTCATGTTCCATTCATTGGCATCTTTCGCCACAGAAAGCACAAAGTATGAGATCGAAAGCGGCACTGTCACCGGTACCATCAAGGAAGATGCATCGGCTTCCGGCGGAAGCTATGTTTTCTTTGAAAACGGCGGTGAAAAGGCAACCGTAAACATCCCCATCGAAACCACTGGCATGTATGACATCATCGTGGGATATTCCTCTCCCTACGGCGACAAAATTGAATATCTCACCGTAAACGGTGCGAATTCCGGTTCCTTCAGCTGCACAACAACAGATGAAGGTGAATGGGTCGAGGTAAATACCGGCAGCGTAAAGCTGACTGCCGGCGACAATGAGATCGGTGTGGAATGCAGCTGGGGCTGGGTCAACATCGACTATATCCGTGTAGAAGAGGCAGTCCTGCCGGAAGTCATTGCAACAGATACCGCTTGCTGTGATACTGAAGCAACTGCTGAGACACAGAAGCTCATGGAATATCTCTCCACGGTATACGGCAAAAATGTTCTCTCTGGTCAGCAGGAATATTACGGCGTTTCCAGAGATGACGAATTCAATTATATCCAGGAAAAGACCGGTGAGCTTCCGGTAATCCGTGGTTTCGACTTTGGCGATACCTGCCCGCTGTATGCATGGGATGACGGCACTGCAAGCCGTGTTATCAGCTGGGTCAAGGATTCCGGCGGTATCGCAACGGCAAGCTGGCACATCAATGTTCCCACCAGCATGAGTGACTATACCGAAGGCGGCACTCTGGCTTGGGATAAGACAACCTATTCCGAAAAGACAGACTTTGTTACCGCAAACTGCATGATCGAAGGTACCACAGAACATGAATATTTCCTGCGTGCAGTAGATAACCTTGCTACTGAACTGAAAAAGATTGCAGATGCAGACGTTCCGCTTCTGTTCCGTCCGTTCCACGAAGCAGAGGGCAACGGCGGTGCTGACGGCAGCGGTGCATGGTTCTGGTGGTCGAAGGAAGGCGCAGATGTCTATGTACAGCTGTATCAGTATCTGTACGACCTGCTGACAAATGAATACGACCTGCACAACCTCATCTGGGAATTCAACAGCTACACCTACAGCGACGAATCCGCATGGTTCTATCCGGGTGCTGATTATGTTGACATCATCGGCTATGACAAGTACAATGCAACAAACTGGTCTACCGGTGTAACCACACCCAACGAGAGTGCGATTTCTTCCACATTCTATGGTCTGATCGAAATGTATGACAATACCAAGATGATCGCCATGATGGAGAACGACACCATTCCTTCTGTGGAAAATATGACTGAGGAAGGCGCATACTGGCTGTACTTCATGCCCTGGTACGGCGAGCACCTGATGGACTCCAATTACAATAATCCGGATACACTGGCTGCGATTTATCAGAGCGATCTGGTAATCACCCTGGACGAATTCAAGGAAGCATATGCTGCATTTGAGCCGTCCGGCACAACTCAGAGCCGTGTGACAACTTCAGGCACCTCCAGAACAACAACCACTACTGCAAGCACACCGGCACCGGATCCCAGCAAGGGCGACCCGGGCAGCATTGCAGTCAAGAGCGGCAACTATAACGTAACATTTGACAGAGCCATCGGTGATACCGTGATCCTGGACTTCACCTGCCCGGACACTGTTGCTTATGCAAACGGCTGCGTTGGTATTTCTGTCAATGTAGACGGCACAGACTACTGGGTATCCTACATGTGGGAAATTGACGGCGCAGGCGATATCACATTCAAGCTGGATGATCCCTTTGAGATTTCCTATAACGCAGGTGCTGCCAAGGTTGAGGATGCAGACCAGATTGCAAAGATCAGTGCTGTTGCACAGGAGCAGACCTCTGCACAGATCCAGGTATGGTGGGCAAATGACGGCGATGAAAACTCCGTAAAGACCTCTGAAATCGTTCTGATTGGTGCTTATCTGCCGAAATCCGACTCATCCGATGTAACAACATCTTCCAACAGCGAAACCACAACGACAACAACGACAACTGCAAATCCGACAGCTACTGTTCCTGCTGACGTGACAGAAAACAATGACTACTATGACATCACATTTGACAGATCCATCGGCGATACGGTAATCCTAGACTTTATTGTAGCACCTGGAGGCTCCGTTTCTTATGCAAACGGCTGTATTGGCATTTCTGCAACGGTAGACGGCACAGATTACTGGGTATCCTACAAGTGGGAAATGGACTCAGTAGGCGAAATCACTGTAACACTGGATGAACCGTTCGAAATCTCCTACAATGGAGGCACCGATAAGGTAGAGGATGCAGATATGATCGCTGCCATCAGCGCCACTGCACAGGAACAGAATGCTGCACAAGTTCAGGTATGGTGGGTAAACAACCCCGGCGGCGACTCTGTTCCCACTGATCAGATTGCTCTGACCGGTGCTTATCTGCCGCTGCCCAACAGCAGTGAAAACACAGATGTAACCGAGTCTTCTGCGACTACCGAGACCACCACGGTTTCTTCCGATGAAACCACCACAACAACCACCAAAACCACCGGTGATGTTGCACCGACACTGTACGGTGACATCAATGTAGACGGCAGAGTTGACATTACAGACGCTGTTCTGCTGAACAAGGCTGTAGCTGGTCAGGTGAAGCTGTCCGATCAGGCTGCTGCAAATGCAGACTGCTATAAAAACAACGAAGTGAACGGTGATGATAGCATTACCCTTCTGAAGTTCCTGGTACATTTGGTAGACTCCATTCCGGTAACGGAATAATCTCATAAATCAACCCTGAAACCTCAAAAAGGCTGTTTCCATGCGGAGCAGCCTTTTTCTATAGAACAAGAAAAAGGAGCCGTTGCAATGAAACAGCTCCTTTTTGTGCATTATAGTTATTTTCCTTAATTGCGCCATTTTTTCCGATAAGAACCGGCGGAAATCCCCTCGGTTGTACGGAAAATCCGATTAAAATAGCTGGAGTCGTGGATGCCGCACTTTTCTGAGATCTCATCCACCTGTAAATCTGTGAAGCGCAGCAGCTTTTTTGCATGATTCATACGGCACTGGTTGATAAACTGTATAATGGTAATGCCATATTTCTTCTTGAATCCCCGGAGCATATAATATTTGCTGATTCCAAACATCTCGCTCAATTCTCCCAAAGTGATTTTTTCCGCAAAGTGCTCCTCCACATAACAATGAATCTGTTCCCACTTCTGTGCCATATCACTGACAACACGATGGGAATCCGCTGCATTTGCCGTCAGCAGCAGCGTCATCATCTGGGATAAATACTGGGAAAGATACAATTCAAAATCGGGTGACCGTTCCACAGCCGCTTCCCGGATCTGTTGAAACAGCGACAGAAAATTTGCAGCCGCCTTGGGAATCACTATAGACGAGTTCCGCTGCTGGAACACTTCATACAATGCCGGCATGGCATGACCATTCCAATGAATCCATGAAAATTGCCATGGGTCTGCTGCACTGCTGCAATGGGAATAGGGCTGATGGCAATCCAGAAATACCGCATCCCCCTGCCGCACATTGAATGTCTCGTTGGCAACAGTAAACGTCCCCTGTCCCTTTTGTACCAACATCAGCAAATACGAATCCAGCGAGTCCCGGGTGTTCTGATGCGGCTGACAGCAAGCCATAGTGCCGATTTCCTGCACATAGAACAACGCATCCCGGGCAAGTCCGGAAGGCGTGCAAAGAACTCGTTCTGATTTCATCCACGCATTCTCCACAGTCTCTATGTATTCCTGCGTATCCATTTTGCAATCACATCTCCCAAAAATTGTTATACCTTTATTTTACCAAATATTTGGGAAAAAGTCAAGTACATTATGAGAACTTTCACAACACAATTAGAAATTTCTTTTTGAAAATTGTTAGACATGTACAAAAAAGCATCACAGGTCTCCGTTCCCTGTGATGCTCAGATGAATTATGATGAAGTTTCCTGTTTCGTGTTATTTCTGGTGCAAACCCAGACGCAAAAGTAAAAGATCAGGATCACTGCCAGGGCACTTCCTGCATTCAGAAAGGATTCCGAACAGGAAAAATGTCTCCCTGCAATGGGGATTTTTTGCAGTTCGTCCAGAAATGCCACTGCTGTACAGCACAATATGGGCGGCAGCATCCGTTTCCACATGGCATATTGTTCCAGAAGCAGCTGCCAAAGCATCGCAAAAATACAACCGAGGACGGCATAGAGAAACACATGCGCCATTTTCCGCAGAAACAAATTCAGATGGTTCAGCTGTTCCGCCGTCGGTGTACCATAGATCCACCCGCCGATTTTCCGGGCAAAGATCATACTGTCACGCAAGGTCTCCGTGCCATTTGCCGTGGAAAGCTTCCACATGAGCAGCAGCCAGCCAGCCATTACGATCAGCAAAGCAATGACCTTTTTCTGATTGCGCATTTTTCTCACTTCCTTTGCATTAGCGGTTTTCATCGTCAGCTGCGCAGTGCAAGCAATTCTTCCGGTGTAAAGGTATACTGTTTTTTACAAAAATGGCAGCTGACATCTACTGATTTGCCTTCTGCAGCAAGCTTTGTCAGTTCCTCATTGCCCAGAGCAGTCAGCACACGCTCTGTCCGTTCCCGGCTGCAATCGCACTGATAATGCACCTCTGCCTCATCCAGCAGGTTTGGTTCCAGGCCATCCAGCAGCCGGAGTGCAATCTGTTCTGTGGTCATGCCCTGTTCCATCATGGCTGTCACCGGCGGCAGAGTTTTCAGATTCTGTTCAATGGTATCAATGCAGGCGTCACTGGCAAAGGGCAGCACCTGAATCAGAAATCCTCCTGCAACTTTCACCGTCAGATCCGGATTCACCAGCACGCCCAGCCCGCAGACTGTAGGTGTCTGTTCGCTGGTGGCGAAATACTGTGCTATGTCCTCGGCAATTTCCCCGGAAACCAGTGGAACCATACCCACATACGGCTCCTTCAGTCCCAGATCCTTTACCACAGACAGAGTGCCGTCTGTGCCGACTGCACCGCCCACATCCAGTTTACCCTGTGCATTCAGCGGCAGTTCTACAATGGGCTGATCCACATCTGCCTTGACATTGCCGTGACTATCTGCCACAGCAACCAGCATTCCTGCCGGGCCGCCGCCCTTGACACGAAGTGTCACGCTGTCATTTTCGCTTTTCAGACCATAGCCCATCATGCTCGCTGCAATGGACAACCGCCCCAGTGCCGCTGTCACCCCCGCAGATGTCTCATGAATCTGTTCCATTTCCGAGATCATATCGGTTGCATCCACTGCACACGCCACAACAGAGGCATCCTTTGCAATGACACGTTTCAAAATTCCCATATTACGCTTCCTTTCTCGCAACAATCACCATGCGTTCGCTGTCATCCCGCAGAGGTTCCGTGGTATCCGCATGATATACGCCAATAACAGAAAATCCAGCTTCCTCTAAAGCCGCTGTCACCTGTTCCGGCGCATAGGCACGCTCTGTCAGCGTTTCCTCCTGACGGCAATAGCGCCCATCCTCGCACAGCTGGAACAATTCCAGTGTAATTTCCACAGTACAGCCATCCTCCTGCAAGGCATTTTCCCAGACACAGTATACCTCGTCTGTCTCATAGATATACACCTGATTTCCCAGCAATTCCCGGTGTTTGTACAGCGTATTCATATCGAATACGAACAAACCGCCCGGCTCCGTAACATCCGCCACACGCTGGAACACCTTCTGCACATCAGAAAGATCCGGCAGATGGTTCAGGCTATCCAGGGTGCAGATGGTCACATCCACTGTGCCGTACAGTTCCAGCGCACGCATATCCTGCTGCACATACTGGATGGGCAGTCCCTGGGTGATTTTCTTTTCCATTGCCTGGCTCAGCATTCCAGCGGAATAATCCACGCCAATCATGTCATAGCCACGCTTTGCCATTTCCTCCGTCATGGTACCCGTGCCGCACGCCAGATCCAGCATGACGTTTCCCTCTGAACAAAGATTTTCCCGGATCAGAGCGTCCAGATACGCTGCACGTGCCGGATAGTCTACGTTTTCCGTCAGAGTATCATAGTAAAAGGAAAACGTCTCATAACCTGTTCCCGCCATAAGTCCTCCATCCAAAACAGGGGAGCACAGCGAAAGCCGTGTCCCCCGTTCTTTCTTCATACAGTTTTGCTTACTCAGCGCTTTTTATTCGGATTGCGGCGCTGACCACCGAAGCTGCCGTCATCTGCACCTGCATTGGGGGCATCCGGCTTGGAAACCTGTTCCCGCTCCGGTGCCTGATTCTTCTGCAGCTTCACCGTGAGAAGCATACGAATGGTATCCTCACGGATGGAATCTACCATTGCATCGAACATTTCGAAGCCCTCATAACGATACTCGACAACCGGATTCTGCTGACCATATGCACGCAGACCGATACCCTTCTTCAGTTCGTTCATATCGTCGATGTGCGCCATCCACTTGGTATCTACGACCTTCAGCAGAACCACACGCTCCAGTTCACGCATGATCTCAGAGCCGTACTCGTCTTCCTTTGCCTGATAGAGTTCCTTTGCCTTTTCTGTCAGTGCCTCGATAATATCCATAACGGAAAGTCCGGCAAGGTCTGTCTCGTTGTAGCTCAGATCGTCCTCCTCGGTGATCCAGCCCAGGAAGTGATCCCGGAGACCAACAAGATTCCACTGATTGTGATCTGTTTCCTCTTCGTTGATATACTGCTTTACAGTACCTTCGACCAATTCCTCCATCATCTTGATTACGCTGTCATGGATATCCTCGCCATCCAGCACCTGTGCACGCTGCTTATAGATGATCTCACGCTGGGTATTCATAACGTCGTCATAGTTCAGGACATTCTTACGGATATTGAAGTTCCGTCCCTCCACCTTACGCTGAGAGGATTCAATGATTTTGGTGAGCGCTTTACTCTCAATGGGCGTATCCTCGTCCACATTCAGTGTACGCATCATATTTTCCAGGCGGTCGCCGGCAAAAATACGCA
>JBJFHO010000165.1:0-2201 GCA_051893675.1 Ruminococcus sp. | reverse complement strand
TGGTCGAGGTGACAAGATTCGAACTTGCGGCCCCTACGTCCCGAACGTAGTGCTCTACCAAACTGAGCCACACCTCGATGCGACTAATACAGTATAACACATTTCACCGGATTTGTAAAGCGAATTTTGGTGAAAACGAAAAAAGAAAAGTTTCAATCCCATAACGTTAAAATAGTAAATCGAAATATATCCAATATTATTGTAAAAATGGGCTCTAAATAACAAAAAGCGACCCAAAGGTCGCTTTACTGTTTTTGTAATATAATGTAAGATCCCGATCAGTTCTGTTCCGCCTCAGCCACAGGAACACTGGTGCGGACGGCGCTGATAACAGCGTAGCTGTTCGCCGGCAGGATAATGGCGTCGCCGTCGCAGATGCCGCTGATGACAGTGCTGAATGCATACTTGCGGAAGCACTTATCCCGGAGGGAAACCATGCCTGTGTCGCCGCTGCGGTTCAGCAGGACAATGGCGCTGTTGCCAGTCTCCCCATCGTATCTGGAGAAGCCCACGATATTGTCCTCCAGCACCAGAAATTCCATGGCACCCTCTGCAAATACGGCGTTTTCCCGGCGAATATGCGCCAGCTGCTTGGTGTATTCCAGCAGCTCCGTGTCCTCGTTACCCCAGGGATAACACCGGCGGTTGAAGGGATCCTTCCAGCCCTGGAGACCAGCCTCGTCGCCGTAGTAAATGCTGGGCACGCCCGGCAGGAAGAATTGCAGTACCATAGCACCCTTGAGCAACGTCTTGCCCCGGTTGTATTCCTCCGGAGACAGCTCGTTTCCAGCCATCCAGTCCTTGCTCTTGTCATCGCAGGATTGACCGCCGAAGCGGTTGATGGCACGCTCAATGTCGTGGGTGGAGACGAAATTCATGAGCACATCCACAGTACATTTCGGATAGTTCTCCAGAATGCCCATGATCCGGTCACGGAAGGTAGTAACTGCTTCGCCCTTCATGTAGGCAATGATTGCCTCCCGGAAGGGATAGTTCATGACGCTGTCCAGCTGATCGCCCAGGAGATAGCGCCGTTTTACGCCGTAAGCCTCCTTGTTGGAAGCATCCTCCCAGACCTCGCCGATAACGATCTTTTCCTCATCGTATTTTTTCACGCAGGTACGCAGATTATCCAGGAACTCATCCGGCAGCTCGTCCGCCACATCCAGACGGAATCCGGCAGCCCCTTGTTCCAGCCAGTACTCCAGCACACCGCCTTCGCCGCAGATGTATTTGGTATAATCTGGGTTATTTTCGTCCACATTGGGCAGGGTATCAATGCCCCACCAGGACTCGTATTCCTTGTTGCCCCAGAAGTGATACCAGGAATAGTAGGGACTTTGTTCCGACTGATATGCACCCAGATTGTCATATCGTCCGAACTTGTTGAAATAGATGCTGTCTGCGCCGGTATGGGAGAATACACCGTCCAGAATGACGGAAATACCACGCTTTTTCGCATCCTCACACAGCACCCGGAAATCCTCGTTGGTACCCAGAAGGGGATCCAGATTCCGGTAGTTTGCGGTATTGTAGCGGTGATTTTCGTGAGATTCAAAGACCGGGTTCAGGTAGATACAGGTGACACCCAGATCTGCCAGATAGTCCAGCTTGCTGCGGATACCCTCTAAGTCCCCGCCGAAATAGTCGTTGTTCCACACATGACCGTTCTGGTCGGGCTTGTAATAGGGCAGCTCGCCCCAATTGCGCATCACACGGTCAGAGGGTACATTTTCGTGCTGCTTGCCGCTGCTGCAAAAGCGGTCGGGGAAGATCTGGTACATGACGCCGCCCTTGAGGAACTGGGGTGTCTGATAATCCTCGCCGAATACGGTGAGCTGGAACATTTCCCCCTGATCCAGGGTGCCGTGACAGGCATCGCCCCGCTTGATATAATGGCGCACGCCGTTGCTGGTGTAGGAGAAGTAATAATAGTGTACCCCGGCATATTTGGGAATAAGCGTGGTGGTATAGAGGACATAGCCGTTTTCACGCTCTTTCACATTCATAGGCAGGAACCGTTCCTTGAAGCCGGTGCGGAACACCACCAGTACCGGAGCATAATCCAGCGGTGTTTCTTCCGGCAGACGGATGGTAAACTGGCATCCCTGATTGCGGCGGATTGCCCCGAACGGGGATTTGTAATCGGCATCCCAGCTGTTGTAGAAATATGACATGCTGAAAAAACTCCCTTCTTATGG
>JBJFHO010000164.1:3288-10312 GCA_051893675.1 Ruminococcus sp. | reverse complement strand
AATGCTGGGATTTCATGGCGTCCGGTAATATCTAAAAGTTGATCTCGTTGCAAACGTCCCACCAGCATTTTTGAAAAATTGCTGGATCAAAAAACTTCATTGCCGCCTGCGACGTGGTATCATTTGAGCCGGACATTTTTAATCCATCGCCGCAGGCGATACCGCCATTCCTAACTCCTCATTCCTCATTCCTCATTCCTAATTTAATACAATTCGCTGTTTCAAAAAAATTTGCATAAAAAGTATTTGCAATTTGCACAAAATGTGGTATAATAAAAACAGGGTCAATATTGCCCCGAAAACTGGAAACTGTAAAAACCGCCGCCAGGTGGTTTGCCGAATATAGATCTGGAGGTACCCGAATGAGCCAGGAACCGAAAAAACGTCCCGCTGCAAAGGGAAATGGAAATCAGAATACAAGACAGGCGAGACCGTCAGGAAACCGCCGTCCCCAGCCACGCCGCCCCAGAGGCTCCGGCGCAAAAACTGCCGCAGAAGTTATTGTTTCTCTGGCACTTGTGGCACTTGTGGGATACGAGGGCTTTCATATGTACAAGTCTCTGACGCCCATCTCTCAGGGCGCAGAAGGCATGGTGATCGGAAATGTAGAGGAGACTGAACCGGAAGAGCCTACTACAGAACAGACGGTATATGAAAATATTGCCGTGGACAATGCCCAGATACATGCCGGAGACCTGATTCTGGTCAACGGCGAAAATGCCTATGTGGAAAACAACGCGACAGAGATCGTCAGCATATATGAGCATAAAACGGATAACTATCATGTCAGCGGTACGGAAACCAGTCTGCGTGAGCCGGCAATCGAAGCGCTGAACCAGATGCTGGATGATTTCTTTGTTGCCACCGGTCACGAGGACATTATCATTATCAGCGGCTATCGCACCAATGCCCAGCAGCAGGAGCTGTACGATGCCGATCTGGAGGCAACTGGTGCGGAGACTTCTACCCGTGTGGCAAAGCCGGGTTACAGTGAGCATGAGACAGGCTATTCCCTGGACGTATCCCTCTATCAGGACGGTGTGCAGTATGACTATGATGGCACTGGTGAATACGAGTGGATCAACCAAAATTGCGGACATTACGGCTATATCCTGCGTTATGCGGAGGACAAGACGGAGACTACGGGCTATCAGGCAGAGCCGTGGCATTACCGCTATGTGGGACAGCCTCATGCGACTTACATGGCGGAGAACAATCTCTGTCTGGAGGAGTATCTCACTCTGCTGAAAAATTACAATACCGACAATCATCTCTCCATCACCAACTGGGACGGCGAGATCTATGAGGTATACTATGTTCCGGCAGATGCAGCAGCAGATTCCACCTATATTCTGGTGCCGCCGGATCAGAAATATACCATTTCCGGCAACAACAGGGATGGATTCATCGTCACAGTGGATACTGGTGAGATTCAGACCTACGGCAGTGATACAACAGCGCCGGAAGCTGCTAGCGAAGAAACCACGGATACCGCAGCAGACAATGCAGATGCGGCAGTGCCGGAGGACAACGAGGAAATTACCGGGTAAATATCCGGTAAAATAAAGGCAGATATGCCGGTCATGAAATGAGGATGTACATGATGGAAAACAAAAATGTCGAAGAAAATCTGAAAAAGGCAAGCGGCGGTCTCAAGGCAATTGTCGGTGAGTTCAAGGAGTTTATTTCCAAGGGAAATGTTCTGGACATGGCAGTCGGTCTGATCGTCGGCTCTGCGTTCACCTCCATTGTCAATTCTCTGGTAGATGATGTGCTGATGCCCTTTATTGGCATGGTTCTTGCCGGTGTCAACTTCAGTACGCTGGGAATTACGATTCCGTGGGGCAATCATCCGTTCATTGCCATAGGCAGCTTTGTGAATGCGGTGATCACGTTCCTGCTGACAGCGCTCTGTGTGTTTATTATTGTCAAGGTAATGAACATATTCCACCGGAAAAAGGACGAGAAACCGGAGCCGCCCAAGCCCAGCAAGGAAGAAGTTCTGTTGACAGAGATCCGTGATCTTCTGGCAGCACAGCAGGGGAAGTCTGTGGATGCCGTGAAAAAGGACGCAGAATAAGGACATTGCATATTTTGACAACCTCTTACTATTCTACATAAGGAAAACACCGTTCCACGTGCAGGAACGGTGTTTTTCTGGTTTCAAACAAGGCTGCTCATCATGCTGGTTCAGGTGAGCACATCTGGCTCGCCATCATTTTTGAAAAATTGCTGGATCAAAAAACTTCATTGCCGCCTCCGGCGAGGTGCGGTTTTACATTACATGCGTATTGCTTCGCAGCATGTTCCGGTGCCGGGGACTTTTTGCAGCTTGACTGCGCACCAGCCGGATGCTTCCCGCTTTTCCAATACGGTAAAATCGTGGGCTGTCACAGTCTCCAGCACTTCATCAGCTCGTTCGGAAATGATACCCGACAGAATCAGAATGCCGTTATCCCGGAGAAACTGCGGAAACAGGGGTGCCATTGCTTTGATGACATCGGCAACGATATTCGCTGTGATCACATCATATCCGGAACCGATCTGCTCTACCAGTTTGCTGTCAGTGATGACGTTACCGCAGGAAATGGTGTACTTTTCAGGCTCCAGATGATTTTCTGCGGCATTTTCACCGGCGATACGTGCGGCGTTTTCTTCGATATCCACGGCATATGCCTCTTTTGCTCCCAGAAGCATACCGCCGATAAACAGAATACCGCTGCCGCAGCCCAGATCGAGAAGCTTTGTCTCCGGTGTGATCTCGTTTTCCAGCAGCTCCAGGCACAGCCGGGTGGTGTGATGCTGTCCGGTACCGAAGCTGCTGGCAGGGTCGATTTCCAGTATCGTTCTGCCCTCAGCCTCAGCAGTAGCCTCTTCCCAGCTGGGCTTGATGTACAGTTTTTTCCCTACAGGGAACGGCTTGAAATACTGCTTCCAGTTGTTTGCCCAGTCCTCTTCCCGGATGCCGGAGCAGACCATTTCCAGCCGTCCATAGGCGTGCTCTGTATCCTGTGCTTTCAGCTGTGCCAGCAGGGTACGGACAGCGGAAAGTGTCTCTGCACCCTGTGCATCCTCCGGCAGATAGACGGTGATGCAGGTCTCGCAGTGCGCCAGTTCCATGAGCCCATCCTCCAGATAGTCCCATTTGCCGTTTTTCTGTTCCAGAAATTCCTGAAAATCCTGTGCGTCCTGTACCATACAGCCCCGGATGCCCAGATCCTGCAATTGCACACTCAGCAGGTCAATGGCGGCTGTGGTTGTATAAATATCCACTTGTGTCCAGTTCATAGCAGTTCCCATCTCCTTATTTCTCGTTCATTTCCTTGCGTTTGCGCACATTTTCCTCCTGGATCTGGCGTCCCTCGGCAATGAGATATTGCAGGCGCTCCTCGTCACGCTGTTTGAGTGCATCCCGATAATCGGTGAGATTTTCAATGAGCAGATCCAGATGATACAGCAGGTTATCCCGGTTATCCAGGAACAGCGCTGACCACATGGATTCGTCCATGGTGGCAACACGTGTCATATCCTGAAAGCTGCCGCCGGAAAAGGAAACGGCATCGTCCACACAGAAATCCTTTACATAGGCACTGGAAACCACGTGCGCCAGCTGGGAGGTATAGGCAATCATATTATCGTGCCACATGGGTGTTGCCGTAACAATATTGCCGAAGCCCATTTGCTTTGCCAGCTCCTTGACAGTTTCCAGAGCAGTTTCGTCTGTATCGTCCACTGGTGTCACAATAAAGTTAGCGTTCTGGAACAGGTTGGGGATACTGGCGTAATAGCCGCTTTTTTCCCGTCCTGCCATAGGGTGTGTTCCCACATAGTGCACACCGGATTTGCGGCAGCGATATGTCAGGTCACGCACCATGCGTCCTTTCAGACCGCAGGTGTCCACCAGAATGGTGCCCGGTCGGAGCTGGGGCAGGGCATCCTGTACCATCTGGATTGCGATGCGCTGGTGGAGACAGATGATGATCATGTCATAGGTGCCATCGTTCATGGTGCCGGTGCCGTCAATAGCGCCCTCTTTTATGGCATCCTCCAGGACAGACTCCTGAACATCGCAGCCGAATACGGTGTGTTCTGTGGATGCTTTGATAGATTTGCAGATGGAACCGCCGATGAGTCCCATTCCGACAACTAAGATCTGCATGAGAATTCCTCCGTTTGTTGTGTAATATTATCTCATTTATTGTACCATGGATCTGGGAAAACGTCAAGTAAAATGAGGAATGAGGAGTTAGGAATGAGGAATGATGGTATCGCCTACGGCGATGGATTTCATGGATTCCAAGGAATTCCAATTTTTTCAATGTGAGCGCAGCGAACACCGCCATTCCTCATTCAAAAAAAACCGCCGCTGGTGTTGTGCCGGCGGCGGTTTTTGAAATGCTTATGTAATAAGATCAGGCGATGGAATTATCCTTGCATACCACGGATGATCCAGTCGTACATACCCTGATATTGCAGTGCAGAGCTGCCCCAGGAGAAATCCTGTTCCATGCCCCGGCGGAGAATATCGTCCCAGTCCTCACGGTGGTTGAAGTAGATATTCTTCGCATAGTTGATGGTGTAGAGCAGATCGTCTGCGTTGTAGTGGGCAAAGGTGAAGCCTGTTCCGGTCTTTTCGTATTCGTTGTACGGAACAACGGTATCTTTCAGACCGCCTGTCTCACGGACAATGGGCACAGTACCATAGCGCAGCGAGATCAGCTGGGTCAGACCGCAGGGCTCAAACCGGGACGGTACCAGCATAGCATCTGCTGCTGCATAGAGCTTGTGCGCCAGGGGATCGGAATAGAAAATATTCGCAGAAACACGATCCGGGTGTCTGCCCTGATAGTAGCGGAACATATTCTCATACCGTTCCTCGCCGGTGCCGATGATGACAAACTGGGTGAACTCGTCTGTGATGCGATCGGTGATCCAGTCCACCAGATCCAGACCCTTCTGGTCGGTGAGACGGGAGATGATAGCGATCATAAACTTGTTCTCATCCACAGGCAGACCAAGTTCTTTCTGGAGCGCTTTTTTGGCTTCTTTCTTCTTTTCCACAGCGTCCTTTACGGTGTAGTGCACAGAGATCTTCGGGTCAGTTTCCGGGTTGTATACCTCGTAGTCGATGCCGTTCAGGATGCCCCGGAGAGAACGGGAGCGTGCACAGAGGAGACCGTCCAGCTGTTCGCCGTAATAAGGCGTTTTGATCTCTTCGGCATATGTTTCACTGACTGTAGTAATGTAATCGGCATAGACCAGACCGCCCTTGAGCATGTTGGCATCTTTTTTGAATTCCAGCTTATCCGGCGTGAACATGTAGTTGGGCAGATTGGTGTTGTACACAAAGTGCCGGATATCCCACACGCCCTGGAATTTCAGGTTGTGGATGGTCATGATGCTCTTTGTGCCCCAGTAGAAGCTGTGGGAGGCAAAGGTGCTGCGCAGGAATACGGGAATCATACCGGTCTGCCAGTCGTGGCAGTGGATGATATCCGGGTGGAATCCGATGACCGGCATTGCTGCCAGTACTGCTTTACAGAAAAAGATATAGCGCTCGATGTCCCACATGATGGAATCACTGTAGGGACGGTCGCATTTGAAATAATATTCGTTGTCAATGAAATAGAAGTGCACACCTTGATAAACATATTCCATAATGCCCACGTGGACATTTTCCACATGGCGGCCGTAGTCCATGTAGAAATGGGAGACATAGCGGAACTTGCCCCGGTATTCCCAGGGGATGCAGGTGTAATTGGGGATGATGACACGGACATCATATTCATCATGGTTCAGCGCTTTGGGCAGTGCTCCCACAACATCCGCCAGACCGCCGGTCTTGACGAAGGGGACGCATTCGGATGCGGCAAATAAGATATTTTTCATAGTTCAGATACATTGTGCCGGGTGGCACACACTCCTTCCGCATGGATTTTGAGGTGGCTTGCCGGGCAATCGCAGTGCTTTCTGAAAACTGCCTGTACTGCCGGCAAGATAACACATTTCACAGAGGCTGTACACAGCTTCTATTCATATTATACTCTTTTTTGATGCAATAGTCAAGGGATTTCACAAAAAATGAGAAAACATTTCCACAAATGCATGTCGCAATTTGTAGATGTTGTACATGCCGGGCAATGATACAGCGAGATGCATATTCCGGGAACCGGATGGAACAATACTTGGAAATGAGGAGTTAGGAATGAGGAATTAGGAGTTAGGAATGAGGAATGGCGGTGTTCGCTGCGCTCACGAATTATAATGATTGGAATTTCAGTTCATTTTAAAAATCCATCGCCGCAGACGATACCATCATTCCTCATTCCTAACGCCTCATTCCCAATTGAAATAACAGGAGTGTTGGTATGGAACAGTTACGGAAACGATTGGCATGGCTGCGGCTGATGATTGTGACGCTGTTTTGTACTGCGGCGGTCTATCTGGCATGGCTGATGCAGAAGCCGGAGCTGGTGCAGACGGCGGCAGAGCAGGGGAGTTATACCTGCCTAGTGGGAACAGCGGAGGGTACGATATATGACCGGAATGGTACGCCTCTGGTCAATACAAAAAGTACATGCACTGCCGTAGTAAATCCTACGCCGGAGGCAATTGCTGCACTGCTGCCCCATGTATTGGATCTGGATGCGTTTTATGCGCAGGTGGAAAAGGGAAAGCCTTTTGTGTGCACAGTGGATACAGCGGAAATTGACTGCGCAGATGTGACCGTGCTGGAAATTCCGGAGCGCTACAGTGACCATCAGCTGGCACAGCATCTTATTGGCTATACATCCCAGGGCAGCGGTGTGACCGGGCTGGAATATGCCTATGACGATGTGCTGCGGAGTGTGGATTCTCAGTGGAGCGTGACCTTTTCCGTAGATGGCACAGGCGGCGTTCTTGCCGGGGAAAATAAGCAGGTGCGCTATGGTGCCAATCCGGTGCAGGGCGTCATTACTACGCTGGATGCAACCATACAGCGAATCTGTGAGACAGCCGGGCAGTCTCTGGAAAAGGGCTGTAT
>JBJFHO010000164.1:0-3188 GCA_051893675.1 Ruminococcus sp. | reverse complement strand
CCGTATTTCATTGCACTCAGTCAGGAACTGGACGGTGCAGATCTGCTGGACACGGCAAAATCCCTTGGCTTCGGGGAAGAAACTGCACTGACAGCGGATATTGTGGCATCCAGCGGTACACTGCCTACCTTGCAGCAGCTGGATCTGCCAGCGGAACGTGCCAATTTTTGCTTCGGACAGGGTGTTCTGACAGCAACGCCATTGCAGATCACACGGATGACCTGTGCCATTGCAGGAGACGGTTCACTGCCTATGGTGCGTCTGGTGCGTGGTGTGACAGAGGATGGAAAAACGGTGCTCCGAGAGGAAAAAACAGTTCATGAGGAAGGCATTTCCCAGGAGACAGCCCGGTATCTGCGGACGCTGATGTGCTATGCAGCAGAGGATGAGGATTTTCAGGGAAATCCCGGTAATGTGACTATGGGAGCGAAAACGTCCACCGCCCAGACCGGACGCTATGATGAAAAGGGCGAGGAA
Source organism: Ruminococcus sp. (assembly GCA_051893675.1). Lineage (GTDB taxonomy): Bacteria > Bacillota > Clostridia > Oscillospirales > Ruminococcaceae > Ruminococcus_C. The sequence continues at coordinate 2,711 of JBJFHO010000164.1, read as the reverse complement.
TATTGCCACGGCTGGGTGACGGCGTTTTTTCCGGCGGAAGAACCACGCTATGCAGTGACTGTGCTGGCAGAGAATGGCGGCTATGGCAATACGGCTGCGGCACCAGTGCTGCGGCAGATTGCCGGCGCAATTATGGAACTGGAGAGCAGGTAGAATACTCTTTTTGTTCATAAAAAATCCATCTAAATATCCTCAAAATTGCTTGCATGTCTGTGGAAAGCGTGTTATACTAAAGAGGATTGGCATGGAGTGGTTTCATCCCATGTCAGAAATTCTGAGAGAAAGAAGTGCAGACTGCATGACAAAAATTACAATATTTTCCGGCTTTTTGGGCGCCGGTAAAACCACATTGATCAAGAAGCTCATTGCAGAGGGCTATACCGGTGAAAAGCTGGTACTCATTGAAAACGAGTTCGGTGAGATCGGCATTGACGGCGGCTTTTTGCAGGATGCCGGCGTGCAGATCACAGAGATGAACTCCGGCTGTATCTGCTGTAGTCTGGTGGGCGATTTCGGCAAGGCTCTGCAGCAGGTGCTGGAGCAGTATCACCCCGACCGGATCATCATTGAGCCGTCCGGCGTGGGCAAGCTCAGCGATGTTATTCGTGCGGTGCAGAATATCCATGCCCACGATGTGGAACTGGATGGCTTCACCACTGTTGTGGATGCCAAGAAGTGCAAAATGTACCAGAAGAATTTCGGCGAGTTCTTCAATAACCAGATCACCTATGCAAGCTGCCTGATCCTCAGCCATACCGCTGGTCTGGCACAGGAAAAGCTGGACGATTGTGTGCGCCGTCTGCGTACCTGCAACGAAAAGGCACCTATCGTGACTACCGATTGGGATCAACTCACTGGAAAGCAGCTGTTGGATGCCATGACCCAGAAGAATACTCTGGATGACGAATTGCAGGCACTGCTGGCAGAAGCGGCAGAGCATGACCATCATCATCATCATGATCACGACCATGAACACGACCATGAAGAATGCGGCTGCCACGATCATGAGCATGAGCACGAACACGAACATCATCACGAACACGACCATGAGCACGAACATCATCATGATCATGACCACGAGCATGCGCATGAACACGGCGAGAACTGCACCTGCGGCTGTCACGACCACGATCATGACCATGACCACAAGCACCATCATCACCATGCAGACGATGTATTCACCAGCTGGGGTGTAGAGTCGGCACAGACCTATACCCAGGAGGAGATCACAGCGGCACTGGAGGCACTTACCGATGCCGATACCTATGGTATGGTACTGCGTGCCAAGGGTATTGTTCCGGCAAAGGACGGCAGCTGGATTCACTTTGACTATGTGCCGGGCACACCGGATGTGCGTACAGGCTGTGCTGGTACAACAGGCCGCCTCTGCGTCATTGGTTCCGGTATCCGGGAAGATGCGCTGGCTGCACTGTTCCATGCAGAATAAGGAGGCGCAATATGGCAGGAAAACAGCCCCAGGAGACAGATGTTCCGGTATATCTGTTCACCGGATTCCTGGAAGCGGGAAAGACAAAATTTATTCAGGAGACGCTGGAGGACAAGCGGTTCAATTCCGGCGAAAAGACCATGCTGCTCCTCTGCGAGGAGGGCGAGGAGGAATATGACATCTCCGCAATGCCCTGTCAGGATGTGTATATCCGCACCCTGGAAGAGCCGGAGGAACTGACAGCGGAACACCTGTCCGCACTGCTGAAGGAATGCGGTGCGACACGCGTCGTGCTGGAATACAACGGCATGTGGCAGCTGGGACAGTTGTTCCAGAATCTGCCTGATGACTGGGCGGTATATCAGGAAATGTTCTTTGTTGATGCTACCACATTTTTACAGTTCAATGCAAATATGCGCAGTCTGGTAGTGGACAAGCTGAACACCTGCGAACTGGTGGTATTCAACCGGTTCGACAAGTCCATGGACAAGATGGAATTCCACAAGCTGGTGCGTGCCATCAGCCGCCGGACGGATATTGCCTATGAGTATGCCAACGGACAGGTGGAATATGACGAGATCGAGGATCCGTTGCCTTTCGATGTGAATGCACCGGTGATCCGGCTGGCGGATACAGATTATGCCCTGTGGTATCGGGACATTATGGAGGATCCGAAAAAGTATGACGGCAAGGTGATATCGTTCCGTGGCATTGTTGCTATGGATCCGAAATTCCCGCCGAAAACCTTTGCAGTGGGACGTCATGTCATGACGTGCTGTGTAGAGGACATCACATACAGCTGCGTGGTAGCTGAGTGGGAAAAGGCGAGCATGCTCCAGACAAGACAGTGGGTGCAGGTGACGGGTAAGATCTCTGTCCAGAAGCATAAGCTGTACCGTGGAAAAGGTCCTGTGTTACAGGTGCAGGAGGTTGTTATGACCAGCGCACCGGAGCAGGAAGTGGCTACGTTTTATTAAAAATATCAATGGTTTTTATGGAAGGAATCTGCGATTTGGTTGCAGGTTCCTTTCTTTTTTGCAGTCTGGCATAATTCTCTGTGGGATAAATTGCATTTGCCTGTGGATTTTCTGGGGTTATCAGTCGGGCGAACACAGTTCGCCCCTACTATTTTGTAACACCTAAAAATGTATCCTACCCGTTTTCAAAAAGGTTGATCAGGCTGCTGGTCCAGCTGAGCATAGCTGGCGCAGGTCCAGGGCGAGTAGCCCTGGTGGGGTCAAGGGGCAAAGCCCCTTGTCGCTGT
>JBJFHO010000163.1:0-2223 GCA_051893675.1 Ruminococcus sp. | reverse complement strand
TTCCAGGGCACAGCTTGAAAACTATCGAATAAATGATGACTTGGATTCTGCAGTAGGATGTAATGAACAGTACATTATTGATTAACAAATCCGCTCGGACCTGCGCCGAAAGCCAACCCTATCAGAAATAGATGGGAATTTGTGGAAACTGCACAAATATTGAAGTAATATTTATGGTGTTACGCGGATTGACAAAAAGGAAATAAATCTGCTAAAATAATGCCAACGATAAAAAGTTCGTGTTACTGTTTAATCAGGCATGAGTTCTTAGATTTGTGAAGCAAATTTAGGGATTCATGCCTTTTTTGTTGCTTATTGAGATCCTGCAGAAGGCGTGAAGCTTGATCCGACTGCCGAACGAATCATACGGGGGTGCTACTGTGAAGGCAATCAGAGTGTTCAATAATAACGCGGTTTCTACAGTCATGCCGGACGGGCGTGAGGCGATTGCTCTTGGAAAAGGCATCGGTTTCCATAAGCGTCCGGGAGATACCATAGAGGAACGCTTTATCGAAAAGGTTTATTTTGTGCAGGATGAGATGCAGACAAAGTTCCTTCAGATGCTTCAGAACGTGGAACCCAACGTTATGCGGGCGGCAGAACAGATTCTCGCCATGGCGGAAAACGACGGGTTTTCCATGAGCAATCAGGCGACCATATCCCTGATCGACCATATCAGCTTTGCCATTGAACGGCAGAAAAAAGGCATCGCCCTGCCGAATCTGCTGCTGAACGAAACACAGCTGCTCTATCAGAAGGAGTACGAGCTGGGGCGGCGTTCCCTGAAAATTATCGAAAATTGCTGCGGTGTGGAACTGCCGGAAGATGAGGCGGGGTATATCGCTCTGCACTTGGTGGCGATTTCCGTGGATCGCAATGCAGCCTATGGGTTCCTGAAGTTTGTAAAGGGCGCTCTGGACATTGTGAAGGAAACCTACGGCATTCCCTTCGACCAGAACAGTCTGGATGCGGTACGCCTGACAACCCACCTGAAATTCCTGATGCAGCGCATTCAGCAGGATGGTCCATGGGAGGACGAGGAAGAAGATCCCATGTACGCCCAACTGCTGGCTAGAGACCCCCGACATAAGGTATGCCTTGACCGCATGGAGGAATTTATCCGTCAGAGCACAGGCTGCACCATTGGCAATCAGGAAAAATTTTACATTCTAATTCATCTGACAAAACTACTAAAGCACGGGGAATAACGGGTGGGCCAAAGCGCGCGTGGCTGACCCGAAAAATAGAAACCATTCCAAAACGAGAAGTAAAAAGGAGAAAAGTACATGAAACAAAAGATCATGGGCGCCATGGAGAACTTTTCCAAAGCCATGGTGCAGCCGCTGATGTATCTGTCTGCGGCAGGTATCCTTATCGTCATCGGCGTTCTGCTGACGAACAGCACCATTACCAATTTCCTGCCCTTCCTGCAGTGGGCACCCATCCAAATGCTTGGCAAGCTGATCTATAACGCGGCCATGGCAATGATCAACCACCTCAATGTCCTGTTTGTCATTGGCCTGCCTGCCGCTTTTGCTAAGAATGACAAGCACAAGGCCGCCCTGCTGGGCTTCGTCACTTACGTGATGTATCTGGTCAGCTCCAACACTTTGCTGACCCTCACCGACAGCCTGGCTGCGGAGCAGGCTATGATCGGCCTGTACGGCACTGGTCAGGCCAAGATTCTGGGCATCCAGTGTGTGGATATGAGTGTCTTCGGTGGCATCATTCTGGGATGCATCGTTGGCTGGGTCTACAATCGGACCTGCCAGAAGCGGTTCAAGGGCGCCATGCAGATCTTCGCTGGAGCTAACTACTCCTATGTCTGGCTGCTGTTTACCGCTATCGTGTTCGCACTGGTGACCAACACCGTGTGGCCCATCGTGCAGGGCTGGATCAGTGCGCTGGGCGGCGTTATCAAGAGCACCGGTGCCTTTGGCATCTTCCTGTATGGCTTCCTGGAGCGGCTGCTGTTGCCCACCGGCCTGCATCACCTGGTGTACACGCCCTTCCAGTTCTCTGACCTGGGCGGTGTGCTGCAGTTGGGTGAGACCACCATTGTCGGTGCCTATCCCATTGTTGTAGCGGAAATGAATATGCCTGTGGAGCAGTTCTCCGACAGCATCTACTACACCGCCATCGGCTTTACCAAGATGTTCGGCTACTTCGGCATCGGCGGTGCGTTCATCTACACCGCTTATCCTGAGAACCGGAAAAAGACCG
>JBJFHO010000162.1:0-2244 GCA_051893675.1 Ruminococcus sp. | reverse complement strand
TCGAACCCACGGTTCCTCTCGGAATCACTGGTTTTCAAGACCAGCTCCTTAAACCACTCGGACACCTCTCCAATTCGCACTAACAGCTTATTTATTATACAACAAAACAACGGTTTTGTCAAGCGGATTTGCAAAAAAATCCCCATGGAGTCAGAACTTTTTCAAAAGCAAAGTATACCACAATTATTCTTGACGCATAAATCTGAAATAATTAAGAAAAGAATGTATCTCGAATAGCGATGCAAAAAAGAAAAAGCTTGCATTCTTTGCGGATATGTCTTATAATGAAAGAGTAGTTTATCGAAAAGGAGACTGGCTTATGCTGTATCAATATTCCCTGACAACACCGGCAGAGGATCTCTGCCCCATTACCGCCCAGGTGCAGGGTGCTGTGGCGGAAAGCGGTATTTCCGACGGTATCTGCGTGGTATACTGTCCCCACACCACCGCCGGAATCACCATTAACGAAAATGCTGACCCGGACTTGGTCACAGATCTGCTGCTTGCCTATCGGAAAGCATTTCCCGATCGCCCGGAATTCCGCCATATGGAGGGCAATTCTTCCGCTCATGCCCGTGCTTCCGCCATGGGAAGCAGCGCCACGATTCCGGTGAAAAACGGCAGACTGGTGCTTGGCACATGGCAGGGTGTGTATTTCTGCGAGTTTGACGGCCCACGGAGACGGACCTTTTATGTAAACGTCATTGCCGGTTAAGAGAGGAGCATTTGTTATGGATCAGGAAAAATGTAACACACTGCAAAACTGGATCAATACTGCGCAGCGTATTGTCTTTTTCGGCGGTGCCGGTGTTTCCACGGAAAGCGGCATTCCCGATTTTCGCAGTCAGGACGGGCTGTATCACCAGCAGTATGATGTACCCCCGGAGACCATTCTGAGTCACACCTATTTTGAACGGCATACCGAGGATTTCTACCGCTTTTACCGGAATAAGATGATATGCCTGACGGCGAAGCCAAATGCTGCCCATCGGAAGCTTGCGGAGCTGGAACGTGCCGGAAAGCTCATGGCTGTGGTGACCCAGAATATTGACGGGCTGCATCAGATGGCAGGGAGCCACAATGTGCTGGAACTCCACGGCAGCGTCCATCGGAATATCTGCCGTGCCTGTGGTGCAGTGTACGATGCAGAGTGGATCATGATGACCACCGGTGTGCCCCATTGTGACGCCTGCGGTGCCATGGTGAAGCCGGATGTGGTACTCTATGAGGAATCCCTGCCTGAGGATACGTTGACTCGTTCTGTGAATGCCATTGCCAATGCGGACTTGCTTCTTGTGGGCGGCACATCCCTGACCGTCTATCCGGCGGCGGGATTGCTGCGCTATTTCCGTGGCGATCACCTGGTGCTCATAAACCGGGATGCCACCCAAATGGACAATATGGCAGATCTGTGCATTCAGGATCCCATCGGGGAAGTACTGGGGCAGATCACGGTTTGACATTTGTTTGAATGAGGAGTTAGGAGTTAGGAATGAGGAATGGTGGTGTTCGCTTCGCTCACGAATGAAAAATAGTCGAATTACACCGTCATTTTTTATCATCGCCGTAGGCGATACCAACATTCCTCATTCCTAACTCCTCATTCCTAATTTTTCAATAAAGGAGAACAAGAACAATGCGTATGGTCATTCAGCGTGTGAAGCACGCAAGCGTTACGGTGGACGGCGAGATCACCGGGAAAATCGGACAGGGATTTCTGGTACTATTGGGGATTGGCCCCGATGATAACGAGCAGATCATGGAAAAAATGGCGGACAAGATGATGCGTCTGCGGATTTTTTCCGATGAAAACGACAAGATCAACCTTTCCCTTCAGGATGTGGGCGGCGGACTGCTTCTGGTATCCCAGTTCACCCTGTATGCCGACTGCCGCAAGGGAAATCGCCCCAGCTTTGTCCAGGCAGCACCGCCGGCGCAGGCAGAAGCTCTGTACGAAGCCTGCAAGGCATATTGCAAAAAGAACGTTCCTGTGGTGGAATCGGGTATTTTCGGTGCAGATATGCAGGTGGAGCTTTGCAATGACGGCCCTTTTACGGTAGTGCTGGACTCCACAGAATTGGGGCTGCATTCCTGATATGCAGGGTTATCGAAGCGCTGTGCTGCCTTTAGGGCACCTCTAAAAACCTAGTACCCTTGTCATATCTAAAAATGTATCTTACCCGTTTTCGAAAAGGTTGCTCAGGCTGCTGGTCCAGCTGAGCACAGCTGGCGCAGGTCCAGGGC
>JBJFHO010000161.1:0-10409 GCA_051893675.1 Ruminococcus sp. | reverse complement strand
CGGCACTGCCCATGGCATTTGCCCGCCGGGAACAGCTGGATATTCCGGAACTGAAAAACCTGCTGGATCAGATCCAGTGCGGCAGTATTTTAGATAATATTCGTGCAGATGAGGCGTCCCATATGTGGCTGATGGCGGCGTCCGGAAACCATCTGATGGAATGTGTGATGCAGGCCATCTGGGAGATCTGCTCCACTCAGGTGAATTTGATCCTCTCCGGTGGTACCGAGTCGATCCGACAAAAGCTGGCGGCTGTTCATACGCAGTTGTACAAAAGCTTTGCGGTAGGCGATCTGGAAATGGGGATGAATGCTATTGACCTGCACTATCAGATCATCGAACAGGTGCTGGAGGAACGGAAACTTGTGTAGCATCCGTTCGTGACGGAGTATTTGTATGACGGAGGGATTACATGAATTTATTTTTGACACTGGCGTTTCTCTTTTGCATTGGCAGCGTGGTCGGCTGGGGGATTGAAGTCATTTTTCGCCGCTTCTTCTCAGCACATCACTGGGTGAATCCGGGCTTTTTGGTGGGGCCGTATTTGCCTTTGTACGGTTCCAGTCTGTGTATCTTGTTTTTGCTGGCGATGCTGGAACCACTGATCCCCATTGAAAATGCCTGGCTCAAAAAGCTCATTCTGTTTGTCGTAATGGCGGTCGCTATTACCATTCTGGAATATGTGGCAGGCATGATCTTTATCCATGGCATGAAAATCAAGCTGTGGGATTATTCCGATCAGTGGGGGAATATCAAAGGCGTCATCTGTCCGCTGTTTTCGTTTTTCTGGATGATTCTCAGCGCCATTTATTATTTCCTGGTGCATCCGCATATTTTGTCCGCTTTGAAATGGCTCTCGGAGAATCTGGCATTTTCCTTCGCCATCGGATTTTTCTATGGCGTATTCGTGCTGGATGTGGCATATTCCACACGCCTGATGGTAAAGATCCGTGCGTTTGCAGCGGAGACAAATATTGTCGTGCGGCTGGAGGAACTGAAAGAGGATTTCCGTGCACGTCTGCAAAATGGGCATCTCCATCGTTTCTTCTTCCCCATGCATACGGTGACGCCTATGCGTGAGATCCTGGAAAGTCATCTTTCTCAGCACAGTCCTGTGGAAAAACGGCATACTACCCGAAAAAAAGAGAAAAAGTCCTCGGTTGACTCTACCAAATAAATACACGAACGGCTTTGCAGCATCTGCGGAGCCGTTTTTTTGGACAGGAGAAAATGTCAAAAAATGTCGTTTCAAAGGAAATTTGGGAAAGCATATCCAGGTTGGAAATAAACGGATTTTCGGGTGCTCTGACTGTATTTGCAGCCTTTTTACCGGTTTTTACAAAATCAGCGTTATTTTTTACATGGTAAGTAATTTCAGTGGAAATTGTGTTATAATACATATGGGAATTGTGGTGAAAGCAGTCAGTCGGAATGCACGGGCAATTCCATTTGTTATATTTGCACTGCATTCCGGATGTCACCGCAAAAATATGTTATGGAATCTGGTTGGAAGTTTATGCATGTATGTGCTTCAAAAGGATGCAAATCAGCATTTTGCATTGGCGGAAGAAGTGCGGAGATTTTGGCTGCATGACAGGTTCTTGACGATATGTGTCCCAGAATGTGCAGAGGAGGTGAAAGAAAATGACAAAGTGGATGAAGATCAGCACTCGTTTCGGCGGTATGTTTGCTGCTCTGGCGATGCTGGTCACAGCATGGACCGTGAATTCGACCTGTATTTATCTGACCCATCAGGAAGAATTGCCGGAACATGCAAAGAAGCTGAGAAGATTCTGATCGGTAGCAAAAGTGCAAGGGCAACACCGCACAAAGAGCGCCTGACGGCTTTGTACGGTATTGCCCAAGATTTCAAGAGAATGAAACGGAGGCAAAGAAAATGAAACAAGGTGTACTGAAAGTATATGGTTTGTTTGGAAGCATGATCGCAGCGCTTGCAATGCTGATGACTGCAATGACAGTGAATTCCACATGCATTTATCTGACGCATCAGGAAGAACTGCCCCAGGATGCGAAAAAGCTTCGCAAATTCTGATGTTTGCCAAACTATCAGATTCCATTACAAGATCCCTTGCGGAAAGCGGCAAGGTTGAAACAGAAGATCTGGCACTTTGTCGGTATGGCGTAAAGCAGCTGCTGACAATTTTGCTGAATCTGGTAACAACGCTGGTGATCGGATGGCTTTTCGGCATGATCTGGGAAAGCATTCTGTTTACCGCAGCTTACATTCCGCTGCGCAGCTATGCCGGCGGATTTCATGCCAAAACGCCCCTGCGCTGTTACCTGTATTCCATTTTGATGATAATTGCAGTCCTGATAGTATTGCGCTATGCGCCGGAACAGAATATATATGACGGCGCTGCGTATTTGATTTCCGGTGTGATTTTCTGGAAACTGGCACCGGTGGAGGATCACAATAAGCCTTTGGATGAGATCGAGAAAAAGGTATTCCGAAAGCGCACGATCTTCGTGTGGTGCCTGGAAAGCGCAGTTATCATACTCTTCTTTTTTCTGCATTGGCAGCTGGCAGGACGGTGTATCGTGCTGTCCATGCTGGTATTAAGCGGTATGCTGATTGCAGGAAAAATCAAAAATGTCCGGTATTCATGCTGATCAATTATGTTCATGCCGGACAGGCGATAGATACATAAAATAGAGAACAAGAGAAAATAAGCAAGAAACGAGTTGATACCACAGAAACCCATTTTTCCATGTGTTGAAAACATGGAATGCCACGTGACTATGAACTGGAGACAACAGAACTTACACGAGCAGATAATTGGGAACTGAATAAGAAACTGCTTCCTGAGAAGCATGCAGCAAAAATAGAAATGCATGATAATTTTGGAACGCAGGCTGGAAGTCCGGACAGAGAGAAAAAATACTGTCCGGACTTTTTGTGTGACAGACATGGAAAGATGCACCTTTTTCCGCAGTACGGAATATACTGGATTGAACCTGAAAGGAGGAGCAGGGATGAAAATTGTAGTTGTAAAGAGCCCCCGTTTGCTGTCTGGTTTGTTCCGGATGATATTCAAGATTCAGAAGGAAACACCCATAGAAGACCGCTGAAAAAAATCCATATTCAGGTAACATCGCATAAATTTAGCGGTGTTGTCCATATGCCTTTCCCGTGTAAGTCATGGGAAAGGCATATTTTTTTTGCGTCGGACATAGAGTGAACCAGTACGCATGGGCAAATTGCTTTGTGAAAGGAGTACCATATGGAGGCATTTGATGAGAACGACAAAAAGGAAAATATCCTGGAAGAAAGCCAGGCTGTATCCATGCCTGAGCCGATTCATATTGCAGGAGAAGTGAAGCAGGAAAAGGAACAACATGCCGATGACGTGGCTTTGACTCAGTGCATTCTGTGCGTGATTCTGGTGCTGTGCGTATTTGCCTTGCACTGGTTGAAACCGGAATGGCAGGAGATGCTTCTGACCCAATATGCGGCACACAGAGATGCACCGCCGGTGGCGTGGCTGGACAGCTTTCTGAAGGCAGTCCAGCAGTGGATAGCCGGATGATCCGGCTGCATTGGCATGGAATCACCATTTGCCTGGATTTCAGCTTTTTTGCAGTTGCTGCGTGTATCGCACTTCTGGGCGGTGCACAGCTGTTCCTGGAGATTCTGTTCGCCTGCCTGCTGCACGAGCTGGGACACCTGACAGCTATGGTGTGTTTTCACCGACGGGTACAGTGCGTGATATGCTGCGGTGCCGGTGTCACCATTCAGCCGGCAGGGGATTACGCTGCCTATTGGCAGGATCAGATCGTGCTGCTCGCCGGGCCCCTTGCAAATCTTTGCTTCGGGGGTGTACTTCTGGCAATCCGGGGCGTGTGTTCCTTTGGAATGCTTCATCTGGGATTGGGGCTGTTTAATCTCATGCCGTTTTCTCATCTGGACGGCGGTTCGATTTTATATGCTGCACTCTCTGCAATGGATCTTCTGCCGGATCGGATCGAGCATATCCGGAACGGTATCAGCTTGTGCTTTTCTGTGGGATTGACCTGTGCTGCATTCGCATTTGGAATCCGGAATATTTCCTTTTACGGCATGGTGCTGTATCTGCTGTTTCTGCAATTTCTTCCAGAGAGATAAGTATCAAAGATGGTATCTATCTCATAGTCTATTTTTATTCCTTAATAATTATAAAATTTAAATAGATGTGTCTAACAATTGTAAATAATCTGGACAGAAAAATAATCTTATTTTATTGCAAAATATATATAATATACTTATCTTTATTCTTCAAAATATGAAATGACACTTTCTCATCAGAAAATAATTTCAAATGAAAAAGGATTTCTTTTAGACATATTCGACAAAATCAGGGTAGATATTTTAGATGATTCCATGATTTATCTGTAACTACTTGCATTTTATCTGGAAATATGTTACACTGATTGTAAGATATCGTTTTCATAAGAAAGGTGAGATGCATATGAATATCAGCAAAGTTGCGGAGTTGGCAGGTGTTTCTACGGCAACAGTTTCCAGATATCTGAATGACGGCTATGTCAGTGAAGAAAAGCGGCGGCGGATACGGGATGTCATTGAGCAGACCGGCTATATGCCCAGTTCCTCAGCCCAGACACTGCGTACAGGACGGAATCGTCTCATCGGGGTGATCGTGCCGAAAATCAGTTCGGAATCCGTGGCGCAGATGGTGGATGGCATTACGGAAGTGGTAAACCAGTCAGATCATCAGGTGCTGCTGGCGAATACGGACAACAGCATCGAACGGGAGCTGGAATACTTAAAATTATTTCGCACAAATAGTGTTGATGGCGTGATTTTTCTCGGGACGCTCATGAGCAAAAAGCATCTTGCGATTATGAGTGCCTACAAGAAGCCTATTGTTCTGTTGGGGCAGCAGGAATCCGGCGTTTCCTGCGTTTATTTTGATGATCATGCTGCTGCGGAACAGGCGACGGAATGCCTGATTCGCAGCGGATGCAAACGCATTGCCCATCTTTCTGTGACCTTAAAAGATAAAGCAGTGGGACGTGCCAGACGAAGCGGATATCTGGATACACTTCAAAAACATCATCTGCCCCAGGACGAGCAATTGATTATCGAAGCGGATGGGTTTCACACTCAGGATGGCATCAATGCCATGAAAAAGTTCCTGGCGCAGAAGATTCCCTTTGATGGACTGTTTTGTGCAGCAGATGTCCTTGCCTTTGGCGCTATTGACTGTATGCGACGTTCCGGTATCCTTGTGCCGGAACAGGTAAAGGTCTCTTCTGTGGATAATACGCAGATGTCCGAAATCTACACGCCCCACCTAACTTCTGTCAATCTGTCCCACCGCCTGGGCGGCATGGAAGCGGGTTCCATTCTCATGGATATGCTGCAAAATGATACGCCTATTATCCGCAGCGCACAGATGCAGTGCCGTCTGTATGAACGGGAAAGTACATTGGGACACATATGAAATTAATCTCAGATAAATAATTATTATGAATAAGAAATCTGATTTACACTCTGATTTTTTGGAATGAATTGTGATTTAATCTTATTCCATAAGAAATTGATTTCATAATGGATATTATCAGCAAAAAAGGCTGTTGCATTTTACCGTGCATCAGCCTTTTTCTGGGTTATACTTATAAAATAAAACAAATCAATCCGCTGCAACCCTCGTTGATGATACGCTGCAGCGTTTCCTGCAATTTCAGTCTTGCGTCCATGGGCATTTTGGAAAGCTTGTTGTGCAGACCTTCGCCCACCAGCTCGTGGAGTGACTTGCCGAAGATGTTGGATGACCAGATCTTTGTGGGGTCTTCCTCGAAGCCCTCCAGCAGGTACATGACCAGTTCTTCGCTCTGCCGTTCCGTTCCCACAATTGGACTGACTGTGGTGCGGATATCTGCACGCATCATGTGGATTGACGGCGCAGAGGCACGCAGACGCACGCCGTATCTGCCGCCCTGCTTGATGATTTCCGGTTCTTCCAGAGTCATTTCCTCCTGGTCAGGCATGACAATCCCATAGCCTGTTGCCTCAACCTCACGCAGCGCCGGTTCTATCTTGGCGTATTCTTTCTGTACTCGGCTCAGCTCCATGAGAATGGGCAGCAGGTCGTTTTCGCCGTGGATATCCAGTCCGGTTGCCTCGCCGAGGATACGGTAAAACAGTGTGGAATCAATGCCGATCTGCACGGTTACACTGCCGGAGCCCATGTCAATATCCCGTATGGCTGCATCTGTCACATAGGGACAGGTGCGCACGGCTTCCGCAAAGGTGTCCGTATCCCGGATGGTATGGATTTCCGCCGCTGCCTGACGAATGCAGGAAAAGACGGAATCCCGCAGCCAGTGGTCCTTTTCCAGTTCGGCGATCCAGTGGGGCATACACACATTGATCTCCCGGACGGGGAACACCCGGAGCAGTTCTGTCAGAATGGTGCGGATGTCGCTTTCGTCCAGGTCAGGACAGCTTACGGGAATCACCGGCGCATTGTATTGTTCCTGCAGCCTTGCCGCCAATTCCCTGGCTTCTTTCGTATGGGGATGGAGACAGTTGAGCAATACTGCAAAGGGCTTTCCCAGTTCCTGCAATTCCTCAATGACACGCTGTTCGCAGGCGGCATATTCACTGCGGGGCAGATCGGTAATACTGCCGTCTGTAGTGACTACCAGACCAATGGTGGAGTGCTCTGCAATAACCTTTCGGGTGCCAACTTCCGCCGCCATATTGAAGGGGACTTCCTGGTCAAACCACGGAGTATGTACCATCCGAGGCTGTTCATTTTCAATATAGCCCAGCGCACTGGGGATAATATAGCCCACGCAGTCGATCATGCGCACTCGCATTCTCGCTGCATCTCCCAACGTCAGCTCCACGGCTTCTTCGGGAATGAATTTTGGCTCTGTGGTCATAATGGTTCTGCCGCCGGCTGATTGGGGGAGTTCGTCAACAGCACGTTCCCGCCATGCTTCGCTCTGGATATTGGGAATGACCAGCTGTTCCATGAACCGTTTGATAAAGGTGGATTTTCCCGAACGGACGGGACCGACCACGCCCACATAAATATCGCCCCTTGTACGCCGGGCAATGTCTGCATAAATATCATTTGCCATTTTATCTGCGCCTCCTGTACATACGTATTAGTGGACGATGGGAATAAAAAGCATACCCGGTGTGGTCAGCTGTTCATCTGTCAGGTCATTTTCCTCCATGATCGCATCGACACTGGTGTGACACCGCTTTGCAATATCCCAGACATTTTCATGCTCTACGCCGTAATACAGCTTCAGTGCGTAGTCGCCGTCACGCACCAGCTTGTTTTCGCCGTCCACGGTCAGATCAGAGAGGCAGGTGTGTCTTGCTGAGGGACAGAGGGTACCGTGCAGCAGCAGATTCGCCTTGACAGAAATGGTGCCGTCGGATGCCAGATGATAGGTGCAGTCTGTAGGTTCCACCTGTGCCTGGAGTGTGGCATTGTCTACGGGCGTGTCGGAATCGGTGTATACTTCGAATGCTTCTTCTTTCTCCAGGAGCATAGGCATACCTTCTGTATCCCGTGCCAGCAGACTGCAGCAGAGCATACCGCTGACACGGATCCGGTTGGTGTCGGAGAGTAGCTGCATGTTGATATTGCGTACCTGGCAGTGCAGGTCATAGATGCACTCCGGAATGGTATCTCCCGGATGTAAAGTCGCATTGCACATCAGATTGGCGTGTACGGGTTCCGGTGCCATGTCAATTTGCAGGGACACGGTGCTTTGCTCACAGGGATACAGCGTGGAGAAAGCGTCAGTTACCAGCTGTACTGCGGCAGTTTTCACAGCAGTGCAGCGCATCCGCAGTTCAATCTCGCACTGGAGCAGATCCATAGCCCCGTTTTTTCCGGCGGTAGGCTTTAAATCACAGCGGATGACCTGGACATCGGCATTGCCCCGGTAGCTGTCGTCGATCTGTTCCATATCCACGATCTGGCTGTAGGGGATGGTGAACTGCATCTGATCCAGACCGTTGGAACCGTCTTCCTGCTGCCAGGTGTAGAGGAAATGCACTTCGGCTTCTCCTTTGACAATGAGCTTTCCAGCCAGAATGGACTGCTCCTGGTGATCCAGCCGCACTTCACTGCGGACAATATTGCGGATGGGCGGTTTTGAGGTACCCAGCTCAATGTCTTCGCTGAGGATCATATTTTTCATAGCGCAGCGTTTTTGTGCGGCATATTCTACCGGAATTTTCCGCAGCTGTACATGCATGCCAAAGACATCCCGGATGATTTCCTGCTTGCGGTCGCCTGTCACACGGATCTGAACAGAGACAGCGCCTCTCACTTCCAGGCGGCGTGGGCTGACGGCACGGCAGTTGGCATATGTGGTTTTGGGACGCAGATGTACGGTAGGGGAATCGGTGGGGCGGGGCAGCTCGATGCTGCGGGAAAATGTCATCTGCTGTGAGACGCATTGCAGCAGGGTACTGCCGGAGCCGCAGTAGAGCACCCGGATATCGGCACGCAGCTCATAAGTAATGCGGTCAGTGCCGGTTGTGTAATTGATGATTGTGGGCTGGATTTCACAGCCGATGATCCGGAAGATATCCGGGTCATAGTCAGGCAGTACATAATCGAGTTCAACGCTCTGCTCCTGCATATCGTCCAGAATGGTTTCCGTGACAGGGATCATCTCCCGGTTGATTTTCAAGTCCATGTGGAACTCCTCCTTTTCGCCGTCCGGCGGCGTTCGTTTGCTCTATCCTATGCAGACAAGCGGACGGTTAGACCAAGGGGGAATTAGGAATGAGGAATGAGGAGTTAGGAATGGCGGTGTTCGCTTCGCTCACATGATTTGAAAATGACTTTTAAAAAAATTTGACAATACCGCACAAAGATTCCGCAGACAATACCGCACAAAGATTCCGCATCAGATGCTTTTTGTAAGGTGTTATTTTTCATTCATCGCCGCAGGCGATACCACCATTCCTCATTCCTAACTCCTCATTCCTAATTCAAAGAAATCCTAATTCAAAAAAATGGCACGTGGGGATTCCCAAGTGCCAATGTTTCCTATATGAGTTTTATGCGCCGATGTTTTTCTGATAGATCAGCTGCAATCCTTTCAGCAGCAGCATGTTATCCAGTATGATCTCATGCCGGCAGTGGGGGACGATATATTCGGACATGCCGCCTGTGGCGAGGAATGTGGGTGTTTCGCCGAGTTCGTCCGTGATCCGATCCAGTAATCCGTCAATGCAGCCTGCTGAGCCATAGAGGATGCCGCTTTTCATGCATTCAATGGTATTGCTGCCGATGCATTTTTTCGGCGGCTCCAGGGAAATCTTCGGGAGCTGTGCCGTTTTTTCCGTGAGAGCGTTCATGGAGATGCCCACACCCGGTGCAATGATACCGCCGATATGCCGCCGCTGGGCGTCAATCACAGAAAGCGTTGTTGCCGTGCCCATGTCGATGATAACGATAGGCGGTTTGTATTCGTGAAGTGCAGCCACAGCGTCTGCCACACGGTCGCTGCCCAGCTGCGCCGGGTTGTCAATGGCGATCTGTAACCCGGTCTTGATACCGGGACCTACGATCATTACCGGACAGCGTGCAATCTTTTCAATTGCCTTGCGCATGGAATTGTTGATAGACGGCACAACAGAAGAGATAATGCTGCCTTCGATCTCATCTGTGCGGATCTCGTAGATTTCCAGAATCGTTTTGATGGAAATGGCAAGCTCCAGGGGCGTGGCGTTCTGGTTGGTGGAAATACGTTCCACAAATAAAATCTGCTGCTCCTGGAAGCAGCCGATGACAACGTTGGTGTTGCCGATATCAATGGCGAGTACCATGGAAATACCTCCGGGATAGAAATTTCTTTTCCGCTATTATAGCATAGTTTACGTGGAAATGCAAGTTGTGGTGAAAAAATCCGAGTTTCAAAATCAGTTGAAAAAAATGTTGTTGTTGTTGTTGTGTTATAATGAACAAAATGGAAGAAAGGTAAGAGAAGATATGAAACGAAATGATGCAGCATACAGAAACATACTTCTTTGTATTCTGTTCGGAATGTTTTTGCTGACAGCATATTGTGTACATAAAAATCAAATTAGCGTTGAATCTTTTTCTTTTTCCCATGATGCAGATGTCTATCAATTTGAGGATATTCAGCGAGCAGGTGTAAAAACCAACGGATTCTCGAATACCCAGGAAACATCCATTACAAATGCAGGTCAGGCAGTTGCACTTGCTAAAAATGAGCTTACAATCTCCTATAATCAAATTGCTGTAGCATATGATGCACAAAGCTGTATGTGGCGTGTGTGCTTTTCCACCAAAAATACTGCTGGCAATGAACAGGCGGTTTATTTGAACTCATACTAATTCTCTATCAAACTATTGAAATAGTTTGATAGAGAGCGTGTGCTA
>JBJFHO010000160.1:0-2248 GCA_051893675.1 Ruminococcus sp. | reverse complement strand
CGCCAGCATTTTTGAAAAATTGCTGGATCAAAAAACTTCATTGCCGCCTGCGGCGATGAATGCGATAGCCTAACAAGGACGCTAGATGTTCTTTACGTGGTGTTACCTTGATTTTTTGCCAAAAAACGGACGAACATAGCTGTGGTTCAGCATATGTTCGTCCGTTTTATTTTTTATTTACCGCCGGGTAGCTGCATCGTCAAACTTCCGGATCCGCAGCCGAATCCCCAGCTTTTCCGCAAGCTGCTTTGCCGCTGCCATCTCCGACGGCTCCAACACATCCACTACCGTCAGCATTACCTGAGGCACATATGCCTTACAATCCACCGCAAACCGCTGCATTGCCGGGAACGCCTCTGCCCCAAATTTCGGGCGTGTCACATCCAGATATGCCTCTTCCGTTCCGGCATTCAGACTGATGGAAACAACATCCACCAGTCCCTCCAGGTCTGCCGCCGTAGCCCTGCCATGAATTAGATCTGACAGCCCGTTGGTGTTCAGCCGGATACATTTTACCCCACGTGATTTCAGATAACGTGCCGTCTCCTGCAGTACATCCAACCGCTCAGTAGGCTCGCCGAAGCCGCAGAACACCACTTCCTTATACTTCGTCACATCGAACGTATCCAGCGCTGTCTGTATCTCCTCCGACAATGGCTCATGTTCCAGCCACAAAGGATCCGAACCGTATGCACCATCACTCATAGTGCGGATGCAGAATGTACATGCGCAGGGACAGTGGTTGGTGATATTCAAATAAAGATTTTCGCCTACTTCATAGGCAATGGTCATTGCCTTCTGCATGAAAGATCACTCCCGATCATTTATGATATTTCGTCCCGTTCAAGATCTGGTAACTGCGATAGATCTGCTCCAGAAGCATGACCCGTGCCAGCTGATGGGGAAAAGTCATCTCCGACATGGACAGTCGCAGCTGTGCACGCTGCTTTACCGCCGGTGCCAGTCCGTAGGAACTGCCGATAAAAAAGGTTACTGCACCATTGTCGCCGCCGCAGGCAGCATCTGCAATCTTCCCAGCCAATGCCGGACTGTCCAGCTGCTTGCCCTCAATGCACATGGCAACGCAGAACCCACGGGCACGTTTTAACAGCTCCGCACCCTCTTTTTCCAATGCCTGTACAATTTCCCGGTCAGAGGGATCCTGGGGCAGGGATACTGGCTCCAACTCCACAATTTGCAGCTGACAGAATCGGGACAATCGCTTTTCATACTCCCGGCAAGCCTCCCGCAGATAGGATTCCTTGCACTTGCCCAGTGCCAAAATCTGTATGGTCTGCATCAGAAGATCACCGCCTGTTCCAGACCGCAGGGTGTAGATACCTGCAACAAAAAGTCCCGGTTCGGGCGCATACCCTGTTCCTGCAAATGGGACAATACCGTCTCCTGTGCCAGGGGCATGGTGTTATTATTTTCGCTGAGATGCCCCAGTACAATCCGTGTCGTACCGCTGTGTACCAGCTGTTCCGCCAACCCGGCGCTGTCGCTGTTGGACAGATGTCCATATTGTCCCCGGATACGCTGCTGCAAATAATAGGGATACGGCCCCGTGCGCAGCATCTGGGGATCATAGTTTGCCTCCAGCAGCACCAGATCCGTCCCCAGCACTGCCTGTTCCACCTCCGGTGTCACGCAGCCCAGATCTGTACAGACCGCACAGCTCTGTCCGTCTGGCATATCGAAGCGATAGCCGCAGCTGCCGGGCGCATCGTGCATGGTAGAAAATGCCGTCACGGCAATGTCCCCGGTATGTACAGTCTCTGTCGGCTGTATCTCATACAGCATGACGCTGTCCGGCAGTGCAACAGTATCCTGTATCTCCGCCAGTGTTTCCGCCGTGGCGTAAACGGGAATGTTATGCTTCCCCAGAAATACACGCAGCCCGGCAATGTGATCGCTGTGACTGTGGGTAATAAAGATTCCCTGCACCGCTTCGATAGGAATCTCATGAGCTTGTAAGGACTGCGTCAGCTTCCGGCAGGACACGCCGGCATCCACCAGCACACCGCCGGACGGACTGCCCACAAAGGACGCATTGCCCTTGCTGGAACTGAAAAGAGAATAAAATTTCGACAAAACAGAACCTCCTGCCGTGTAAAAATAAAGAATCGTATGGCAACATTTTTCAGAATGGCTGCCCATTCTGCTGGTCCAGCTGAGCACAGCTGGCGCAGGTCCAGGGCTGCGGAAGCCCTGGCAGAGTCCAGGGACAGCGTCCCTGGTCGCCGCC
>JBJFHO010000159.1:0-10448 GCA_051893675.1 Ruminococcus sp. | reverse complement strand
CTTTACTTTTAGCTTGAAAACCAGAAGCGTAGGGCGGGGGCTTGCTCCCGCCGTTTCCGAAGATGACGGAAGCTCACTGTAGCGGCGGATATCATCCGCCCGCCATATTTCCGCAAATGAACCATGAGGGGAATCATTACACGGCAATAATGGAGAGGTTATCTGACCAAAAAAGCTGCCGCAAATCGACAAGACCGGATATGATCTTGCGCTTTCCGCAGCAGCCTCATATAATAATGGCAATACCTCGCAAAGCCCTCAGGTGCTCTTTGTGCGGTGTTGCCTAATATATTTCTTCCTCAGCGTTCCTCCAGCGGCACGTAATTCTGCGGCTCGGCAACGGAGAGATATGCCGGACGAATGATCTTCCGGCAGTTGATCAGCTCCTCCAGACGGTGTGCAGACCAGCCGGCAATCCGGGCGATGGCAAAAATAGGCGTAAACAGATCCATGGGCAGTCCCAGCATACGATATACAAACCCGCTGTAGAAGTCCACATTGGCACAAACGCCCTTATAGATCTTCCGGTTCTGGGTGATGATCTCACCGGCAAGGCGCTCTACTGTTGCATAAAGCTGATACTCATCGTGACAGCCTTTTTCCGTAGACAGCTGTTCCACAAAGGATTTCAGAATCACGGCACGAGGGTCAGATACGGAATAAATCGCATGACCCATACCATAGATCAGTCCCGTATGATCGAATCCCTCGCCTCTCAGCAGTCCCTGCAAATAGGCACGCAGGGCATCCTCGTCCTTCCAGTCGGGACAGTGCGCCTTCAGATCTGCAAACATCTCCATAACCTTGATATTGGCGCCGCCGTGCTTGGGACCTTTCAGGGAACCCAGTGCCGCTGCAATGGTGGAATAGGTGTCTGTTCCCGAAGAGGAGACCACGTGAACCGTAAAGGCGGAGTTATTACCGCCGCCGTGCTCTGCGTGGAGCACCAGGCACAGATCCAGCAGCTTTGCCTCCAGCCGGGTGTATTTCCCGTCGGGACGCATCATATACAGGATATTCTCCGCAATAGTCAGCTTCGGATCCGGCTTCTGGATGAACATGCTCTTGTCGTTCCGGAAGTACATGGACGCCTGATAGCCGAACACTGCCAGAGAGGGGAACTGGGAGATAAGCTGGATACACTGGCGCATGACATTGGGCAGGCTGGTATCATCGGGCTTCGGATCGTAAGCATGAAGTGCCAGCACGCACTTTGCCATGGTATTCATAATATTATCGCTGGGCATTTTCATGATAACGCCGCTGTTGAAGTGATTAGGCAGCAGCTGATAATCCACCAGCAGCTGGTGGAACTGAGTCAGCTCTTCCTGCTTGGGCAGATGTCCCATGAGCAGCAGATAGACGATTTCCTCGAAGCCGAAACGGTCGTGGGTTACAAAACCCTCTACCAGTTCTTCAATGGGAATGCCCCGGTAATAGAGTTGTCCCGGACCGGGAACTTCTTTGCCGTCCACCATCTGCGTTGCGCAGACCTTACTGATAGTAGTCAGACCGGCACGCACGCCTCGTCCGTCCAGATCACGCAGTCCACGTTTGACTTCATGCTTGACATAAAGTTCCTGTTCGATCTGGTAGTGCGGCTCGGCATCAGCAGTGAGCTGATCTACCAATTGCATGTCGTGTTTGTACTGTGCGATCATTTGTTGGATCTTTGCAGAATGCAGCAGCGTTTCTCTCTTCATATGGTCATTCCTTTCTGAAGCGGCTTTTTGCCGGGCACCGGTGTATACGGCTTTCCGGGCAATCTGGTTTGCTTCGGTTCATGTCTGATGTGCGGATATCGCTTCCTTTGTTCGTGTGTTTGTGCATTTATCACCCCTGCACAATATGCTTGCAAAAAAGTTGATTTCTTTTTATTATATCAGATTTCTGCGGCTTTGTCAAGGCGGAGATTTTTTGAAACACGGGAATCAATTTTACAGAAAAACCCCTCAGTCACGGCTGCGCCGTGCCAGCTCCCCTTTCAGGGGAGCCTTAGCTGCCTCCCCTGAAAGGGGAGGGGGACCATTGCGCAGCAATGGTGGAGGGGTGATTAGATTGAAACATAAAATTGATTTCCGTGTTGGAAAAATGAATCGGTCATAAATAGGTTTGACAGCATAAAAAGAAGGGGCTGTTGCAGGCATTCAAAATCCAACAGGAAAACGATGCGATTCCCACATCGACCCGTAAATCAGGATTTTTCTATCCTTGCAACAGTCCCCTTTGTGACATGATTATCATTGGAACGAGATTTCGACAGATTTACAGTACACAATATAATTTGTCACATATTTAAGGCGTGCAGCTGGAACATGGCTGCCGCCTTATCAACATTCTGGAATGCCCGGTCATTTATGTCGAGAAGTTCAATTCCATTTTATAACGTTATTTCTTCACAAGCTCCTGTCTCAGAAGTGCCATATCCATGCCATTTACGGAACCGTTTCCGTTCATGTCGGCAAGCTTCCACTGACTCTTTGTAATGATCTTATCGCTGAGAAGATATCTCTGGAGCATAACCGCATCGGCGACATTGACAGAACCGTCCATGTTGACATCACCTTGTACAAATTCTGCCACTTCAAAATCAACCCCGTTTTCTTCTGCATATTTTGCAGCAGCTGAGCCTTCCGAACCGTATATTGTGGTATCTTCGTTTATTGACCAGCCAAAGCCGAGAAAACCTCCCCCACCGACATAGCCGATTGCCTTTTCGCCGATTGTTGTTACAGAATCAGGCACATATACATATTCGAGGCTTTTGCAGGTTGCAAAAGCATAGTCTCCTATGGTTTCAACACCCTCTGGAATGACAATTGATGTGATAGCAGTGTTTGATAACAAACCATAGGGAATATTCGTAAGGGTCGCAGGAAGTGTTACTTTTGAAAGTGATGTGCAGTCAGAGAAAGCACTTACTCCAAGAAGGTCTACAGTATCCGGAATATCCACAGAAGTAAGACTTGTACACCCTGAAAAAGCACAGTCTGAGATCTTGTTCAGATTTTCAGGAAATGTCAGCTTCTTTATGGAAGAACAGCCCTGAAATGCCTGGGAACCGATCTGCGTAAGGGTATCAGGAAGAACAGCTTCGCGAAGGCTCTCACAATTCAAAAAGGCTCTGTCGCCTATTTTTGTCACACCAGACAAAAGTGTGACATTGACGAGAGAACGACAATCCTCAAAAGCACTGTCGGGAATTGTGGAGATATTTGCGGGAATCGTTACACTCTGGATATTTTCACAGCCGCAAAATGCGCCTGTCCCCATGGATGTCAGGGCGGAAGGCAGCGAAAGCTCTTCGGCATAGGAACAGTTAAAAAATGCATATTCGCCGACAGTCGTGACACCTTCTGGAAGAACGATTGCTGAAAGTTTGTTGCAATCATAAAAAGCAGAGTCCTGAATCGTTTTGAGCGTTGACGGGAAAGTCACAGTGGTGAGATTACCACAAGAATAAAAGCATTCTGTTCCAATCGAGGTCAGACCCTCGGGCAGATCGATTGCATGAAGTGCGCTGCAATACCGGAATGCACATTTACCAATGGAGGTGAGATCTGTTCCAGTGAATATGATCTCATCAAGAGAATTACAATTTTCAAATGCATAAGTTCCTATACTCTTGAGAGAAGCGGGCATGGTGATCGTTGTGAGACTGGAACAACCTGAAAAAGCACTATTGCCTATCAATGTCACACTGCTGTCGCTGATGGATACAGAACTAAGGTTTGCACAATCACTAAAAGTACTATCTTCTATTGTTGTCACGCTCTCAGGAATGGTGATTTCAGTAAGAGATGAACCCCAAAAAGCAAGCGAGTTGATTTTCGTGAGTGTATCCGGAAGTTTTACTGTTGTTACATTGCTATCTTGGAAAACATACTGGGGCAGTTCCTGGATTTCCGCTTGAATGTCTGCCGATGTACAACTGGTACCTGCAAAAGCTGCATTTGCTATTGCATTTACAGAAACGCTGACGCCCTCTGATAAATTCAAAGAATCTGAAATTTCCCAGTACTCATCAAGCAATTCTTCAAGATCTGTTACTGTGATCGTTTTGGGAACTACCAGTTCCTTTGCGCTTCCGTTATAGCCCGTAATAACAGCACTTTTCAATTTGGTGAGAAGCCTGTAATTAGAATATTCCGTTACCTCTCCATTTTCGTCCACAATATCTCTTGTCTTGTCCTCATATGCAACATAAAGCGTATAGACAAGACCATCCTCTGTTTCTAATTCCTCGAATTCCCATTCGCTCGAAGCAGCCGAAGCTGTAATGGCGCATCCGACAGGGGATGATGGCATGACCGACGCTGCCGGCAGGGTGCCGCCTACGATGCACAAAGCCATAACGGCGGCAATGATTTTGTTTACTTTCATACACAGGAACCTCCTTAATTTCTAGTTGTTTCCATTATTAAGAAACATTTTCAGTATAACAAAAAAAAAAAAAAAAAAGCAAGAATTTTCTTTGTATATTTTGTAAAAATAGACTTGCTAGACTGAAATAATTACAGCTCTGTGTGCTAGTAAGCTTATATGTATAAAAATTTAGCCCTCATGGCAACGACGTGTTGTCTTGACATGAGGACTTGGGGTTTTGGACAAAACCTGTTTCAGGGCAAAAAGAAAACCCGAAAATGGCGGGAATACGTCATTTTCGGGAGTGTGCGATGGTGACCCGTACGGGAATTGAACCCATGATTCCGCCGTGAAAGGGCGGTGTCTTAACCTCTTGACCAACGGGCCGTATGGTAGCGGCAGCAGGATTCGAACCAGCGACCAATCGGGTATGAACCGAGTACTCTAGCCAACTGAGCTATGCCGCCACATCAAAAAGCAGTTTTGAAACAGCATTTCACACCGTTTCTGCATTTCCTGCGACTATGATAGTATACTACATTTCCAGACAATTGTCAAGGTTTTTTTTGAAATTCGTCTATTTGCACAAAACACAGACCGTTCTTTGTATCTTGTTTAGTGATATAGTTGATTTATGCAGTTTCTTGCTGCTTTTTTGTGAGATATCCCGAAACTTCACTTCTGTTTCGGCTTGAAGATTGCCGCTGCAATCACACCGAATACCATTGCCGCCGTGATTCCGGCTGAGGATGCCGTAAGTCCGCCCATGAAAATGCCCAGAATGCCCTTTTCGTCCACGGATTCTTTCACGCCCTCCGCCAGCAGATTGCCGAAGCCCGTCAGGGGTACGCTGGCACCGCCACCGGCAAGCTCCACCAGTTTGGGGTAGATGCCTACCGCTGACAGGAACACGCCTGCCACTACATATGCGGTCAGGATTCGTGCCGGAGTCAGCTTCGTGTAGTCAATGAGCACCTGTCCGATGGCGCACAGCACACCGCCCACAATAAATGCCCAGATTAAGTCCTTGATCATAACCTTTCCTCCTTTGACAGCGCCATGCGCTTATTCTTAGAGTACTTTCCACAATTTTTTCTGTTTTCCACCGGAATTTGTGGAAAACAGTCTGACGATGGATGCGTAGTTCATCATGCACAATCATATTATGCTCGCAGTAATTATTTTTAACGTTATTTTTGATCTGTAAGCGCAGTAAACACCGAAATTATGCACGATGCATTTCATTTATGCCCTGCTTTCCACAATGCGGTGCCTTATCTTTGAAAACTGGTGAATTCCACAAGATGCGAAATGCCGGGAATACTTTCACCCTGTTGGGATGCCGTAGGGGACATAAGGGCACCTGTTGCGGCGAAGAGAATTTTTTGCATTCCGCCACGCTGCAAGGATGGGAGAAAATGACCGCAGAGAATGCTGGCGCTGCATCCACAGCCGGAACCGCCGGCGTGGGTATCCTGGGTATCCGGGTCAAACATCATTGCGCCGCAGTCCTTGTGCACCTTTGAAATATCATACCCCTGCTTCATGACCAGATCGCAGAGCAGTTCGCTGCCTATCAGACCAAGATCGCCAGTAACTATGGCATCATAGGCAGTGGGCTGAGTGCCGGCAGCTTTGAGATAACGGACGATGGTATCCGCAGCGGCAGGTGCCATGGCTGCGCCCATATGATTGGCATCGGTCACGCCCAGGTCAACCATAGTACCGATACATCCGCCGGTAACGCAGACGCCCTCGGGTTTGCCGTCTGGTTGTTGAAGAATCACAGCGCCGGAGGCAGTGCATGTCCACTGTGCCGTAGGCGGACGCTGACCGCCGTAGGAGAGGGGAAAGCGGAACTGGCGTTCTGCTGTAGAATAATGGGAGGACGTGACTGCCGCTGTATATTCGCCCACGCCGCTTTCCGCCAGGAGCGATGCCACGAGAATTCCCTCTGCCATGGTGGAACAAGCGCCGTAGATGCCCAGCATGGGGATTTCCAGGGGACGGAGACCGTAGGTAGAACCGATGCACTGATTCAAAAGATCCCCGGCGCAGATGCAGCTGATATCGCTGTCTTTCAGACCGCTTTTGGATAATGCCAGCTGAATCGTCTGCCGCTGCATCGTGCTTTCTGCCTGTTCCCAGGTATCCTGTCCGAAATGGGCGTCGGGTTCGATGCGGTCGAAGCAGCTACCCATGGGACCATCGCCCTCTTTCTGACCGACGGTGGATGCATAGCCGATGATCTGCGGGGGCGCAGTGTATTGAAAAACGGCTCGGGATAATGTGCGTACCATGTGAATCACCTCAGCAGTAGTATGCACCATGGGGATGAAATTATACAAAAAAGATGGCATACCTCAGCACACCATCTTGATGAATCAAATCAGTATAGAAACCAAACCGAACCCGAGCGAAGCGAGACTTCTTTTTTCTTTTTGCTTCTTTTTCTTTTTTCAGCAAAAAGAAAAAGAAGAACCCCCTCTGCAAAAAGTCAAACCCAGAACAACAAAGCGCAAAGCCGTCAAAAACAGGAACCGCCACTCATTCCAAAAAACAAAATGAAAAGGAAAACACCCTATCCAACGCAACAACGGCTTTGCGCACCCAGGCGAACAGCGAGCATAAGCGAGGGAATTTCGCCGGACGGTCTTGCGGAGGAAAATAAAAAAAGTAAAGCTAACCACGCCAAACCCGAGCGAAGCGAGACTTCTTTTTTCTTTTTGCTTCTTTTTCTTTTTTCAGCAAAAAGAAAAAGAAGAAACACCCTCTGCAAAAAGTCAAACCCAGAACAACAAAGCGCAAAGCCGTCATAAAATAGGAACCGCCACTCATTCCAAAAAAACAAAATGAAAAGGAAAACACCCTACTCCAACGCAAAAACGGCTTTGCGCGCCCAGGCGAACAGCGAGCATAAGCGAGCGAATTTCGCCGGACGGTCATGTGAAGGCACATTCAGAATATCGTGTTACCCATTTAAACCGTAACCAGAGAAACGCTTGTTTCACGTGAAACTATTATAATATGCGAACTCAAAGTATTGCGATTGATGCAATTATTGTAATTGAGAGAAATTGCCTTGTAAACGTCCCACTGGGACGTTTACAAGGTTTCGCTTGTTGGAGATTGGAAAGAGGGGAAAGCGGTCTTGTTCGCTTTCAGTCGAAGCCCAGCGGAAATGGCTTCGACAGACTTCACCAAAGATGTTCAGCCCCCTCGAAAAGCTGTCGCTTTTCTCACCCCTTTTCTCCGTGGCGCAGAGTATGCGCCGGGGTGTTTCGCCGCCTGCGGGCGGCGACAAGGGGCTTTGCCCCTTGACCCCACCAGCATTTTTGAAAAATTGCTGGATCAAAAAACTTCATTGCCGCCTGCGGCGTTGTTGGAATATTACAAATATTATAAATCTGAGACATGTCTGGATGATAACTTCATATGCATAATTTTCTTTACTTTGCGCATACTTTTCTCGAAAGGAGCGCTTACTATGAAAATCAGTCAGGAACTTTACAAAACCATGCAGGATCAGACTGCACCCAGATCGAAATCCTGGAAGAACATTCCCCTTGCCTTTCTCATCGGCGGTCTCATCTGTACCATCGGCGAAGCTGGCATCCATATTCTCACAGAATACTGCGGCATGGACAAAAAACCTGCCTCTGCCTGGGTTTCCATTGCCCTGGTTGCCATCAGTGCCATTCTCACAGGCCTTGGCTGGTACGCCAAACTGGGTAAACACGCCGGCGCAGGTACCCTTGTACCCATTACCGGCTTTGCCAACGGCGTTGTTTCCTCTGCCATTGAAGCACGCTCTGAGGGCTGGATTCTGGGTATCGGTACAAAGATCTTCACCATCGCCGGGCCAGTAATCCTGTACGGCACAGGGGCATCCATGCTCTATGGACTGATCTATTACGTCTGGACGCTGTTCAAATAGAGCAGATTGATCTCCGGCGGATTGCAGAATCTCGGCTTTCCGATGCCGCCGGATACATACATCTGTGTCTTGCCTTTTTGGTACCAGCCCTTGTCATATTTCGGGAAAAACCGCCGCTCCGGAGACAATACACCGCCCACCAGAGGCAGACGCACTAGACCGCCGTGAACATGACCGCACAGTGCCAGATCTGCACCCCATCCGGCATAGGTATCCAGCAGAAAAGGATTGTGCGCCAGCAGGATGGTACACCCCTGAGACTGCCCCAGCGCCTGTGCCAGATTGGCAGCAGTATATTCCGCCAGATTGCGAAATCCCCTGTTTTCGTCACGATAAATATTCGATGCCAGCGTAGCGCCTGCCAGATATAATGGCGCACCGCCGGGGCTGCGTGTCAGGGGAATTGTTTCATTCAGCAGCAGCCGACAGCCAGATGCACCGATGACTTTTTGCAGTTCCATCCATACGCCCCGAGACAAATCCAGCTCATGATTTCCCGGGCAAAGATACACCGGGCAGATATTGCGCAGCTGCCGTAAAAGTGACGCAGTTCCGGTGAAATCCTGCATATCCCGGGAGATGAGGTCACCTGTGATCACAATATAATCGGGCTGCAATTCCCGTGCTTTCTGGACGATACGACAGTTTTCCCGTCCCAGTTCCCGGTGATGGATATCCGAAATTTGCAGCAGCTTTACACCGTCCCATTCCTGTGGCAATCGCTCCAGCATAATCCTTTTTTTCCGCACCAGCAGCATATTCTGCTCCACACAAAGCCAAAGCAGCATCAGCAGAAGCAATATTCCCAATAGCCCAAGCCAGATCATGGGGCACCTCCGGCAGACTTGCGCTCCCGGCGGCTGTCCTGCAAATGGAGCAGCAGAACGTCAATGCCGGAAAAAATCAGCAGATACAGGGAAGTGAGCATCATCCGGCCGGCATAGAGCGCCGCCGTTTCCGCAGCACCGCCCTCGGGTTCTTGGAATGGGTGGTACAGGGACATATCCGGGTTATGCAGGAACATTCCCAGGGATACCAGCACGCTGAGCACCAGGGGAATCAATATGCCGCCGAAAAATACATGCAGCCGGCGTATGCCCCGGTTTTCCAGGGTATCCGATTGGTACACGTGGTACCCCCCACACAGCAGCAATGGCGTGAGAAACAGCAGTCCTGCCGGGAAGGAAGTCCATTGATAGATCACCCAGTGCAGCAACTGTAAAAATAGACTGCACAGCGTGACAAGTGCGATTTTTTTCCAGGTTTTCATAGGTTCACCTCTTGATTTGTTTCATGTGAAACATTTGTTTTGCGTTTTGTTATCTGTCGAATGCACATGCATCATCAGTTTCTGTCATCTCTGCCCATCTGGCAGATAATAATTTTGCATAATGCAAATGCATCAACCCATAGCATCCAAGCGCATAGCCATCGTTTACTTCCAACAACAGTGTGCGACCGTCCTGCGTCAATCCAAAATCAATGGCATATCCAGCAGGTGCCGCATGATAATCACGGACTGCATTTTCAATGACGGTGCTGTCATAGTGCAATCGCCAATCGCCCTTATACGGTCTGACATCCAGTATTTCCTGATATCGCACAAAGCATCGCCATTCCGCTTTAAAATCGAGGACTTCCGAGCAGTACACTTCTTGATTTACACCCTGTATACCGCATCCGATCAGATCTTTTGTCGAATGCACAACAACGCCTGTGAATTGTTTATCCTCCAATGGCTTCACGAAAACAGGCCATGTTTCCGGTGCATTGCTGACATTCAGCATTGTTGTTTTCCAGACTTTTCGTCCGAGATAATCAGACAGTTCCTCCGGATAATCCATTTCTGTGATTTGTCGATT
The DNA here is from genome assembly GCA_051893675.1 of Ruminococcus sp. GTDB lineage: Bacteria > Bacillota > Clostridia > Oscillospirales > Ruminococcaceae > Ruminococcus_C. Next base: position 284 of record JBJFHO010000159.1, on the reverse strand, counting down.
TAGCTGTTTCAATCGTTGGCGTATCGTACCCACGTAGCCTACCACGATATCTTCTGGCTGTCCGTCTTGCAATTGCGCTGTATCCGAAAAGGGTATTGTTTCGAATCCCATTTCCCGGAATCCCTGAAATGCATTCATGAAATTATAATTATGCGGCGTTCCATTGGAATAGGACTGTATGTACACTTTCATTGTTATCCCTCCCTTGTTTCACGTGAAACATTAGTCACGTTGTAAACGTCCCACCGGGACGTTTACAAGGCTTAACTTACAGAAATGGTTTC
>JBJFHO010000158.1:0-2253 GCA_051893675.1 Ruminococcus sp. | reverse complement strand
ACAAAAATGCTCGTGAATACACAAAGTATTCACTCCGCTTTTTGTTTCATCTGACGAAAAATCTGACAAAGTTTATGCTCGTAGAGTACACCTGACGCACAATCTTTGTGCGGTATTGCCTTAACATGTTTTTGCATTATAGGAACGCACTTTTCCCTCCAGGAATATGATGGAACAAACGCCGGATGCGTTTAAAATGTCCGGGAACGGGCATACTAACAGCGAACCGGCAAACAGTGGTACAGCCGGCGTTGAATTACGGAAACCATCATGGATAAGGAGGGATTCCCATGCTGGTCAAGCGTGGCGAAATTTATTATGCAGATTTAAGCCCGGTTGTGGGCTCGGAACAGGGCGGTGTCCGGCCGGTACTTATTGTGCAGAATGACATCGGAAACCGGCACAGTCCCACTGTCATTGCGGCGGCGATCACCAGCCGGAAAGATAAAGCAAAGCTGCCCACCCATATTGACGTTCAAGCGGCAACTTGCGGACTGACAAAGGACAGCGTGGTGCTGCTGGAACAGATTCGCACCCTGGATAAACGGCGGCTGAAAGACCGTATGGGCGAACTGGATGAACCGTCTATGACAAGGGTAGATCATGCCTTGCAGGTGAGCTTCGGCTTGCCGTTGTAAACAAACAAATCCATGCAAAATCGGGCGGATAATATCCGCCCCTACATTTTTATTGCACAAAAAGAGCGCACACCAGATGGTATGCGCTCTGATTTGTTGTTATGGCTTTGGCACTAAAACTTAGCCAGCTGCGTTCAGCTTCTTAGCCAGCTGAGACTTCTTGCGAGCAGCAGCATTCTTGTGCATCAGACCCTTTGCGCAAGCCTGGTCAACACGCTTGATTGCTGCGCGTACTGCAGCTTCCTTGTCAGCAGCGTTTGCTGCACATGCAGCGTCAGCCTTCTTGATCATGGTCTTCAGGTTGGACTTGCGAGCCTTGTTGGCAGCAGTCTTTGTAGCGCTTACCTTTACACGCTTCTTTGCAGAACGAATATTCGGCATAGTTAAGATCTCCTTTTCAGATAGTATGGTCGGAATTTCCTCGAATAACCGGAAAGTTGTCGTCATACACTAAAAACAGCATTGACACGGTACCGTTTTCAGCTGGAAAAAATCCCTTGCAGATGGAACGACCAAATGCTGGTGTTCTCCGAAAGAACACCGTGACTAAGCTTTATTATACCACAGAACACGCCGAAATGCAATAGGTATTTTCGAGGAAGCCGACAATATTTTGACGTGAAAAGCCAGCAGATTGCACAAAAACAGGAGGTTTCTCACATGGATGCCATTCGTACCGACCTTGCCGTAGAGCGCACCGCCGCCGCACCGGAGCTGCCCGGCGTGACACAGGAAACACGTGGAAAAGCCTTTTCCGTCACAGAGATCCGCATCAAGAACGATACCTGCGGCGCACCCATCGGAAAACCGGCAGGCCGCTATGTGACTTTAGAGGCAGAGGCGCTCTCACGGAACAGTGCCCAGTATGAGGAGATGGCAGAGGAGCTTGCCACTGAACTGGAGCGCTTTTTGCCGAAAGAGGGATGCGTTTTCGTTGCCGGGCTGGGGAACCGTGCCATTACGCCGGATGCGCTGGGGCCTCGTGTGGCATCGAAAGTGCTGGCAACACGTCATCTGCGCACGGCTCTCAGTAAGGAGGAGCTGGAATATCTGCCGGAGCTGCGTCCGGTATGTGTTCTTGCCGGGGGTGTGCTGGGGCAGACCGGTATGGAATCGGCGGAACTATTGGAGGCGGTCTGCCGCCAGGTGCAGCCGGCAGCAGTTGTGGCAGTGGATGCTCTGGCATGTGCGGAGCTGTCACGTCTGGGAACGACCATTCAGATGAGTGACAGCGGTATTTCGCCGGGCAGCGGCGTGGCAAATCATCGTGCGGAATTGTCGAAGCGCACATTGGGTGTACCGGTGGTAGCACTGGGTGTGCCGACAGTGGTGGATCTGCATACGGCAGTGCAGGGGATTTACGGCAAGAGCGTACCGAAAAATCGTCCCAATATGATGGTAACGCCCAGAGATGTGGACAGGCTCATTGATCATGCCGGGGATTTGCTGGCGTGCTCGCTGAATATGGCACTGCATCCCGGCATGACCTTTGCACAAGCGGAAGGCCTAGGATAAAAACGCAACATCGAAGAATATTTCCCACCCATCTTCAAAAAGGCGGCCTGGCAATGAAGTTTTTTGATCCAGCAATTTTTCAAAAATGCTGGCGAGGTCC
>JBJFHO010000157.1:0-10533 GCA_051893675.1 Ruminococcus sp. | reverse complement strand
GAGCAACCTTTTTGAAAGCGGGTAGGATACATTTTTAGATGTTACAGAATACTAGTTATATAGTAAACTATTTTTCTGTGTTTGTCAAGGGTGTTGGAAAATTTCATCTGTTTCACACAAAACGAGGCGAATCAATTTGATTTTTGTGGGACTATTGCCAAATCGCAAAAAATATGATATGATAAGAGCAGTACAGCACGATCGGTTTGTGCTGCGTATAATGGAAGAACCTGGAGGGATAACTTGTGACACTGGAAGAAATACAGCAGGAGCGCATTGCCTGGGCAGCAGGTGATGCAAAGCGAGATCATGATTTAACAGAACCGGAGGGAATAGAGGCGTTCCGGGATATTGCATATTGTTCTGACGGTACCACAGCCCATTTGTTGGATGTATACCGCCCGGAAAATGCGCCAGACGGATTGCCGGTGCTTATCAGCATTCACGGCGGCGGCTGGTTTTACGGAGATAAGGAACTGTATCGGTTTTATTGTATGCATCTGGCAAAGATGGGCTTTGTGGTAGTGAACTGTAACTATCGCCTGATGCCGGAAGAGCCTTATCCGGCTGCCATTGAGGATGTCTGCCATGTGGTTCGCTGGACGCTGGCACATCGCAAGGACTATACAACGCCGGATGCACCATGGTTTATGGTGGGGGACTCTGCCGGAGCACAGCTTGTCAGCCAATATTGCATACTGGCAGCAGAGCCGGCATATCGCCGTCAGCTGGACTTTGCGACTTATGACCAGCTGCCGGATGCTGTAGCACTGAACTGCGGACTCTTTGATATGACAATGACAGAGGATGCCCATCGGAATCTCTACGTGCAGGAGACGACGGGGAAGCAGCTGGAATTGTTTGAACAGGTGCTGTCCTATATGAACAGTGCGTTCCCGCCCACCTATCTGATGGCAAGCGTCAATGACGGGCTTTATCCATGTACATTGCCCATGAAAGCAAGACTGGAGACATGCGGTGTTCCCTTTGTCTTTGCGGAATACGGCGAAGGTGTACCGGAGGACGGACATGTGTTCCATTTGAACCTTTACAGCGAAAACGGGATGCGTTGTAATCAGGAAGAAGCGGCGTTTTTCCAAAGAATTGCGGCACAATCGAAATCATAAGCATGTTTCAAAAAAAGCGGAGCAGTTCATGGGGAACTGTTCCGCTTTTCTCATAGGTTATAGTATTTCACGCAGCTTTAGGAGCCGCTGGTTTTCCGAACCACGAAAGGGAAGCGTCAGGGATTTCTGTTCTTCCACAAAGGGACCGTCCACCAGCACATCAATCTCCTGCAAGAGTGCATCTGTCACACTGCAGCGATAGGGACTTTCCGCAAGGAGCTCCTGTTCCAGCACACATCCGGTGTAACACCAGATATCCTTGGTGTTCCCGAATTGCTGCCGGACTGCCTGCACTAATTCCAAAAGAACAGGTTGATTTTCCGGCTCCATAGGCTCACCGCCGATCAGGGTCAATCCCCGGATATAAGACGGCTCCAGAAGCTTCAGAATCTGTGCGGTGGTTTCATCTGTATACGGTGTACCGTAGTCAAACGCCCATGTTTCTGGGTTGAAACAATTCTTGCAGCAGTGCCGGCATCCTGACACAAATAGGGATACCCGGACGCCAGTCCCGTTGGCAATATCGCAGGACTTGATCGAACCATAATACATTTCTATCACCCCTTACAGGTGCATAACACGATCCCGGATCTCCTGGGTACGTCCCTGATTCCAGAACTGGGTGCCGATATAACCGCAGGTACGGCGTGCCACATTCAGCTTATCCTGATCCCGGTTGCCGCAATTGGGGCATTCCCAGACCAGCTTGCCGTCATCCTCGACAATCTGGATTTCACCGTCATAGCCGCAGACCTGGCAAAAGTCGCTCTTTGTGTTCAGTTCTGCATACATAATGTTGTCGTAAATATGCTGCATCACTGCAATGACAGCCGGGATGTTGTCTTGCATGTTGGGTACTTCCACATAGCTGATGGCACCGCCCGGGGACAGTTCCTGGAACTGTGCTTCAAAGGAGAGCTTTTCAAAGGCATTCATAGGTTCTGTCACATGGACATGATAGCTGTTGGTGATGTAGTTCTTATCCGTTACGCCCTCGATAACGCCAAAGCGTTCCTGGAGGCAGCGTGCAAATTTATAAGTTGTGGATTCCAGAGGCGTGCCGTAGAGGCTGAATGCAATATTGGTCTCTTCAGCCCACCGCTTGCAGGTATCATTCAGATGCTGCATCACACGCAGTGCGAAGGGGGTTGCTGTGGGGTCTGTATGGGACTTTCCGGTCATATAGCGTGTGCACTCACACAGACCGGCATAGCCCAGAGAAAGGGTAGAATAGCCGCCGTAGAGAAGCTTGTCAATGGTTTCCCCCTTCTTGAGACGAGCCAGTGCGCCGTACTGCCAGAGAATCGGGGCAACATCAGAGGGCGTACCTTTCAGACGGTTGTGACGGCACATCAACGCACGATAGCACAGTGCCAGTCGTTCGTCGAAGATCTCCCAGAAGCGTTTCTCATCACCGCCGGAGGAGCAAGCAATATCCACCAGATTCAGAGTCACAACACCCTGATTGAATCTGCCGTAGAACTTGTATTTGTCGTTTTCATCTTTGTATACAGTCAGGAAGGAACGGCAGCCCATGCAGGTGTAGCAGTTGCCTTCCTTGAGGGACTTCATAATCTTTTCGGAAATATAATCCGGAACCATACGCTTTGCAGTACACTGGGCTGCAAGCTCTGTCAGGTAAAAGTACTTGGAATCTTCTCGGATATTATCTTCTTCCAGAACATAGATCAGCTTCGGAAATGCCGGCGTGATATATACGCCCTTTTCATTTTTCACACCCTGGATACGCTGACGCAGCATTTCCTCAATGATGATCGCCAGATCATCCCGTGTCTGTCCCTCCGGTACTTCATCCAGGTACATAAAGACAGTGACAAAAGGAGCCTGTCCGTTGGTGGTCATGAGGGTGATGACCTGATACTGGATCATCTGTACGCCCTGAATAATCTCGTTGCGTACACGCATTTCTGCAATACGGTGAATGGTTTCCTCATCCACCTCCTTGCCGAGACGCTCATATTCCCGGCGGACATCCCGGCGGAATTTTTCACGGCTGACCTGGACAAAGGGTGCCAGGTGTGACAGAGTAATGCTCTGACCGCCGTACTGAGAGCTTGCAATCTGGGCAATGATCTGCGTGGAAATATTGCAGGCAGTGGAAAAACTGTGAGGCTTCTCGATCATAGTTTCGCTGATAACAGTGCCGTTCTGGAGCATATCCTCCAGATTCACCAGACAGCAGTTGTGCATATGCTGTGCAAAATAGTCAGCGTCGTGGAAATGAATAAGCCCTTCCTTGTGCGCATCAGTGATATCGTGGGGCAGCAGGAAGCGGGTCGTAATGTCCTTGCTGACTTCGCCCGCCATGTAATCACGTTGTACACTGTTTACCACAGGGTTTTTGTTGGAATTCTCCTGCTTGACTTCTTCGTTTTCGAAATTCAGCAGACTGAGAATTTTTTTATCCGTGGTATTGGACTGGCGCAGCAGACCTCGCTCATAGCGATATGTAATGTAGTTCTTGGCAACTGTGTATGCACCGTGCTTCATGATTTCCAGTTCCACCCAGTCCTGGATGGTTTCCACATCCACAGCACGATTCATTCCATCACATCGCAGTTCGATTTCCTCTGCAATTTTACGAATTGCTTCATCCGTAAGGCGTTCCGATTCGATCACCGTAATATTTGCCTTACTGATAGCAGCTTCGATCTTGATGCGGTCAAAGACGTCCTCTTTTCCGCTTCGCTTGATAATTTTCACAGCTTTCTCCTCCAAACATGAACAGGCTGCATCAAAGGGATCAGCTTGCATTTTTTCTTGATATGTGTTATGATGACTGTAGGTATTATTATACCGCTTCTCTGTGCCGCTGTCAAGCAAATTTTGTATGTTTGTGTTTTCAAACACAACAAATTGTATCTTTTGCATCTTCCAAACACAATATCTTGTATATCGAAAGCCTGGGAGGCAAAATTTGCGCTTTTCAAATGACCTGCGCAGAGAGGCTTCTATGATCGGAAAGGAAATGATTTTATGTATGCATTTGTTTCTGTTCAGGCACCTGATATGATTCAGAAACTTGCTGCTTTGGCAAATGAGATCTGGCACGAATATTTCCCCTGTCTGCTGACAGAAGCCCAGATCGACTATATGGTGGAAAAATTCCAGTCGGAGGAAGCCCTGACAAAGCAGATCGCTGAGGGCTATCAGTACTACATTTTCCCGTACCAGGATGAGCCGGCAGGTTATTTTGGTGTATGTCCGCAGTCGGACGGCAGTCTGTTTCTTTCCAAGCTGTATCTGAAACAAGCGTATCGTGGAAAAGGACTGGCGTCTGTGCTGTTCCGGGAAGTGCAGGATATTGCCAGAGCAAGCGGTGCATCTTCCGTCTGGCTCACAGTCAATAAGCATAACGATCAGGCAATCGCAGTTTACAGACACTTTGGCATGGAGATCATTCGCTCTCAGGTGACAGACATCGGTTCCGGCTTCGTCATGGATGACTATGTTTTTTCCGTTCCGGTGCGGCAGGGGATGCCGGGCTAAAGGGATTATACCAGAAATTCTTCCAAAAGGCAAGCTGTTTCTCCAAAAAAGAAATGTTCCTCTTTTTTCTTCCGGTTTTCTTTGCAAAAGCAAGTACAAGTGAAGAATCGCAAGGGAATAAGCGGTAAAAAAGCTTTTTTAAAGCATATTTGTCAAAATGAAAATCACCCGTTGACTTTTTTCGGGAAATGTGCTATAATAATCATATCATTTTGAAAAAGGAGTCTGATTCAACTATGAAGAATTTGAAAAAGATTGCTGCCGTTCTGGCCGCTGCAATTACTGTAAGTGCAATGCCGCTGTCTGCTTCTGCACTGGATGCAACAGATGAAGCACCGTATACTGCATGGCTGTGCCTGCAGGCTGGTGCTGATATGAAGTGGGTCTCTGAGTCTGAGGATGCTGCACTTGTCGCAGAAAAGAATAATATTTCTGGTACAGAAGCCAGCATTACAGGTGACGGTGACTATTCTGTCGATGTTACCATGGTACAGGGTTCCGGCAGTATCGAGTGCCTGATTCTGTCCACCAACATCAATGCTTATGCATTCGTAGAAGACGGCAAGGATCCGTGGACTGACGGTACTGCAAAGATTGAGATCAATTCTGTTATCATCGAGCGTGTTGACGGTACCACAACTGAGATTGAATACAACGGTCCTTCTGAAGGTGCATTCTCCAAGGAAAATGACGGCGTCAGCCTACGTATGAACCTCTACAATGTCTGGGGCAACAGCGTAACAGATATTACCAATGAGCCGGAAGGCGGTCTGAACGGCGGGGACAAGCTCGTTGTTAACTTTACCGTATCTGGTCTGGTAAGAGCTGAACAGCCGGAAGCATCCTATGGCGATATCGACGCAAACGGCAAGGTAGATGCTGACGATGCTTATCTGGCACTGAAGGAATATGCAACTGCATCTGTTGGCGGCGATTCTACACTGGATGAGACACAGCAGAAGAATGCTGATGTAAGCGGCGACGGCAATATCAATGCTGATGACGCATACCTGATTCTGGTATACTATGCACAGCAGTCTGTCGGCAGCGATCCGACACCGTTCCCGGTAACACAGGCATAAGTTTTTGCTGATTGATACCTAATAAAAAACATAAAACGAGACAATTGCCGGACGGCAGCTGTCTCGTTTTTCGTTTCAAAAAGAAAGGGACTGTTGCAAGAACAGTAAAATCCTGGTTCACAGGTTGATGTCCACATCGCACCGTTTTCCTGTTGGATTTTAACTGTCTGCAACAGCCCCTTATCTTTATATTATTCTTTTATTCCTGAACCAGCTGCTTCATATCATACAGCCCGGCAGGCTTACCGCAGAGATATACGGCAGCGTTCACTGCACCCACTGCAAAGACAGTCTTGGAAGCAGCGCTGTGGGACAGCGTGATCACTTCGTCCTTGCCGGCAAAGATCACATCGTGCTCGCCAACGATCGTACCGCCACGAATGGAATGCATCCCGATTTCCTTGCTGTCACGCTTCATGCGTCTTGCATGGCGGTCGTAGACATAGTGGTATTCATTGTCCAGCGTTTCGTTGATAGCGTTTGCGATCATAATGGCAGTACCGCTGGGCGCATCAATTTTCTGATTGTGGTGCTTCTCCACGATCTCGATATCAAACTGTCCGCCCAGAATGGAAGCGGCTTTCTTTGCCAGTTCCACCAGCAGATTGATGCCCAGGGACATATTGAAAGTGAAGAATACCGGAATCTGCTGTGCAGCAGTCTGAATCTTGCTGATCTGTTCGTCGCTGTAACCTGTGGTTGCCAGAACCAGTGCCACGTTGTTCACCAGTGCATATTCCAGCAGAGCATCCAGGGAAGACGGATTGGAAAAGTCAATGATGACATCCGGTACCTCTGCAAGTGCAGTCGGTTTTTCCACAATGGGGAAGTCTGCGTACTGTGCGGTATAAGCATCTATGCCGCCGATAACAGTGCAGTCATCCCGTCCTGCAATGCAGGAAGCGACTGTGTGACCCATTTTACCATTGGCACCGCATATTACTATTTTCGTCATATTCTGCCTCTTTTCTATACTTCCTGTCATGGATTCAGGAGATCAGTCCATACGCCAGAAGTGTTTCACGCATAGCAGCCTTGTGCTCATCACTCATATCGCACAGAGGCATTCTGCACGGACCAGCCGGCATACCCATCTGATTCATAGCGTCCTTTACCGGAATCGGGTTTACTTCCATAAACAGATCGTTGATCAGGCGCAGATACTTCAGCTGAAGCTCTGTTGCCGCAGCAAAGTTGTTGTTCAGGCAATACTGTGTCATGTCGTGTGTTTCCTTCGGGAGCACATTGGACAGAACGGAGATAACGCCCTTGCCGCCCAGGGACATGATAGGTACGATCATATCATCGTTACCGCTGTAGATATCCACCTTGTCACCGCACTTTGCAGCCAGCTTTGCAGTATAGCCGATGTTGCCGCTTGCTTCCTTGACAGCCACGATGTTCTTGTGTTCAGCCAGTGTCGCAATGGTACCGATCTCAAAGCCGACACCAGTACGGCTGGGGATATTATACAGGATAATGGGAATATTGACGCTGTCTGCAATGGCATTGTAGTGTGCCACAAGACCACGCTGTGTTGCCTTATTATAATAAGGTGTGACAACCAGCAGACCATCTGCGCCCAGTTCCTGTGCCTCCTGGGACAGGGCAATGGCGTACTTGGTGTCATTGCTGCCGGTTCCGGCAATGACCGGTACACGGTTGTGTGTATGCTCTACAGCAAAACGGATGCAGGCACGGTGCTCTTCGTCATCCAGTGTAGACGATTCACCAGTCGTGCCGCAGATAATAATGGCATCCGTTCCGTTTTCGATCTGGAAATCAATATTCTTTCCCAGTCCATCGAAATCCACAGAGCCGTCTTCCAGCATGGGGGTGATAATGGCAACGCCAGCACCTTCAAAAATGGTATTTTTCATAACAATTACCTCCTGATGGCAATTTCTGTTATATGCTTATTTGAGAAAATTCGGTTTTTTCCACGTAAATGTGACAAGAACAGGGTCGATCTCTGCGCCGAGTTTTTCATAGAAACGGATGGCAGAATGATTTTCCGTCAGGCATTTCCACTCGATTTTCACGCAGTCCATTTCCTTTGCGATTTCACAAAGTTTCTGCATCAGTGCATATCCCACACCGGTACCCCGACAGGATGCCTCGCAGAATAATTCTTCCAGATAAATGACCCGTCTTCCCATGGCACCTGCCAGCCGATAGGTATGATAAACTGCCACACCCACCGGGATTTCTCCCTGATATGCCAGGAGTGCACAGACGGAGCGTTCTTCCAGCATTTCACGCATGGTGTCCGGATCAGTAGCAGTGCCGCTGAAATGGGGATCCATTTCTTCCTCCATTTGCAGCAGTTTTTGCAGGAATCCGCAGATCACTCCGGCATCTTCGGGAGATGCGCTGCGGATAGACAATGTCTCGGACATTAGTCAAAATAGCCCTTTGCTGCCAGCAGTTCTGCCAGCAGAACACCGCCGCCGGCTGCACCGCGCAGGGTATTGTGGGACAGGCATACGAACTTATAGTCAAACATGGTGTCTTCCCGGAGACGGCCTACGGAAACAGCCATACCGCCTTCGATGTTGCGGTCCAGCTTTGCCTGGGGACGATCGTCTTCCTGGAAATAGTGGATGAACTGCTTCGGTGCGGAAGGCAGTTCCAGTTCCTGAGGAACGCCCTTGAAGTCTTCCCAGATCTTCAGGATCTCATCCTTAGACGGCTTCTGCTCAAAGGAAACAAAGACAGCAGCAGTGTGACCATCCGAAACCGGTACACGCAGGCACTGGGTAGTGATCAGGGGGCTGTCAGCGCTGACGATTTTGCCATCCTCGATCTTGCCCCATACCTTCAGCGGTTCCTTCTCTGACTTTTCTTCTTCGCCGCCGATGTAGGGAACGATGTTATCCAGGATTTCCGGCCAGCGTTCAAAGGTCTTTCCGGCACCGGAAATTGCCTGATAGGTGCAGGCGAGAATGTTCTTGATGCCATACTTGCGCAGGGGAGACAGTGCCGGTACATAGCTCTGGATGGAGCAGTTGGATTTGACTGCGATAAAGCCTCGCTTTGTACCCAGACGTTTGCGCTGGCTCTCGATGATCTCAATGTGTTCCGGGTTAACTTCCGGTACGACCATAGGAACATCCGGTGTAAACCGATGTGCAGAGTTGTTGGAAACCACCGGGCATTCTGCCTTTGCATAGGTTTCTTCCAGGGCACGGATCTCATCCTTTTTCATGTCAACAGCGCAGAATACGAAGTCCACCATGCCGGCGATCTTTTCCACATCTGCTGTTGCATCGAACAGGATCATATCCTTCATTGCTGCGGGCATAGGCGTCTGCATTGCCCAGCGGCTGCCGACAGCTTCCTCATAGGTCTTTCCGGCTGAACGGGGAGAAGCTGCCAGAGCTGCGACATGGAACCAGGGATGGTTCTCCAGAAGTGTTGCAAAACGCTGTCCGACCATACCAGTTGCTCCGATAATGCCAACCTGATACTGTTTCATTTTCGTCATTCCTCCAAAAAAATCTTAAAAATATGAAAAAACCGGTTGAAAACCGGCGGCTCATGCGATATAATAGAATAGAATCATTTGCGTGATGCAAAAGCATGACGCTGATAGCACTCCATCATAACGATGACAGTCATATTCCTGTTCGGAAATATGCCCAGAAGCTGTGTCACCGGTACAGCCTCTTCGGCACGCACGCCTTTCTGCTTCGATCATAGCGGAATGGTATCCTGTCAGAGCATACTGATCGTGAGTGCGCCTCTACCTATTCCTATGATATCATTTCTGTGGGAATTTGTCAATATTATTTTTGCGAAAAACAGGAGAAGCCCATGAAAAAATCAGATTTTTATTACGATTTGCCGGAAGAACTCATTGCCCAGACGCCTATCGAGCCGAGAGACCACTCCCGGATGATGCAGATCGACCGAAAGACAGGGGAGATACAGCACAAGCATTTCTACGATCTCTGTGATATTTTACAAGAGGGAGACTTGTTGGTTATGAATGACTCCCGAGTCCTGCCGGCACGTCTGTACGGCGAGAAGGTGGATAACGGTACGTTTATTGAATTCCTGCTGCTGGAGCAGAAAGGGGATAAGCTGTGGGAGATCATCTGTCGTCCTGGGAAAAAGGCAAAGGTCGGTGTGAAATTTTCCTTTGGCGGCGGACGACTCATCGGTGAGGTCGTGGAGGTGAAGCCGGACGGCAACCGGATCGTGCAGTTTACCTGTGAGGGGAATTTCTACACTGCACTGGAAGAAGTCGGACAAATGCCTCTGCCGCCGTATATTCACGAGAAGCTGAAAGATAAGGAACGTTATCAGACGGTCTATTCCAAAGAGCTGGGTTCTGCTGCGGCACCCACTGCCGGGCTGCACTTCACAAAGGAAATGCTCCAGAAGCTGAAAGATAAGGGCGTCAAGGAAGCATATGTGACGCTGCATGTGGGACTGGGAACATTCCGTCCGGTAAAAGAGGATGACGTATTGCAGCACAAAATGCACAGTGAGCACTATCATCTGTCCCAGGAAACGGTGGATATGATCCGGGAGACGAAGCAAAACGGCGGACGTGTTATTGCAGTAGGCACAACCTCCTGCCGGACGCTGGAAGCCGTTGCAACGGCGCATAATGGGGAACTGGTAGCAGATGATGGTTATACAGATATTTTCATTTACCCGGGCTACGAGTTCAAGGTACTGGACGGACTGGTGACCAATTTCCACTTGCCGGAAAGTACGCTGATCATGCTGATCTCTGCCTTTTTGGGGTATGAGAAAACCATGCATGCCTATGAGGCAGCTGTAAAGGAACGGTATCGGTTCTT
>JBJFHO010000156.1:0-10538 GCA_051893675.1 Ruminococcus sp. | reverse complement strand
AGGGCGGAAAGATGCCGAAAAGACGGCTGTTGGAAGATTTTAAACAGGCTCTAAAAGAAAATATGGACAAAGGCGTCCGGTCAGGCTGAATGGGAGTACCATTCGGTCTGGTCGGGCTTTTTTCGTAAAAATGTGAGAAAAATTGTAACTTTTCAGATAATATCATAATATTCTGCTTGAAAAAAGTAGGAGAATGTGATATAATAAAACGCATTTTTTCTGATTTTGTCGGAAAAAGGAAAAATTAAAGGAGTGTATTCTGTATGGAAACATTTACATCTGTCATCAAACAAATCGACAGCTGGGTCTGGGGTATTCCGCTGATCGTCCTGATCCTGCTGTGCGGTATCTGGCTGACGATTCGTGTCCGTGGACTCCAAATCCGCCATCTGGGCAAAGCGCTCAAGTTCATGGTGAAGAACGAGGAGAACGGCGACGGCGAAGTTACCAGCTTCGGTGCCCTTTGTACTGCATTGTCTGCTACCATTGGTACCGGTAATATCGTAGGCGTTGCAACTGCCATTGCTGCCGGCGGTCCCGGTGCACTGTTCTGGATGGAGATCGCAGCGCTGTTCGGTATGGCAACGAAATATTCCGAGGGCTTTCTGGCAATCAAATACCGGACAGTGGACAAGGATGGACACTATCTAGGCGGTCCGTTTTACTACATTGAAAAAGGAATGGGTTCCCGCTGGAAGTGGCTGGCGAAACTGTTCGCTCTGTTCGGTACGCTGGCAGGTCTGATGGGCATCGGCACCATTACACAGATCAATGGTATCACTTCGGCATCGAACAATTTCTTTGACCCGGATAAATCCGGCGTGGCTTTCACTCTGTTTGGCAATGAATATACCTGGACAACCGTAATCGTAGGTCTGATTGTGACGATCTGTGTAGCACTGGTGATTATTGGCGGTATCAAGCGTATCTCTCAGATTTCCCAGGTCGTTGTACCATTTATGGCCATTGCTTATGTACTCTGCTGCTTGATTATTATGGTATGCAATGTCACTGCAATTCCCAGTGCGGTTGTTGAAGTAGTCCGCAGCGCCTTCGGCATAGATGCAGTTGCCGGCGGTGCACTGGGTGCTATGATCGTAGCAATGCAGAAGGGTGTTGCACGTGGTATTTTCTCCAACGAAGCTGGTCTGGGTTCTGCACCGATTGCAGCTGCTGCAGCACGTACCAAGGAACCGGTGCGTCAGGGTCTGGTAACGATGACAGGTACCTTTATTGATACCATCGTGATCTGCACCATGACAGGTCTGTCCATTGTCATTTCTGGTGCATGGAGCAATCCGGATCTGGAAGGCGTGGAGATTACAGACGCAGCATTTCAGTATGGTCTGCCGTTCCCCAGTCAGATTTCTTCCTTCCTGCTGATGATATGTCTGATCTTCTTTGCATTTACAACGATCCTGGGCTGGAGTTATTATTCGGAGCGCTGCCTGACCTATCTGCGCGGCAAGGCAAGTCATACATTGACTCTGGTATTCCGTTGGCTGTACATTGCAGCTGTATTTATCGGACCGTATCTGACTGTTGAGGCTGTCTGGGATATCGCAGATATCTTTAACGGACTGATGGCGTTCCCGAATGTTATTGCATTGTTGGCACTGTCGGGAATCGTAGCAATGGATACCAAACAATTTTTTGCAGAAAAACGGCATCTGAGATAAATGAGCAGATGAAATGTGGGCACTTCCCGGTTGGGAGGTGCTCTTTTTTTGTGCTTCAATAGACGCTTCTAGCTGAAATTTACATAAATTGCATAATATACGATTTATCTTTACAAAAAATAAACACAATAACTTGTGTTTGACTGTTGACAAGCGCCGCATTTTTTGATATAATAATAAAGCTGAATGCGACAAATGAATGCGAGTGTGCTGGAATTGGCAGACAGGCACGTTTGAGGGGCGTGTGCTTCGGCGTACGGGTTCAAGTCCCGTCACTCGCACCACTGCCTAGCGCAGAAAGCTTTATATGATGGACAGGTGGCTGAGCTGGTCTAAGGCGCACGACTGGAACTCGTGTATACGTTAATAGCGTATCGAGGGTTCGAATCCCTCCCTGTCCGCCAAAAACTCCCGAAACTTTGTAGGTTTCGGGAGTTTTTTTGTGATACCCATGTTGTAGATAATAACCGAAAAACTATTAATGACATGATTGTTGCCAGCATAGAAAGAAACCAAAGAAAATGGGAAACGAGGTGTGTCGTTTGGATTACAAGAAAATAGGTAGATTTATCAGCCTGATTCTACGCCATCACCCAGAGGCGATCGGAATTTCTCTTGACCATCATGGCTGGGCAAACGTTGGTGAACTGATCACTGGTATCAATAATACAGGCAAATACCATATAGACATGCCTATGTTGGAAGAAATTGTAATACACGATAATAAGCAGCGGTATAGCTTCAATCCGGATAAAACAAAAATCAGAGCAAATCAGGGTCATTCCATCAATGTGGATGTGGAACTGCAAGAAGCCATTCCGCCTGAAATATTGTATCATGGCACTGGAGAGAAATATGTTCGTTCCATTTGTGCAGAGGGATTGCAGCCGAAAAGCAGACTGTATGTACATTTGTCCAAGGATATCGGATCAGCGGTGAACGTTGGAACCAGACATGGAAAACCAGTTGTTTTCACCGTTGCATCAGGGGAAATGTATCGGAAAGGATATCGTTTCTACCTGTCCGTAAATGGTGTATGGCTGACAAAATCTGTACCAGTGGAGTTTATCCAGATTGAAGTAAAAGAAAAACAATGATGCATCGCTCAGGGAGAAAATCCGGCTGCGTACTGACGCTAATCTTTATATAACATTGTCAAATATTATGAAACCGCCTTATTTATCTTCGGTTTCTCGCACGGAAACTTTCAAAAGCATCCCTACACTGACATTATCAAAAAAATCTACGCCAAATTCTTTTTTATAAAAAATAAAATCGCATATAATCTTATTTTTTTCGGCAAAAATCAGATTTTCCTATTGACAAACCCATCAGGATGCGCTATAATAAGAATAACCAAAGGGCTCATGATGTGAGCCTGTCATAGAAGGAAGCAATGGTGCTTACAGAATGGAACTGTTTAGGTTCTGTTCTGTAGGCACTTTTTTGTTTTTGCGGCTGTGATATCCTGCCGACTGCAGGATGCACGAAATCAAAGCAAGGGAGAAGTGACCATGGATAATTACAGAACACAGGAGCCATTTGCAAAGAATGGTCTGTATGATCCACGTTTTGAACATGAAAACTGCGGTATCGGTGCCGTTGTCAACATGAGCGGCGAGACTGACCGCAAGGTAGTTGACAGCGCACTGCGTATTGTAGAAACGCTGGAGCACAGAGCTGGTAAGGATGCCGAGGGTAAGACCGGTGACGGCGTCGGCATTCTGCTCCAGATCTCGCACACCTATTTTTCAAAGGTAGCAAAAGAGGCTGGTATTCCCATCGGGGATAAGCGGGAATATGGTATCGGTATGTTTTTCTTCCCCCAGTCGGAGGAGAAATATCAGAAGGCAATGCAGACTTTTGAGGATGTACTGAAAGAGGAAAAGCTGGAATTCCTCGGTTGGCGTGAAGTACCGGTAAACCCGGATGTACTGGGTACAAAGGCACTGGATAGTATGCCACATATTATGCAGGCATTCATCAAAAAGCCGGATGACTGCGCAAAAGGTCTGGACTTTGACCGGAAGCTCTATATTGCCCGGATGGTCTTTGAAAAGCGGAATAAGGAGACCTATGTGGTTTCCTGCTCCAGCCGTACCATTGTATATAAAGGTATGTTCCTGGTAAATCAGCTCCGTCTGTTCTATGACGATCTGAACAGCCCGGATTATCATTCTGCTATTGGTATTGTTCACTCCCGTTTCAGTACCAACACCAATCCCAGCTGGCAGCGTTCTCATCCGAACCGCATGATGGTACACAACGGTGAGATCAATACCATTACCGGTAACGTGGATAAGATGCTCAGCCGGGAATCCATTCTCCACTGCAAAGCTCTGGACGACCGCATGAAGGATATCCTGCCTATGCTGGATGTAACTGGTTCCGACTCGGCACGTCTGGATAATACCCTGGAATTCATGACCATGTCTGGTATGGATCTGCCTCTGGCGGTCATGATGACCATTCCTGAGCCGTGGCAGCATATTCCCACTATGAGCCGTGAAAAGCGTGCGTTTTATCAGTATTACGCAACTATGATGGAACCCTGGGACGGTCCTGCTTCCATCATCTTTACAGATGGTGACGTGATGGGTGCAGTGCTGGACCGGAATGGTCTGCGTCCGTCACGGTATTACGTCACAGACGATGGCTATCTGATCCTCTCCTCTGAGGTAGGCGCACTGGATGATATCCCGGCAGAGAAGATCATCAAGAAAGAACGTCTCCATCCGGGTAAAATGCTCCTGGTGGATACCGTGCAGGGCAAGCTCATTGATGATGATACTCTGAAAAATTACTACGCAAAGCGTCAGCCCTATGGCGAATGGCTGGATCATAATCTCTTTGAACTGCGGGAACTGACCATTCCCAACAAGCGTCCCTTCCGTCACGGCGGCAAGGAACTGCTGTGCCTCCAGCGTGCTTTCGGCTATGATTATGACTCCCTGTATCATGTCATGGTGCCCATGGCGCTGAACGGCGGCGAACCGACTTCCGCAATGGGTACAGATACCCCCATTCCGGCAATGTCCAGAAAGAATCCGCCTCTGTTCGATTATTTCAAGCAGCTGTTCGCACAGGTAACCAATCCGCCCATTGACTCCATCCGGGAATCAGTAATCACGGATACGACTGTTTATCTGGGCGTTGCCGGCAATATTCTGGAAGAAGATGAGCGTAACTGCCGTGTTCTGAAAGTGAACAATCCGATTCTGACCAATCTGGATCTCATGAAGATCCGTGATATGAAGATCGAGGGGCTGAAAACTGCTGATATCTCCATGTTGTATACCAAGGATGTACCTCTGCACGATGCCATTGAGCATCTGTATGAGCAGGCAGAGGCAGCACATGCAAATGGCGCAACGATCCTGATCCTGACAGACCGTGGCGTAGACCGGGATCACCTGGCAATTCCGTCCCTGCTGGCAGTTGCAGCATTGGAGACCTATCTGGTAAAGACCAGAAAGAATACGGCAATCTCTCTCATTATCGAGACAGCAGAGCCCTGCGAGGTACACCATTTTGCAACACTTCTGGGCTTCGGTGCAAGTGCAGTCAATCCTTATCTGGCACTGGATTCCCTGTATGATATGATCAACCGTGGACTGGTAGATAAGGATTATTCCCAGGCAAGCAATGCGTATATTGACGCAGTCGTTTCCGGTATTGTCAAGATCGCTTCCAAGATGGGTATTTCCACCATCCAGTCCTATCAGGGCTCCAAGATCTTTGAGGCACTGGGTATCAGCGAAAGCGTAATGCAGGAATTCTTCCCGGATACTGTCAGCCGTGTCGGCGGTATTGATCTGGATGATATTGCAAAGCGCAGTATGGAAATGCACGAGAATGCATTTGATCCCAACGACCTCGGCATGGATGAGGGACTGCGCAGTGTGGGCTGGCACAAAGCTCGCAGCAATCAGGAAGATCACCTGTACAATCCGGAGACCATTCATCTGCTCCAGCAGGCAACCTGGCGGGATGATTATAATCTGTTCAAGCAGTATTCTGCATGTGTCAATGCAGAAGATCGGCATGTGACACTCCGCAGTACCCTGGACTTCCGGTTCGCAGAGGATGGCGGCATTCCTATGGAAGAGGTAGAGAGTGTCGAGTCCATTATGCGCCGCTTCAAGACAGGTGCTATGTCCTACGGCTCCATTTCCCAGGAGGCACACGAGTGTATGGCAATCGCCATGAACCGTATCGGCGGCAAGTCCAACAGCGGTGAGGGCGGTGAAGATCTGGAACGTATCGTTACCTCCGGCAGCGCAGTCGATAAGTGCTCTGCCATCAAGCAGGTGGCATCCGGACGGTTTGGCGTAACATCCAAGTATCTGACCTCTGCAAAGGAAATCCAGATCAAGATGGCACAGGGTGCAAAGCCCGGCGAGGGCGGTCATCTGCCGGCAAAGAAGGTTTATCCCTGGATTGCAAAGACAAGACATTCCACACCGGGTGTTGCCCTGATCTCTCCGCCGCCGCACCATGATATCTACTCCATCGAGGATCTGGCACAGCTGATTTATGATCTGAAAAATGCCAATAAAAAGGCGAGAATTTCTGTAAAGCTGGTATCTGAAGCAGGTGTCGGCACCATTGCTGCCGGTGTTGCAAAGGCAGGCGCAGGTGTCATCCTGATCTCCGGCTATGACGGCGGTACCGGTGCAGCGCCCAGCAGTTCCATTCACAATGCAGGTCTGCCCTGGGAACTGGGGTTGGCAGAGACACATCAGACTCTGATTCAGAACAATCTGCGTTCTAAGGTTGTAATCGAAACAGATGGTAAGATGATGACCGGACGTGACGTTGTGATTGCCGCACTGCTGGGTGCAGAGGAATACGGCTTTGCAACAGCACCGCTGGTAACCATGGGCTGCGTTATGATGCGTGTCTGCAATCTGGATACCTGTCCGGCAGGTGTTGCCACACAGAATCCGGAGCTCCGTAAGCGTTTCCACGGAAAACCCGAGTATGTCATCAACTTCATGCGGTTTATTGCTCAGGAAATGCGGGAATACATGGCGAAGCTGGGGATTCACACTGTTGACGAACTGATTGGTCGTTCCGATTTGCTGGTACAGAAGCAGTACCCGGCAGGCAGCCGTGAGAGCAAGATCGACATGTCCCGTATTCTGACCAATCCCTATGCAAAGCCGGAGAGCGATGTCAAGATGCACTTTGTACCGGAAGATGTATTCGATTTCAAGCTGGGTGAGACCATTGATGAAACCGTGATCATTCCGGAGATGAAGGAAGCACTGGCAAAGAAGAAGCACAAGGAGATTAGTATCAATGTCAGCAATCTGAACCGTGCTCTGGGTACGCTGTTTGGTGCAGAGATCACTCGGAAATATTACAACACCCTGGACGATGATACCTATGTGGTACATTGTACCGGCGCAGGCGGACAGAGCTTCGGCGCATTTATTCCGAAGGGACTGACGCTAGCACTGGAAGGCGACAGCAACGACTACTTCGGAAAGGGACTTTCCGGCGGTAAGCTGGCAGTATTCCCGCCCAAGGGTTCCCAGTTCAAGGAAGATGAAAATATCATTATCGGTAACGTGGCACTCTTCGGTGCTACCAGCGGTAAAGCATTTATCAATGGTGTTGCCGGTGAGCGCTTCTGCGTCAGAAATTCCGGCGCATCTGTTGTTGTTGAAGGCGTGGGCGAGCATGGCTGCGAATATATGACCGGCGGCTGCGCAGTCATCCTGGGCGAAGTGGGCAAGAACTTCGCAGCTGGTATGAGCGGTGGTATTGCCTACGTTCTGGATCGAGAAAATGATCTGTATACCAAGCTGAACAAGTCACTCGTTGGTTTCAGCAGCGTCACAAGACCGGAGGATATCGCACAGCTTCGTGGTCTCATTGAAGAGCATGTGGCATGGACAGATTCGGCACTCGGCAAGGAGATTCTGGCGGACTTCGAGGGCTATCTGCCTCAGTTCAAGAAGATCGTACCGCATGATTATGCAAAGATGCTGGACAGCATTGCAGTGTTCCAGGCAGAGGGCATGAGCCGGGAAGAAGCACAGATTGAGGCATTCTATGCCAATACGAGAAATTAACAGGAGGAACGATCATGGGAAAATCAACTGGATTTCTCGAATATGAGAGAGTCGAAAATGCGGGACAGGAGCCGCTGGAACGAATCAAGACCTATCGTGAATTCCACACGCCCCTTTCGGACGAAGAGCGTCAGAAGCAGGGCGCACGCTGTATGGAATGCGGCGTTCCGTTCTGTCAGGCAGGAAAGCCGATCTTTGGCATGGTTTCCGGATGTCCGCTGAACAATCTGTGCCCGGAGTGGAACGACCTGGTATACAAGGGCTTCTGGGATGAAGCAGCAGACCGTCTGTTGCTGACAAACTGCTTCCCAGAATTTACCTCCCGTGTCTGCCCGGCGCTCTGTGAAAAAGCATGTACCTGCGGTCTCTATGATGACCCGGTGACAGTCAAGGAAAATGAATATGCCATTATTGAAAAGGCATTTGCCAGTGGACACATCAAGCCCAATCCGCCCAAGGTACGCACAGGAAAGCGTGTTGCCATCGTCGGCTCTGGTCCGTCGGGTCTGGCAGCTGCATTGCAGCTGAACAAACGTGGACACCATGTCACCGTATTTGAACGGGAAGACCGTGTGGGCGGCTTGCTGATGTACGGTATCCCCAATATGAAGCTGGAAAAAACTGTGGTACAGCGCCGTGTGGATATGATGGAAGCCGAAGGCGTGGAGTTTCGCACAGGTGTGGACGTGGGTAAGGATATCACCGCTGCGCAGCTGCTGAAAGAATATGACGCAGTTGTCCTGGCGTGCGGTTCGTCCAATCCCCGGAATATCACAGCAGAGGGATGGGATGCAGATGGCATCTACTATGCAGTGGACTTCCTGAAAGCGACTACAAAGAGCCTGATCAATTCCAACCTGTCAGACGGTTACTATATCAGTGCCAAGTATAAAAATGTCATCGTCATCGGCGGCGGTGATACGGGTAATGACTGCGTCGGCACAGCCATCCGTCATGGCTGCAAATCCGTGGTACAGCTGGAAATGATGCCGAAGCTGCCGGACAGCCGTGCGGAAAACAATCCCTGGCCGGAGTGGCCCCGTGTCTGCAAGACAGACTATGGTCAGGAAGAAGCGATTGCTGTCTTTGGCCATGATCCCCGGATCTACCAGACTACAGTAAAGCGTTTCATCAAGGATGACAAGAACCATGTCCGTGCAGTGGAGACCATCAAGCTCCAGTCGGTGCACGATCCGAAAACCGGACGGATGCGCATGGAGGAAATCGCAGGCAGTGAGCAGATCCTGGATGCAGATCTGGTACTGATTGCAGCCGGATTCCTGGGAGCGCAGGCATATGTCACAGACGCTTTCGGCGTAGAACTGACGCCACGCACCAATGTTGCAACGGAAGCAGGGCACTACCGCACCAATGTGGATCGTGTATTCACAGCCGGCGACATGCATCGTGGGCAGTCTCTGGTGGTATGGGCAATTCGTGAGGGCAGAGAAGCCGCACGGGAAGTGGATGAATTCCTCATGGGCTATACCAATCTGCACTGATTGCGGAACGGAAACACATATAACAGAAAACAGGCAGACTGCACAAAAAATGCGGTCTGCTTTTTCTTTGCAATTTGGCGGATAGTGTGGTATAATGGAGATAGTTCAAGTTAGTTTGGTACAGCTTGAATGACAAAAAGGGATTTGTGGAGGATAACAGCTATGATAGAAAAAATGTATCGGACACCTTGCGGAACATTGCATTACTGGATCAGCAAAAAAGCAGAAAACACAAATGTGCAATTGATATTTTTACCGGGTTTAACTGCCGACCATAGACTATTTGATAAACAGGTATTGTTTTTTGAGGGGAAATTTCCGATTTTTGTATGGGATGCTCCCGGCCATGCTTCTTCATGGCCTTTTAAGTTTACATTTGATCTGAAAGATAAAGCTCGTTGGCTGAATCAGATATTGTGTCAGGAAAGCTTCGATAACCCGATCATCATCGGACAGTCTATGGGTGGTTATGTTGGTCAGGCGTTTGCCCAGCTTTTCCCCGATAAAATGAAAGGGTTTATTTCCATTGATTCAGCTCCATTGCAACGGGAATATGTAACTGCTGTGGAGATTTGGCTTCTGAAAAGAATGGAGCCTGTTTACCGTCATTATCCGTGGAAATCGCTTTTGAAATCCGGTACAAATGGTGTGGCTGTTTCTGACTATGGAAGAAAACTTATGTATGATATTATGATGGAATATGATGGAGATCAGGAAAGGTATGCCAGGTTGTCAGGGCACGGTTTTAAAATGCTGGCAGATGCAATGGAAGCTGATCTGCCATATAAAATAAACTGTCCAGCTTTATTAATCTGTGGGGAAAAAGATCATGCTGGTTCTTGCATCAGGTACAATAAAGCATGGCATAAAAAGACCGGGATACCTATTGAATGGATCAAGGATGCAGGGCACAATTCTAATACAGATGAACCTGACATAGTCAACCATTTGATTGAGGAATTTATCACGAAAATATAGGCTGCAGTAACTACTGAACCCAAAGCGAACATAGCAGAAAACAGGCAGACTGCACAAAAAATGCGGTCTGCTTTTTCTTTGCAATTTGGCGGATAGTGTGGTATAATGGAGATGTATCAGGTAGATGCGGAAAACCCAAAACCAGGATTTGCAATAAGAATGCGGAGATGGCTCATCGGATGGAGCGCCGTTATTGGCTGACGGAGGCACACGGGTTCGACTCCCGGGCTCCGCACCATTATAATACTAATCCCATATCAACCTGTTGAAGAATTTGCCGCTATCATTTCGTCACT
>JBJFHO010000155.1:0-2288 GCA_051893675.1 Ruminococcus sp. | reverse complement strand
ATGAAAGAAATGTTCCGGGATGTGATCCAGCAGGTCATGGAAGTGGAGATGGACGCGGAACTGGGCCGGGAGCGGTGCCAGCGTTCCGAGGAGCCGGAGGGAACACCCCGGAACTACCGGAACGGCTATTCCCGGAAGACCGTCAAGACCCAATTGGGCGAGATCGACATCAAAGTTCCTAGAGACCGCAACGGTTCCTATGAGCCCAAAATCATCGGCAAATATGACCGCAATGCGGACGGCATGGAGGACAAAATCTTGTCTCTGTACGCCTGCGGCATGAGTCAGCGGGATATCGCTGAGCAGATCAAAAGCCTGTATGACGTGGAAATCTCCCCGGAGCTGGTGACAAAGATTTGTGAAAAGATCACGCCGGAGGTCACGGCCTGGCAGAACCGGCCTCTGGAACACGTGTATCCGTTCATCTTCATGGACGCCATTCACTACAAGGTCAAGGAAGACCACCGGTATGTAACCAAGGCAGCTTACGTGGTTCTTGGCATCACCATGGACGGCCGGAAGGATATCCTGGGCGTCTGGATCGGCGAGCATGAGAGCAGCAAATTTTGGCTGAATGTGCTGAATGACCTCAAAAGCAGGGGTGTTATGGATGTCTATCTGTTTTGCACGGATGGCCTGTGCGGCATGATGCAGGCCATTGAGGCGGTTTATCCCAAGTCCCGGCTGCAGCGCTGCATCGTGCATCAGATCCGCAGTTCCACCAAATATGTCAGCTACAAAGACATCAAGCAGGTCGTAGCGGACCTGAAGAAAGTTTACACGGCAGTAACGCTGGAAGAGGCCGAGGCAAACCTGGAAACCTTTGCAGCCAAGTGGCGCAAGCAGTATCCCTCCTGCGTGAAGAGCTGGGAGGAAAACTGGGAAGTTCTGAGTACCTTCTTCGAATATCCACAGGAAATTCGGAAAATCATATACACGACGAATATCATCGAAGGCTTGAACCGTCAGTTCCGGCAGATCACCAAGAACAAGCCCTCGTTCACCAACGACGATTCTCTGCGCCGGATGCTGTATCTGGCGTCACAGCGCATCGTGAAGCACTGGCATGCCCGGTGTCAGAACTGGGACCTGGTGCTCAGCCAGTTGGAGATCATGTTCGCCGACCGGAAGGCTGGCTAATTCCCTTGGGCTAGTATTCCCCGGTGGGCTGTGACGGCATTCACACTGTCCCGGCGCGCATACCGTCACAGCCCGCCGGGGAACGCGGTGGACAAGGGAAGTAAGCCAAATAGTGCGTATTTTCTACGCGAAATTCTTGACTTTGTCGAAAATCGCTTACACAAAATTTTCTGCCGGGCCTTAAAATTATAAAACAGCCTGTGCGTCACTTCACACCTCTGTTGGTGAGCCCAGGCTGTTTTGCGTTATTATTCAGTCTCGTTATCTGTATTGTCGTCAAAAGAATATTCATTCAATTCGTCAAAATCCAAAAATTCAGCTAGTGTCATATTGAAAGCCAGTGCAATTTTGTGTAGCGTTTTTACTCTGGGATTTTTAGTCAAGCCTCTGACGATATTGTCCAGTGTAGACTGCTTCACATCACTCATCGTTGCCAGTCGGTTTATCGCAATCCCACGCTCTTTGCATAGTTTCCGAATGCGTTTTACATAGATTTCTGAATACTCCATAGCCATTCCCTCGTGCTCATCTTTACCCATTTGCGGGTTATTATGATGATAACAACGGAACAGCAACTATTAACCCGAATACGGGTTGACATTGAAAATAATTACCCTTAAAATCAGATTTAACCCATATTCGGGTAATTTCTAGTGGGGTGATGAGCGATGGCAGTATGCACTTTCTTTGGGCACAGAAAATGCCCAGACTCGATAAAACCGCGTCTTCGCAAGATGTTGGAAGATCTGATTTTAAACCACGATGTGGACATGTTCTATGTGGGTAATCAAGGGCAATTTGATGCTATTGTACGCAGCGTGTTACGGGATCTGAGCACCAAATATCCACATATCGGCTATGCTGTAGTACTGGCCTATATGCCAGGTAAATTAAGCGGTTTTGAAAACTATGCAGATACAATGCTTCCGGAAGGGATTGAGTCTGTACACCCACGCTATGCCATCTCCTGGAGAAATAACTGGATGCTTAGACGGTCTGATTTTGTGGTCACATACCTCACACATTCCTGGGGCGGTGCGGCGCGGTTCGTACAGATGGCGATGCGACAGCATAAAACAGTCTATAATCTATTGGGTATAGTCGCAAATTAAGGACCTGGGACATTTATGGGACAGCATCCGGTGTAC
>JBJFHO010000154.1:0-10628 GCA_051893675.1 Ruminococcus sp. | reverse complement strand
CCGTTTTACGGCATAAAATGGCGAGTGCGTTAGCACACGCTCTCTATCAAACTATGTCAATAGTTTGATAGAGAATTAGTATTAAAACTTTATCTTTCTACAATTGAAGAATTCAGATAAATACGGCGGGAGCAAGCCCCCGCCCTACGCTTCTGATTTCCAGACAGGAAGTAAAGTTTTAAGCGTGACAATGTACTACATTTGTATCGAATTTATGTGATTGTGGAGAATACGGCGGCGGATGATATCCGCCCCTACAATAGGTTCTCCTTAGGTTCTTCGGGAACGGCGGGAGCAAGTTCCCACCCTACGCCTATCATCAATTATCGCAGTGACTTTTCTCACTTTCTTGACAATTTACGAAAAATGTGCTATAATAAATACGCAGAAATTATGGATCTTTCTGCAAAATATGAAAAACAAGAAAGGATGATCCAAATGAAAAGAAAGAGAAGCATTGCGGCGCTTTGTACGGCGCTGACGGTGGCTGTAGGGACAGCTGCGGGGATGCCGGTTTCCGCCGGGGAAACCGTAAGCGGAACTTTCAACGAAAACTGCACATGGGAAATGACAGACGACCAGGTGGTATGGACGAGCAATGACCCGGCGTTTACCATCACCTTCCGGGACGGCGAGTGCCGTGTGGACGGAACGGATATTTCCCAGGGGCAGAATGAAATTACATGGGAAGCGTTTGAGGCAGCAGAACCCATGCTGCAGCGCCTGTACGAGACAGAACCGGTGTCTGCATTGGTCTTTTCCGATCGTGTGACAGCAGTGAATATGTCCTTCTGGGGATTTCCGCTGCAGCAGGTGGATAAGATCCTGCTAGGGGACAGTGTAGAGACTATCGGTTTCAGTGCATTTGAGGAGATGACAGTGCAGCGGGTGTATTTGTCGGAATCTCTGAAAACAATTGAGGATATGGCATTTCTCCGCTGTGAAGAACTGGAGTCATTGACAATTCCGTCTCAGGTGGAAACCATCGGGGAGTGGGCTTTTTGTACCTGTTCCAGTCTGACGGATGTGACCATTCTCTCCCGTGATGTGCAGCTGGACGGTTCCGCACTGGGCTATACGGGATATGACGGCTTTGAACTGGACGCACCGCTGACGCCCATTGAGGGCATGACCATCCGTGGCTATGTCGGCTCTACTGCGGAGCAGTATGCGGAAGAAAACGGTTTCACCTTTATTCCACTGGATGCATCCGGTACCGTTCTGTACGGCGATGTAGATCTGGACGGTGCGGTTTCCATTCTGGATGCCGTCCTGCTTTCCAAAGCAGCTTCGGGTTCTGTTACCTTGAATGAAGATGCCATGAAAAATGCCGACTGCGATGCAGACGGCACACTCAGTGGAAATGATGCAGTTGTTTTGCTGCAATTCCTTGTGCATCTCGTGGATAAGCTTCCGTGCACAGATGGATGAATTTTCTCATAGAATACAAAAAGAAGAGACCGTGCGTTTGCGTGCGGTCTCTTTTGTATGTAATAGATGTTGTTTTTATGTTGACTTTCCACGAGAAATACAGTATAATGAGAACATGAGTATACCGAAGCGGGTACATATTCGTTCGGCGGTCAATCCAGGCTCCCGGAAGGGAGTGATTGCTATGACATGGATCGAGTTTCTGACTTTGATTTCTGTTGTTTGCGATATCATTTTGGTTTTGCAAAATAGCAATAAACGGAAATAACCGCCCTCTGCGACCAAACATGAGACGGTTATTTCTATAATCTTTTCAAATTGGGAGCGACCGCCTTTCGGTATGCTCTCTTTCTTTTATTATACTATGCCGGTGTGCATTTGTCAAGCGGCGTTTTTAAAATGATTGACTTCCCATTCCACTTTCAGGAAAGATAAGGTTGTCACATCAATCCGCAATGATCTCCGTAGGCGTGCAGTTTTTCAGGATGTCCTGTATTTCCCCACACAGCTGTTTTGCTTTACCATTTCCGAAATAACCGATGGAATACAGTCGTGCGCCTGCGTCAGCGTATTTGGCTATTGCCAGATCACCGCTGTCTGTCAGCGTTATGCGCCTGTCTCCGGTGGAAATGAGAACTGTGGTTGTCTGTATGTCCAAAGTGTAATTTTCCAGTGGAATCAGGCTTTTGAAATTACAATGATAGATGTACGCATCCAGCAATGCGGTAATTTCCTCGAACTCCTGGGAATCCGGTGAAAATTCGTAGGTTTCACCGCTCATAGCAGACATGCCGCTTTCCGTCATGTCGGAGACAGTTACAGCAATGGAAAGCGCCTGGTTCTCCGAAATATGATTCCCCAGAGACATGGGGAAAGTTATGTAGACGCAGAAAAGAAGAAACAGTATCATAACAATGAAAATCCAGAGATAACGGCGTGCTTTCTTCATGGGAACCTCCTGTGATTCTTTAGACGCTTTTGATTCTATTATAGCATAAAAAGCCTTGCATTGCATAACGATTGGGTTATTTTCACGTTATCTTTCCGTAAAACAAAAACCGCCTTCCCCTCGTGTGCATCCAGGGGAAAGGCGGTTCTTTTCATTTCAATTTGTTTCTGTGCTTAGCCCAGTACGACCTCAACGTCGTTTGTCTCAGCCAGAGATGCAGCCGGAACATAGTCGCTGTCCAGCTTTGTGCCGTTCAGTGTCAGAGAAGCCACGCCGCTCTGGACATGATCCGGATTCTTGACTGTAATAGACAGCTTTTTGCCCCGGAAGGTCTTTTCCATGGTAAAGCCGTCCCATGCTGCCGGGATTGACGGATTGATGTGCAGACCGTCTGCATCCGGACGCATACCGCAGATACCCTCCACGCAGCCTACCATAACAGTAGATGCAGTACCTGTCAGCCAGTGTACGTGAGAACGTCCTGCATAGGGAGAAGCAGTAGACTCGGTGAACTGACCGTGAACATACGGCTCCAGCACACGCTGTTCTGCCTTATCGTTCATGGATGCCGGCGAGCTTTCCTCGAAATAGCGGAATGCAGCGTCGCCGTGTCCCAGCAGGCTCTCTGCCAGAATGAGCCAGCCCTGGGACTGGGAGAAGATACCGCCGTTTTCCTTGGTATCCGGGTTGAAGATATGCATGAGTGCGCCATCGAAATAGTTGTCGATATACGGCGGATCCAGCAGCTTTGCACCATAGGGCGTATCCAGAATATCTGCAACAGACTGCATAGCCTTGTCGCTCTGCTCCTTGGATGCAAAACCGGAAATGACGCTCCAGCTCTGGGGATTCAGCCACATAGAAGCTTCAGGGTCTTTCTTTGCACCTACGACAACGCCGTCCTCACGGATGCCACGGATGAAACGATCCTCATCCCAGCAGTCAGACAGGGTATCGCCCAGTGCCTTCTGTGCCTTGGTCAGGTATGCGATGTATTCCTCATCCTTACGCTCTGCGGCAAGCTCCAGCATCATGGACATTGCATAGTACAGCTGGAATGCCACGAAAGTGGATTCGCCCTTCTTGCCCAGACGCAGGCAGTCGTTCCAGTCTGCGTGGAGACCAGCAGGCATATTGTGATCGCCCAGACGTTCCATGGAGAAGCGGATGGCTCTCTTCAGGTGGTCATAGACGGTATCCTCGCCGCCGTTTGCATAGACAATGACTTCGTCATAGAATGCCTTGTTGCCGGATTCGCCCACATACTTGCGGATGGTGGGGAAGAGCCACAGCGCATCGTCTGCACGATAGGACGGGTGACCCGTTTCCTTGACATATTCCGGATCGTCCGGGGTATTCTCGTGACCGGCATTGTGGTCGAATTTTACCAGTGGCAGACCGCCGCCGTTGTCAACCTGTGCAGACAGCATAAAGCGAATCTTGTCCGCAGCAAGCTCCGGATCCAGGTGAATGATACCCTGGATATCCTGTACGGTATCACGATAGCCATAGCCGTTACGCAGACCGCAGTATACAAAGGATGCTGCACGGGACCAGATAAAGGTGATGAAGCACTGATAAGCGTTCCATACGTTGATCATGTTGTTGAAGGACTCGGACGGTGTATTTACCTGGAAGTTGTCCAGCTTGCCGTGCCAGAATGCCTTCAGCTCCTCCACTTCCTTGTCCACCTTGCCGGCAGTCTCATAGGAAGCCAGGATCTCGTTTGCCTGGGCATTGTCCTTCTGACCCAGAACATAGATCAGTTCCTTGGACTCCCCGGGCTGGAGTACGATGTCACTCTGGAGTGCACCGCAGGCGTTGGCGTTATAGTTCATCTCGCCGGTGCACTTGCCCTGTTCCACCACGATGGGGTTGGAATAGGTGCGGTACGGTCCGATGAAGCTGTCCAGATTGCCGTTATAGCCGGAAATCGGTGCGCCCACCATGCCGAAGAAACGCTCTCTGTGGTTGGAACCAGTCTCATCCTTGCCGCTGTTCTCATTGATGTGCTGGAGGATCTTGTTGCCCTCGAAGCTGGTGCGGGTGATAAACAGGGTGTACTGGAGGTTGACCTGATCCTGTTCGTAGTTGTTATCGTTGGTGAATTCCACGAAACCGAATGTGGAGAGGTTTCTGGGCTTGTCGCTGTTGTTGGTGATGACGGCACGCCATACCTCATAGGTTGCGCCGATGGGCACATAGTAAGTCACCTCAGAGGAAATGCCGGCATATTCTGCGGAAATCACGGTATAAGCGGTGCCGTGGCGGCAAACGCTCTTGTAGGTATCCAGGGGCTTGCCTACAGGCTGCCAGGATGCCGACCAGTAATCTGCGGTATCGTTGTCACGCAGATAGATGTAACGTCCCGGCAGTGCCATCATGGAATTGAAGCGGAACCGACTGATTCTGCCGTTTGCGCCGGACTTCACGAAGCTGTAGCCAGCGGCGTTGTTGGAAATCATGGCGCCGTATTCCGGCGAGCCTAAGTAGTTGACCCAGGGTGCCGGGGTATCCGGGTGATCAATGACGTATTCTTTGTTTTTGAGGTCAAAGTAACCGTACTGCATGGGTAGAAATCTCCTTTGCATGTTTATTTTTCGAGAATCATGTACGAAATGGGCAATATCGGAAGTGCCGTTGTCTTTCCGTACAAAAAAACAGCCGACAGCGGAATGCCGGCTGTACATGTTTATCATACCATAGAACGGGATTTTTTGCAAGGGGGTTTGTGAAAAAAGTTGAGTGAAGAGTGGAAATCCGATTATTCATGAAATAAGTCGCTGTGCGTACCGGTACGTGATAAAGAAAGAACGAGCACATCTTCATAAATCTCATAGACCAAAAGCCAGTCTGGTTGGATATGGCATTCCCGGAATCCGCTCCAATTGCCGGACAATGCATGGTCTTTGTATTTTTGATTCAGTTCTTCCTGTTTTGTTCCATCGGCGATCAGATCAATGACAGCTTCCAATTTACCAATATCGTACCCACGTTTTTTTTGCCAGGCGGTAGTCTTTCTTGAACTTGGAAGTGAATTTGACAACATACTTCATTCTTCTTCCAATGCCTCCATTAAGTCCTTTATATTGGTATAACCTTTTATGTTGGGGTCATGGGCAATCGCTTCGGATTCCAATAAGGCTTCTATGGTTTCATCGTTTGGTACTTCCTGTGGAAATGCAAGGCGCTGCAATAAGGGATAAAACAATTCCAGATCAGCAGGGTCAATCAGCTCGATCAACGCATGAATTCTTTCTTTTGTGCTCATAAGACGACTCCTTTCCTGCTTTGAGTAATACGGCGAAACGATTTTCTGTGAAAATATCATACCATAGAACGGGATTTTTGCAAGGGGGTGTGAAAAAATCACGGAAATCAATTTTTGCAAAATATGGATTATTGTAGGGGCGACCATTGGTCGCCCGTTGCGGTTTGCCTGGATTTTTGGCGGGCGAACAATGTTCGCCCCTACATAAAATGATTCATTTCACAGCATATAATTTAAAAATTGATTTCCGTGTGAAAAAATAGAGTTATGATATATTGTAGTAGATTTTGCAGTCAGAAAGTTCGTCATTGTCTGTTCCGATTGAAATGGTATTCCACATGGATTCTGTTCCTTCATAATAAATAGTGGATAGTGAAGAACAGTAGCTAAAGACGCTGTCTCCAATTGATGTTACATTATAGGGGATGGTGATCTGCTCCAGGGATTCGCAGCAGGCAAAGGTCAGGCTTGAAATCTCTGTGATATCCTTGGGGAGGACGATGGACTTGAGATGGTCGCACCATTCAAATGCGGCACTTCCAATGGAAGTGACAGAATCCGGAATGGATATGGATTCCAGGGAAGAACAGTACAGGAAAGCACCCCGTCCGATGGTGGTGACGCTGGAAGGAATCTCAACTGATACAGTTTGATTCATGCCGTAAAATGCATATTCTGAAATTTCTGTAATATCGGGAGAAACAGTGATTTTTTGTATTGATTCATAATAATCATACCAAGGGGAACCGCCTATACGGTAATCTGTCATTTCGCCCTCGCCGGAAATCGTCAGCGCTAAGGCATCGGAATCATTGCCGTTGGGCAGCTTTGTTACAGACCATGTTGCATTTTCACCGCAGCTACCGCCGTCCACAATCATATTTTCGCCGTAATCCAGAAGCAGACGGGTACGCATTGCCGCCAAATCCATGCCATCTACTTTATGATCTCCGTTATAATCCGCATAGGTATAGGCAGCTTTGGAAAAACTGGTGTTTGCCAGCAGATAACTTTGCAGGACAACGCAGTCTGCAATGGTGAGAATACCGTCAATGTTGGTGTCGCCCAGCACCGGATTCCACGGAAATTCTATGCTGACCTCAGCTTCGGCATTGTCACCAGTTACAGAAGTGGATATATCAGAACGGATTTCTGTGTTCTGCATTCCCTCTGCAAATGAGATGCTGTAACGGTATATGGTATTTGTAATGCCTTCAAAATCCGGGTCAAGAACAACGACACCGCCTTGATAGAGCTCGCTGGCAGCGTCTGTGGAACGAATCGTCACGCGATAACCGGAAAGATAAGTGGCTTCTGAAAAGGGCGATTTATAATAAAGGACGGAAGTGTTCCCCGAACCGGAGGGATTGCTGCTGTCATCCGTTTGCGTAGTTTTGTACTCACAGGAGTCCACCGCAAAGACATATTCTGTGGCAGTAGTTCCCTCCTGTGGTGCAAGAATAGCGTCATAATAGGTAAATGTGCCTTCCAGCGTTTTCTTTGTAATAGTAACTTGTACTGGATGCTCAGATACGATTACAGAAATTGTTCCGGCTGTGTTGGGAAGCGTAATCCCGTCAGGCTGTTTTATGGTTACAGTGGGAATCTCTGCAAGTGTTGCAGCTGTGGCGCAGAATGGCTGGAGATAAGGACATAGACACAGCAGCACAGCAGTAAAAACGGATAACAGAATGCGGAAAATTTTTTTCTGTGAAAATAACATCATGCAGACGCTCCTTTACGAATATAAAGTCTATAACAACATAGTAATAAATTAATTATACCACAATATGCGATAATTTTCAAGAAAAATATTGTTATTTTTTCCAGTATTCTTTGTGAAGGCGTTTTATGTAGAGGCGAACTGTGTTCGCCCGCCTACTCCAGTGGCAAACCTAACCAAACAAAAACGGGCGGCTGATAGCCGCCCCTACATGTTGTATATACTGGACAATGCCGCAGTTACGCCGACTCATGTCCCTCATCCACCAAAGCAAAGTCCACATTCCCGCTGTTTACGTCAATCTTCGTACACTGTACCCGGACAGTATCGCCCAGACGATAGCACGCAGTGCCCTGTTCTTCCCGGAAGGCAATGCTGTCATCGTTGATCCAGTCGCTTTCCGGCAGAGAAGCCACATGCACCAGACCTTCCACAGTATTGGGCAGTGCCACATAAAAGCCGAAATCCGTCACGCCGGCAACAATGCCGTCGAAAACCTCGCCCAGATGCTGCTGCATATATTCCGCCTTGTAGCAGTCGTCGCAGTCACGCTCAAGGGTAATGGCACGGACTTCCGTGTCACTGGACTGGGCAGATGCCTGTACCACAAATGCCCCATAGCGTTCCTGTATTGCCTCGGCATCGGGGTTCTCGCAGTAACTGCTGAGGATACGGTGAATGGCAAGATCGGGATACCGGCGGATGGGGGAGGTGAAATGGGCATAGTCCTTCAGTGCCAGACCAAAGTGTCCGATGGGCTCCGGCGCATAGGCTGCCTTTGCCATGGAACGCAGTACCATGACATTCAGTACCGGATACAGCTCTGTACCCCGTGCGCCGTCCAGGATCTGTGCCAGATGCGCCGGCTTGATGTCCGTGAATACCGGAACCTCTACGCCCAGACGCAGGAGAATCTTCTCCAGAGTCTCGATCTTTTCCGCATTTGGCTTGTCGTGGACACGATAGACAAAGGGCAGGTTCTTTTCCCGTGCCATTTTTGCCGCAGCCTCGTTTGCCAGAAGCATCATCTCCTCAATGATGCATTCGCTCTTGCCACGCTCCCGTGCCACAACATCCACGCAGACGCCTTCCTCATTGATAATAAGCTTTCCCTCGGCAGTTTCCAGCTCCGGTGCACCACGCAGCTTGCGTTCCCGGAGACGGATATCGCACAGCTCGTCCATGAGGGGAATCATGTGCACAACATCCTGATACTTGTCCAGTAGCTCCGGCGAAGCCGTGCCGTCCAGAATCTCATTGACTTCGCTGTAAACGCCCTTGACTGCTGAACGGATGACCGTCTTGCGGAAATCATACTTCACGATCTCGCCCTTTTCGTCCAACTCCATAAGGGCAGAAAAGGCAAGGCGATCCTCGCAGGGATTCAGGGAACAGATACCGTTGGACAAACTCTTGGGCAGCATGGGA
Organism: Ruminococcus sp.; assembly: GCA_051893675.1. GTDB lineage: Bacteria > Bacillota > Clostridia > Oscillospirales > Ruminococcaceae > Ruminococcus_C. Next base: position 1,826 of record JBJFHO010000154.1, on the reverse strand, counting down.
ATGACGTGGTCAGCGTAGTAAATACTGGTACCCCGGCGCAGTGCCTCCTCGTCCAGCGGTGTTTTCGGACGGACATAGTGGGATACATCGGCAATGTGCACGCCCAGCTTGTAGCCTGTCTCCGTTTTTTCCAGAGAAACTGCATCGTCCAGGTCTTTGGAGTGGGCACTGTCAATGGTGAAAATCGGCGTATCACGCAGATCCAGACGCTTTTTGTATTCCTCTTCCGGAATGGGTGCATTTGCAAGGGTATCCGCCTGCTGCACCACTTCTTCCGGGAATTCCTCTGTGACACCGTGGAGTGCCACCATAGCCTGTGCACAGACGCTGGCACGGGTGGAGGTACCAAAGCTGAACACGATCTTCACCTTGTGTTCCGCATGGCGCTGACCACGATAGACTACCTCTGCCAGCACCTTTTCACCCTCGTTGTACAGTACACTGTCCTTGCGCTGGATCTGGATAGGCGTCTTGGACATGGTATCCGCCCGGAACATCAGTCTGCCGTCCTCGTTGACGATAACGCCGGTGAGACGGTTGTCCGCTTCTTCCAGAATGGCGAGAACTTCGCCCTCAGGCTTGCCGCTCCGGGAGGGAATATTGCCGATGAGTACTCGGTCTTTTGTCATTGCACCCTGCAGGAATTTGCCGGGGATGAATACATCCATAGCGTCCTCTTCTTCCGGCCGTGCAAAACCGAAAGTACGGCTCAGACGGACGATGGTTGCCGGGTAATAGCCCATATTGGCAGAGGAAACATAGCCCCGGCGGCGTTCGCAGATGGCACCCTCGTGACGCAGTTCATCCACTGCCTTGCGGAAGTTTGCAGCACCGCCCCGGTTGGTACGGCACTTTGTGGCAAGCTCCCGGTCACTCAGGGGTGTCCGTCCGTTTTTCTTCAGAATGGTCATGATCTTCTTGCGGTAGCTTTCGACACTCTCAGCACCGCCAAATTGCGTGTTCGCCATACAATGGCTCCTTTCTCCTGCCGCCCATTGCGGCAGATCTCTTTTTCTCAAGCTTTACTTTATCAGGAAATCTTTGTTTGTATACTGTTATTCCCTACAAAATGAAAAACAAACACCATGTGCGGGCGACCAATGGTCGCCCCTACTACATTGTCACGCTTAAAACTTTAGTCTGGAAATCAGAAGCGTAGGGCGGGGGCTTGCTCCCGCCGTATTTATCTGAATTCTTCAATTGTAGAAAGATAAAGCTTTAAGTAGGACTTTGTACTACAATGGGTTTCCTCTTAGGTTTTTCGGGAACGGCGGGAGCAAGCCCCCGCCCTACGCTTTTCGTTTTTAAGTCCAGAAAATTTCGTGTGGACTGAGTACTACAAATGGAAACGCAGAGCACTCGACAAACAAAAATCACACATTCCATCATACACAAAAAAACATCCTGCGCCTCAGCAAGCTTCCCGACAATCCGGGAAAACACCGAAGCACAGGACGAAGAGCCGCCTCGTTTACTTGGTGAGCAGCGGCATCACAATATCCATAAACAAAATCAGAACAAAGAATGCAACGGAACAAACGAATGTGATCTTCTTCAGACGTGCTTCCTTTGTGCGACCACGGTTTTTGTCATAGAATGAATCATTGCTTGCACCGGTCAGTGCAGCAGTGGCGTTCTGGGGCTTCTGCTCCTGCATCATGCAGATGATGATGAGGACAACGCTGATCGCCAGAACAACAGCACCCAGGATAATTTCCAATGCGCTCATGGAATCCCTCCTCCCGTCGTTTTTCATGCAGTTTTCTGCAATTTATGGCAATACCGCACAAAGATTGTGCGTCAGATGCGCCGTCAGATTTTTCGTC
>JBJFHO010000153.1:0-10672 GCA_051893675.1 Ruminococcus sp. | reverse complement strand
CCAGCTGTGCTCAGCTGGACCAGCGGCTTGTGCAACCTTTTTGAAAGCGGGTAGGATACATTTTTAGATGTGACAGAATAGTAGGGGCGAACTGTGTTCGCCCGCACTTCCGCACATTGCATTTCCATCAGGCATTCTGCAACATTGGGTGCATGTCCTCCATCCATAATCAACCGCCCCGAAACACAACACCCCATATTTTTGCGAAAATATGGCGCCGAATATGGAAACGAAGCAATACCTTTTCGGAAATGCCAACTTTTCATGAGTGAATCGTGGCGTATTTTTGGCTGGATACCGCCAGATGTTTGTGCAATATGATGAAACACATGTAATTTTTTTATGGAATACTACCAAAAAATGCGCATCTCTCTTTACAAATTGCGAATTTTAGAGTATAATTTGAATAAACGTTTCTGTGCGTCCGGTCAGCCGGATTCCAGGGACGCCGGATCAGTGCGGTGATCCGGGATCTTTCTCCGGAAAGACCCCTTTCCCGGATCGCCGGCGGCAGCTGCGGCATAGGGGTATGCAAACAACTTTTCGCAGCATATTGCTTCCGGATATGGCAGTCTCACTGCACGCCGGGTTTGTTATACGGTGGAATATTTCATACACAAGGTCCCAGAATTTGCATGATGCCTCATGGTTCGGGGCTGCATTTGCGGCTCCCATTGGGATATTATACAATTCTGCAATCTCGGATTCAGCCAGTTTATACAAAAACTTTGCGTATCTATTGACTTTTCTGTTGGGATATTCTATAATAAGAATAATTGGAACAGCACGGATCTGAGAAGCGATTCTTGCAGAGATTTCGACCAAACTTTTATCATTTGTAGGCTTGCCGGCCCGGAACACCGGCGGGCGTACAAGCAATCAGAGGAGGATAACAAATGAAGGCAAAAAGAACAATTGCAGGCGTTATGGCGTTGGCAATGCTCGTTTCGACTGCGGTTTCTATGGGTGTATCTGCGGCAGATGCGTCCGTTTCGCTGAAGGCTTCGAACGAGACAGTTGCTTCGGCTGGTGACGCATTCACAGTACAGGTGACACTGGAGGACATCCCGTCCACAAAGGTAAATGTACTTGACTTTGCAATTACTTACGACAACACCGTCCTGACCATCGACAAGGTAGAGATCGGCGACGCTGCAAACGTGGATGTCAGCGGTGACTCCACCGGCGCAGAGGCTCCCATCTTCTCTTCCAGCATCGGGGATAAGGAGGTCATTGTCAGCTGGACAACAGCCCTGGATTCTGCATCCTGGATCGCAGAGGACGGCGTGATCCTGACCCTCAGCGGTACCGTAAATGCCGGCGTAGCTGACGGCACAGTGACACCCATCGACTTCGCTCCGGCAACTCGTGAGACCTATACCGGCTCCGGCGAGTACAACAAGAGCATGGTCGTAGGCTATGTCTATGGCACAGATTCCGCTGAGTATACTGTCAATACAACAGCTGGTTCTGTAACAGTCGGCACTGCTGTGACAACAGATGTCACCACGACCTCTGGCGGCGATACCACCACTGAAACAACTGCAACCACATCCGGTCAGGGCGGCGAGCAGACTGGTGCCACAACCACAAAGGTTACCGGCAATTCTTCTGTTCTGTACGGCGATGTAAACTGCGACGGCAGAGTGGATATCACAGACTCTGTTCTGCTGAACAAGGCAGCTGCCGGTGCAGTAAAGCTGAGCGATGCAGCCGCAACAAACGCTGACTGCGATGCAAACGGCGAACTGGGCAGCAACGATGCCATCGTACTGCTGAAGTTCCTGGTACACCTCGTTACATCCCTGCCGTCGGCTGAATAAGCACACGGATCCGGCAGGATCTCCAATTTTACGTATATTTGGGAGAAATGTTCCGAGGGGGAACGTGTCTCCTGATTATAGGCAATATTCATCATACGTATTTTCCGGCATCTGCCGGGAAGGAAAGGAAAGGAAAACATGAAGAAACGAACAAAGAAGGTATTGTCCTTCGGCGTTGCAGCTCTGATGGCGGTAGCTTCCCTGCCGCTGAGTGCGCTGCCGGCAGCGGCTTCTGTGGATGCTTCCCAGACAGCCAATGGCGGTACACCGTACAATTTTGTCCTGAAAGAAGAAGGCACTGGTCTCCAGACCATCAATGTCTCCAGGGACGATGTTGCAGCCGGCAATGTTACCAAGAGCCTCGAAGTTTACATTGATTCAGAGGAGTGGACAGATGATAACTACATCAACTCTGTTACACTGAACTGGATCGCAACAAAGGGCGACACTCTGGCAAACGGCGGTTCCATCGAGAACTCTCTCTACTACACCAACGTATTCAATGCATCCAGCAAGGATGCTGCTGCGTCGGATAAGACTCTGCCGGATGGTTCTGTTGTTAACACCCAGTATCAGATCTACAGCCTGGCTCCCATGCTGCAGACCTCTAAGGGCTATCGTTACACTGATGCAAAGTGCAGCGTTAACACAAGAGAAGTTGCCTGCGACATGATCTTCGGTGCTGACCTGGTTTATGCCGGTGAGAACAAGGTAACCTTCGAGTATGACTACTACGCAAACGTAGACGATTACAACGCAGACCAGGGCGCTGATGCAGCTACCCACAAGTCCCACAAGGTTGAGACACTGGACGTTGTAAAGAACGATGCAGGCACACCGTGCATCACCTACAGCTACATTGAACAGGGCGCAGACAACGGTGCCAACTATGTAGAAAAGACTGTAACTCAGGAAATCCCGTGCTTCTCCAATGATCGTTTCATTGAAAAGGCTCCGAACTGGAATTCCACAGAAGTTATGAATTGTATCCCGGATATCAACAACTTCTACAGCTGGGGCTTCATGGCAAGCAGCGGCCGCACCAGCTGGGTTCTTGGTGATTCCATGGCTCTGAAGTTTACATCCTTCGATGTTGTAATCCCGCAGGGCACAGAAGATGGTACATACTATGTACAGATCTGCAGCCGTAACGCAGATCAGGAATACATCGCTCTGCCGACAGCTGCTGACTTCGATGCAGTAAAGGCAGATCAGGATGCAAAGCGTGCAACAGGCCGTCTGGAAGATATGTCTACTTCCATCCACGGCAAGCTGAAGTCTGAGGCATATTCTCTGCCGCAGGATGCAAGCACTGCTGTTGTAAAGATCGTCGTTGGTGACGGTGTAAGCACTGGTGAAGATACCACAACTTCTTCCGAGGCTACCACAGAGTCCACCACCACAACTGCTGAGCCGACTGGCGACAAGACACAGTGGCTCATCAACGAAGCTGATATCACTGCTGAGCCTGGCGAGACATTCGTTGAGATCGACGTAACTCAGAAGAATGGTATCATCTCCAGCGGTGTTGTTGGTGCAGTTATGGTTTCCGAAACAGTTCGTAAGGTACTGCTGCCGCCGGCTGAGCTTGGTCTGAGCGATATGATGATGGCTGGTGACGCATATGGCGATCTGTCATCCACACAGTGCAACGCAGAAGAGTACAACGAGAATGGTTTCCTGCGCTTCATTCTGAGCGGTCAGGGCTCCAGCGCTGTCACTGGCGATGTACTGACAACCATCACATTTGACATTGCTGAAGAGGACGTTGTAAAGGCTACTGCTGCTGAACTGGGCCTGACACTGGAGACAGATGCTGATGGCAACACTTATTATGCATTCCCGATCGAGTGGGCTCCGGACGGCACAGATCCTGGCGAATCCAATGGCCAGACTGTTGACGTTAAGCGTTTCGACTATCGTAATGCTGATGGCGTAGACGTTCATGAGTCTTCTCTGGATCTGGTTCCGGGTACCATCAAGATCTATGTTGAAGGTGATGTTGTTAGACCGACTGAAAAGACACAGTGGCTCATCAATGAAGCTGATGTAACTGCTGTTCCTGGCGATACTTTCGTTGAAATCGACGTAACTCAGAAGGATGGTATCATCTCCAGCGGTGTTGTTGGTGCAGTTATGGTTTCCGAAGCAGTTCGTAAGGTACTGCTGCCGCCGGCTGAGCTGGGTCTGAGCGACATGATGATGGCTGGTGACGCATATGCTGATCTGTCATCCACACAGTGCAATGCGGAAGAGTACAGCGAGAACGGTTTCCTGCGCTTCATTCTGAGCGGTCAGGGCTCCAGCGCTGTAACTGGCGATGTACTGACAACCATCACATTTGACATTGCTGAAGAGGACGTTGTAAAGGCTACTGCTGCTGAACTGGGCCTGACTCTCCAGACAGATGCTGATGGCAACACTTATTATGAATTCCCGATCGAATGGGCACCGGACGGCACAGATCCTGGCGAATCCAATGGTCAGATCGTAGACGTTAAGCGCTTCGACTATCGTAACGCTGACGGTGTAGACGTTCACGAAACTGCTCTGGATCTGGTTCCTGGCTCCATCAAGATCTATGTATCTGAAGTTGAGGAGACAACCACAACCACTACAGAGGAAACTACAACCACAACCGAAGAAACTACAACTACTACAACTGAAGAAACCACAACCACAACTGAAGAAACCACAACTACAACCGAAGAAACCACAACTACAACAACGACAGAGTCCACTACTGCTTCTACAACATCCACTGAGGCTACTACAACTACTACCGCGGCTGCAACTCTGCCGGATGGCAAGTCTGTATGGTCTCTGGATAAGATCACTGTAACACCGCAGCAGGGTACAAGTGGCGATGATCTGAACTATAAGATCAGCATCTCCAATGCAATCCCGACTCTCGGCGTTCAGGGTGCAATCTATCTGCCGGATGCTACAAAGGCTCTGCTGCTGTGGCCGTACTACTTCGGCAACGGTGAGGACTACTCTGTAACAACAGAAGGCATCACCGCAGTATATCCGACTCTGGGCTGGATGGCTAGCCCGCAGAACGTTATCGAGAATGTTTCTATCGATGGCGTAGCAAACAACGCAAACCGTATCGACTTTGCTTCGAACCAGCAGGATGTTGCTACACCGGCAGCTTCTGAGGGCGATCTGTTCGCACTGTCTATCGCAATTCCGGACGAAGCAACTGTTGTTGAAATTGCAGAGGAATATGGTCTGACAATCCAGTCTGCTGAGGACGGCACTTATTACTATGAGTTCCCGGTTCAGTGGATGGAAAAGGGCGAAGATTCTTCTACATCTGGCGCACTCCGTCGCTTCGATTATGTTGACGCTTCCAACCAGCATGTATTTGATGACTTCGTAACTCTGGAAGATGGTTACATCCGTGTTGTTGTATCCGAGCCGGAAGAAACCACAACTACAGAAGAAACTACAACCACAGAAGAATCCACAACCACAACTGAGGAAACAACTACCACCACAGAGTCTTCTACAACAGAGGATACTGGCAACGATGAAGTTGTTATCGAAGTAAATGAGACAGCTGGCTTCTACTTCTCCGTAGATACCAACGCATTTGATCCGGCTGACCTGTTGAAGTCTGCAACTGTAAACGGCGAAGATGCAATGGCTGATATCACCTTCGAGTATGATACTCCGGCTGATATGTACGATGCAGTTGGCAAGCCGTATGTAGCACAGCAGATGAAGGTTCTGTACAAGGGCGAAGAAGTTGCTGATACTACAGTAACAGTTTACATCGGCGTAAAGGGCGATACCGACCTGAATGGTAAGGTAACTGCTGACGACGCTTATGAAGTACTCGTTTACTACGCAAGTGCATCTGTAGGCATGGATGCTTCCTTCACCGATGGTAAGGATGCAAACCTGGAGATCCTGGCTTACTTCCTGTCTGATGTTGATACAGAAGGTAAGGAAGGCAAGAACACTTCTACCAACAGCATCACTGCTGACGATGCATACTATCAGCTGGTTTACTATGCAAGTGAATCCGTTGGTATGGACATCACATGGCCGGAAGTAATTCCGTCCCTGAAGTCCCTGAAGGGCTCTATCTGGGCTTCCTAAGCAAAATGAAAATCTGACACCATGGGGAACTGACAGAATTTCATAAAAAGACCCGGTGCGGGAGTGATCCTGCACCGGGTCTTTTGCGTCTGGCGGCATATTCCAAAAGTTTGCCTTGACAAACTCCAGTGATCTGTGCTATACTTTAGCCATTCTGCATACAGTAATACCAGAACAAGCTTTGGGAAAGGGTGAGAATGAATATGGGTATCATCGAACTGCTGCTGACGGCGGTGGGACTGGCAATGGATGCATTTGCCGTCTCCATCTGTAAGGGATTGGGGATGCGGAAAATGCGATATGGTCAGGCGGTGGTCATCGGTCTGTACTTCGGCGTATTTCAGGGACTGATGCCGCTCATCGGCTGGCTGCTGGGCACGTCATTTTCCCGGTATATCCAGGCGTTTGACCACTGGATCGCCTTTGTGCTCCTGGCACTGATCGGCGGAAAAATGCTGTGGGATGTATTCCACGAGGAGGACGAGGCGGCGTCTGCACAGAAGCTGGATGCCAAGCTGGATCACCGTGAGCTGTTCATGCTTGCCATCGCCACCTCCATCGATGCATTGGCTGTGGGCATTGCCTTTGCCTGCCTGGACGTGGAGATCTGGAGCTCTGTCTCCATCATCGCAATTGTGACGTTCGTCATCTCCTTCTGCGGCGTGTGGATTGGCAATCGCTTCGGCAATCGCTTTGAGAAAAAGGCTGGCATCGCCGGAGGCATTGTGCTGATCGGTATCGGCGTGAAGATTCTGGCAGATCACCTGATCCATAACCAGTGAATCGTAAGAATCCGACATAACTTCCAGAATATCCCCATTTCTTTTCAAAATCGTATTGACATTTTTGAAAAAACCTGTTATAATATGTGTATAAATTGATATAGCAGGAGGGGGATTCGGCTCATGACACCAAAAAAGCTGCGCAAGAAGCAGGCGATTGTGATTGCAGTCAGTCTGGTTCTGGCGGTGATCATACTGATTTCCGCCATATGTCTGCGTGCGTCTCGTTATATCGGGTCGGGGGAATCCCACCTGATGGATGCCATCCGCAGTCTGGGCGGCGGAAGTGCGGTTACTTCAATGGAAGACCGTGAAAATCTGCTGCGGCGGCAGACCATGCTGGAAGAGGGCAGCGCATCCTACCCGGATATGAAAGGGTGGATTGTGATTCCGGGGACGTCCATTGACTACCCGGTGATGTACAGCGAGGACGAGGAATATTATATTGACCATAGCTACGACCAGAAGGACGATGTCTATGGCACGCCTTTTCTGTACAGCGGCAATGCGCCGGATTTTTCCGATTTTGTTTCAGTGGTCTACGGGCATGATATGAACAACGGCACCATGTTCGGGTCACTCCGATCGTTCCAGAAAAAGAGCCAGTTTCAGGATGTGTCCCAGGGATACTTGATTCTGGAGGACGGGCTGCATCTCCTGACCATTGTGGCGAGCCTTTCGGGTGATGCGGAACTGCAGAAACTGCTGGAGGAATCCACGTCCGGCGTCGATGATGCGGACGCATTTCTGGATACGCTTCTGGAAAACGCCCAGCAGCAGCGCCAGGTGGAGCTGACCGAGGACGACCGCCTGCTGGTGCTGTCCACGCTGGAATATGACAAAAAAGAAAACCAACCCCAGTCGATCCTGATTGCAAAATACGGACCGGCGGAGGAAGTGTCAGAATAAGAAAACGGTTTCGGCAAAGCTGCTGAAACCGTTTTTTGTATCAATTGTCCGGTAAAATAATTACTTTGCCCGGCAGGGTATCGTTCCTGTCCACGCAGCAGGACACCACCCAATCCGGCTGCACCAGAAATTGTCCGAACTGCCAGCCGGAAACAGACGATCGGATGCCATCCCCGTCCAACAGAAAGCTGAGGGTCTGCAAGGGGTAGGAGATGCCTACACCAATGGCTTTCACATAGCTTTCTTTCAATGTCCAGAGCCGGAAAAAATATTCGTCGGGCTGTTGGCTGTTCCGGACAGCCTGGCATTCCTCCGGCGAAAAGGCACGGCGGAGGACACGTTCCCGGAGGGGGCGTACTTCCTCGACATCCACGCCCAGAGGACGATCAGAAACGCCGCAGACCGCAAGTTCCCGGCAGTGGCTCAGGTTAAAGTGTATCCCGGGTTCGTCCGGGAAAAAGGGCTTTCCATGGCTGTCACGGGCAATCTTCGGCAGGGGCAGTCCGTAGGACTCCAGCAATACCCGGCGGAGCAGCTGGTGGGCAGTATCGTGGGCAGCCGATTTTCCCGTATCCGGAATGGGGCAGGCGAATAACTCCATAGAACCCTCCTTTTTTTGTGGAAATTAGGAATTAGGAGTTAGGAATGAGGAATGATTGTGTTCGCTTCGCTCACGTATTATGAAAAATATCTTCGAAGGAGATACCGCATTCCTCATTCCTAACTCCTCATTCCAAATTCAAAAAAACGTCAGTTGATCAGATAATCCATTACCGTCCGGATGGTTTCGCTGGTGCTGGAACGGGAGACAACGTCCTGCACCATGACCGGATCATCTGTAATAATGCTGTCCACGTGAAGATTGCAGAGACTGCGCACTTCGGAGACACTGTTCACTGTCCAGGCGAAAACCTGTTTGCCTGCCTGATGGGCGGAATTGACCACCTGACTGGTGACAAATACCTTGTTGAGGCTGAATGCGTCGGCATATTTCAGGGAATAAAACTGTCCGTAGGCAACGCTCATGATATAGCCTGTGCGGATGTCCGGATTTGCCTCCTTGATTCGTTTGAGGGAACTATAAGAAAAGGATGTGACCCAGCAGTTGTCCGTGTAGCCATATGCGGTGATGAGGTCAGCAACATCCTGTTCCAGGGTAGGGGAGGTGTGATCTGTAGGCTTGATCTCAATATTCAGCCGGATGCGTCCGTCCACAAATTGGAGGGTCTCTTCCAGCGTAGGAATCCGGGCATTGGCATATGCCGGGTCGAACCAGCTTCCGGCGTCCAGATCGCAGATCTCCTCATAGGTGACATCCCAGATATTCCGGTTCATGCCGGTAGTACGCCGTAGATTCTGGTCGTGGAGTACCACCAGAACGCCGTCCTTTGTCTGCTGGACATCCAGCTCGATCATATCCGCACCGGCGTCTATGGCATCGGAAAAGGCATAGAGCGTGTTCTCCGGCGCCTTTGCAGAAAGACCACGGTGGGCGGTAATGGTAGGTTTGTGGAACATAGTCAGCTGGAGGCTGGAATTGCCAGTAGCAACACTGTAGAAATAGGACACATTCAGCGTCAGGGCGGCAATGGTGAAGCAGACTGCTGTCAGAACGGCAGTACTCCGCCGGAAAGGACGGGATGCCCGTGGAGAGATGCGGATGGAATCGGGCAGAACCACCTCCGGCATCTGGGCGCAGCGTTTTTCCAGAAGTGCTGTAATATGCGCCATGCAGATGGGCGTGGCGAAAAAGGAAAAGCTCCAGAGGACTGCCTGAATGAGCAGTTTCAGGATACGTGCTGCCTGGGAGGAAATCACTGCACCGCTGTGGGTACCCCGGATCACCAGGAGGATCACCAGCGTCACGATGCATAAAAACAACAGCAGCACGGCAAAATAACACAGGTTCCACAGGAGTACAGAGAAAAAGGTACGCCAGAACCTGCCTTTCACCAGAGCAGTGCTGCACTTGTGGGCACGCCGGAAGCTGCACTGCCGCTGGGTAAACAGAACGCTGGCGAAAATCCAGTGGACGGAGAGCAGACAGCAGAGAATGACAGCTGCCAGATAGATGGGCAGGAGAAATTCCTTTTTCGTCATGTAGTAGGCGAGGAAATCTGGGATGCCCATGGCGGTGAAGATACCGGAAGTAGCAGAAAACTGCATGAGGGGAATGAGGATCAGCAGATGCAGTACCAGAAAGGGACTGCCGCCCAGGAAGAAAAGTTTCAGGGAACTGAGTCCGTCACGAATCATGCGGCGCAGTGTCACACGGAGCTTCTGCCGGGGCGGCTGGGAAAAACAGGTGCATACAGCGGCGATTTCAAAGAGGGTGTAGAGAGACGCTGCCGCCAGTATTACCAGAATGAGAAGAATAGTCCACGGAGAGCGGAGGAATTGCAGGAGGTTGGAGTTGGTCAGGTATTTCAGATGGGCAGCCCGGATGGCAAGCTGGATCAGTCCGGCACATGCCGGGCCAATGACCAGAACAGTAATGAGTTTCCACACGATCTCGAAGATCATAAGGGGTTTCCAGCAGCGTGCCAGACGATGCAGACCGCTTCTGAACTGATTCATACGCCAACCTCCTTTCTATCGTATATATCTTAATATATGTTAGCGTAACCCTTTTTCGACGGGGTATGCGCCATGGTTTACATTGACTCCATCTGTTGTTCATCTTACCACATTTTCCGTGAAATGTCAATGTGATTGTGAATGAGGAGGTAGGAGTTAGGAATGAGGAATGGCGGTATCGCCTGCGGCGATGTATTATTATGTGAGTACAGCGGACGCCATCATTCCTGAATTTAAACGCCATCTCAAACACCTCATCAATTTTTTTGAAAAAACACTTGCATTTTTGTGGGACATGTGATATAATACTTATATCTGATGCGTTGGTATCAGGAACGGATTCCGGAATATAGGTGTGCGGGTCCTGTGCAACAAAGCACCGTGAACCATGTCAGGCGGGGAACCGAGCAGCATTAAGCGGATTGTTTTGTGTGCCGCAGTCAACCTGCACACCTATGTTCCGGAATTTTT
>JBJFHO010000152.1:0-10684 GCA_051893675.1 Ruminococcus sp. | reverse complement strand
ATCAGCCTTCGTTTTCCTGCAATTCCTGGAAGAAGGTAAAATAATCCTCACGCTTCTCCTTGGTGAAGGCAATTGCTGTCCGGGGATGCTGATTCAGATAGCCTGTCAGCAGGTACTGGATATCATAACCCCAAACCACACCATCATTTTTCAGCTTCTGCATTTCATCCTGGAGGAAGCGCAGCACCGGCTTGATGTCATACTTCGGATTCTTCAAAAAGCCCAGCAGCAGTTCCATTGCACAGTTACCTGCACCACGACCCATAGCAGCCATAGTTGCATCCAGATAGCTAACGCCCATCATAGCACACTCTGTGGTATTTGCAAATGCAAGCTGCTGGTTGTTATGGGCGTGAATACCGATCTGCTTGCCGTATTTCTCCGCAGCTTCCAGATAGCGCTGTGCCAGCTGGCGCATCTGCAGCGGATAGAGAGAGCCATAGCTGTCCACCAGATAGATGACATCCACGCTGCTCTTGCCCAGCATTTCCAGTGCCTCTTCCAGCTCAGACTCCTGCGCCTTGGATACTGCCATAATATTGACAGTAGTACGATAGCCCTTCTTTGCACATGTCTCAATCATTTCAATGGCTGCCGGAATGGTGTTGATGTAAGTGGCAATACGCACCATATCCAGAATGCTGTCCTGCTTGTCGGGCAGATCTCGTTCCACATTGGCACGGCCCACGTCTGCCATAACAGCAAGCTGCATTTTCGGATCCAGAATGTCACCCAGTACACCACGGATGGCATCCTCGTGGCAGAACTTCCACTTGCCGAACTTGGACTCATCGAACAGCTCCGGGTCTGCCAGATAGCCGATTTCCATGACATCGACGCCGGCACGGACATTGGCAAGATACAGTTTGCGTACAAAATCGTCTGTAAACTCAAAATTGTTCACCAGTCCGCCGTCACGAATGGTGGCGTCCAGTACCTTTATATCAGGCCGATAGGAGATCATCGTGCCCTTGATGGATTCACTCATACAAAATTCCTCACTTTCTATTCCCTCCGCAGATCTGCGTGGTACCTTTTATTATACCAAAAAATCAATTTATTGGCAAGTATTTTTCCCGTTTTTTCGACAAATCCGCTGGAATCGTGAATTATCACAATTCAGCAGCTGTATATTTAGCGAGAATCACAATGGATTTTATAATTTTACCCATCATTCAGAATGCATTAGTATCCAGTATATTTAAGAAATCACTGATTAAATCACGCCTTACGGCTTGGCACGCATCTTGCTTGCATATGATGCGCAAAGCCGTCAGGCGCTCTTTGTGCGGTGTTGCCTTAGATATCAAAGGTTACGAGTTCTACGCTATCTTCATAGGCAAATATACATAAAATACACACAAAACGGTTCTTTACAAATGCAGAAAAACACGATATAATGAAAATAGTATACTTTCAGGAGGTATCTTATGTTTTTTTCTGAGACAGATCTGTTAGAATTCATTGAAGAAAATGATGTCAAGTTTATCCGCATGACATTTTGCGATACATTCGGCAACATGAAAAACATTGCCATCATGCCCCGGGAGCTGCACCGTGCCATTACCTACGGCATTCCTTTCAACGCCACCGGGCTACTGGAGGCATCCCATCAGAACCTGCTGCTGAAGCCGGACACATCCACACTCTCTGTGCTGCCCTGGCGTCCCCAGTCGGGACGTGTGGTGCGGTTCTTCTGCACCCTTTACCGTATGGACGGCACACCCTATGAGGGCGATCTGCGCCGCAATCTCCGTGAGACAATGAAATCCATCCAGAACCACGGCATGCAATGCGAAATGGGTACACGCTGCGAGTTCTATCTGTTTGAGACCGACATGGAGGGAAAGCCTACACGAATTCCCTGCGACCAGGGCGGCTATCTGGATGTCGCACCTCTGGATCAGTGCGAAAACACCCGGCGTGAGATTTGCCTGTCCCTGGATGAAATGGGGCTGAATCCCACTACATCCTGCCACAAGCACGGTCCCGGACAGAATGAGATCGACTTTGCATGCAGCAATCCCCTGACTGCGGCAGACAATATGGTACATTATAAGACCGTAGTCAAAACCATTGCTGCCCAGAACGGCTTCTACGCCTCCTTTATGCCCAAGCCTTTTCCGGATTGCAGCGGCAGTGCGTTGAAGATCACCATCCGTGTCAAAAAAGATGACAAGAGCATTTTCGGTACAAGCCACGAGACCATGCTGCCGGAAGGACGTGCCTTCATTGCCGGCATCCTCAACCGGGTACGGGAATTCACCATGTTCTCCAACCCCACTGTCAATTCCTACGAGCGTTTCGGACTCCGCGCCGCACCTAACTATATTAACTGGTCGGAGGAAAATCGCATTCCGCTGATCCAGCTGCTGTATTCTCCCGGCAGGGATTCCTCTATCGAATTCCGTTCCGCCGACCCCTACTGCAACCCGTATATTACCTTCCAGATGCTCCTGAGTGCCGGCATGGCTGGCATTGAAAAGGGCGAGGAACTGACAGATACCATGAATGCCGCAAACGACACCTCTGCATTTCCCACGCTGCCCGGTTCCTTACAGGAATCCATTGAACTGGCACAGAACAGCGAATTTGTCCGCTCCATTCTGCCGGAAACACTGATCCGTGATTTTTCCGCTGCCATGCAGAAAGAAGTGGAAGCATATCGTGCAGCCGACGACCCACAGGCGTTTTGCTTCGATCGGTATTTTTGAGAGAAGCGCCATGCAAATTAAGAAACAGGAGGGAATACAACGGTGTATTCAGAACGTACCCTGCTGATCTCCGGCTCTGACAAGGGGCTGGACGGCGTTACCAGTTTTTTAAAAGCCTGCGGCTGCGGCTCTGTCACTACCATCTCCAGCGGCAGTGAAGCACGGCGAATGATCCACCACGACGACTACAGTCTCATTATCATCAACACACCGTTAAAGGACGAATTCGGCTATCAGCTGTCTCTGAAGCTGAGCGAATCCACCTGTGCCGGGATCATCCTCATCTGCAAGGCTGACGTTGCCGATGAAATGATCAGCCGCACCATGGATTATGGCGTCTGCGTTGTGCCGAAGCCCCTGAACAAGACGATTTTCTCTCAGGCGATACGCACGGGATGTGCATTCAACCGCCGTCTGCTGGCGCTGCATAAGGAAAACAACAAGCTTCGTGCCAAGCTGGAGGAAATGCGGTATGTGTCCCGTGCCAAGTTCCTGCTGATCACAGAGCAGAATATGACGGAAGAAGCAGCCCACCGCTATATTGAAAAAAGTGCAATGGACACCCGGCGGACGAGAAAAGAGGTCTCGCTGGAGATAATTGCACGATATGAGTGACAGAACGTATTGATTGAATAGCATACCTGTAGGGCACCTCTAAAAACCCAGGGCGATCCGACAAGGTGCTGCGATATTATTTCACAATAATCATGACATATGGAGGAATGCATAATGAGAAAACTGTTTCCATTTATTTTATCTATGCTGCTAGTACTGACATTTTCCGGATGCAGCTCCGAAAGTGAAAGTCAGAATGCAAATGAAAGTGAGAGCCAGAGTGAGTCCTTTGTGACATATTCTGACCTGACATATGGTGAAGAGCCAGATCAGAATATGGATATTATCCTGCCGGCAGAAGAACATGCAAATGGCGGCGTACTGCTGCTCATCCACGGCGGTGCGTGGGTTGAAGGTGACAAATCCAATGGATATACTGATGCATTCATGAACCGATATCAGGAATCGGGATATATTACAGCGACCATGAATTATCGGTTCACCTCTGAAAGCATCACGATTGACGACATGCTTGATGATATCACATCTGCATTGAATTTCATCAAAACGCTGTCCGATCAGAATGGCATCCCCGCCAACAAAGCAATGTTGATCGGTTGGTCCTCCGGAGGACACATGGCGGAGCTGTATTCCTATTCCATGGCAGATGCATCGGATATTGAAGTCACCTGTGTTACTGCCTACAGCGGTATTGCCGACCTGACTGACAAAGATCTGTTTATCGACAATCCCCTTGACGAAATTCTGAATCGTCCCATGACAGATGTTGTTTCCTGTTTGTGCGGTTACACATTTGACGCTTCCAGTATCTCCGATGCAGAGACATACCTGGAAAAGGCTTCGCCGATTTTTTATGCAGATACGGCTGTTCCGACTATTATCTGCCACAGCGAAATTGATACATACGTCAATTATCAGACAGCACAAGATCTGAAAGCAGCACTGGATCAGTACCAGATTGACAACTGCTTTATTGATTTTCCGAATTCGGGGCACGACCTACTGCTTGATCCGGACAGTCTTACCCTTTCCTATGAAAAGATTGATGAATATGCGCAAAAATATCTGACATAACAAGGGGCAATAGAAATAGTCACAAAAAACGGGTGAACCCAAAAAGTTCACCCGTTTTTGACTTTTATAAACAAAACCGTTTACTTCGTTCCGAAGATACGGTCGCCGGCATCGCCCAGACCCGGCACAATATAGCCTTCCTCGTTCATGGTCTCATCCACGCCGCCGCAGTAAATGTCCACATCCGGATGTGCTGCCAGCAGGGCGTCACGACCCTCCGGGCAAGCCAGAAGGCACAGGAACTTCACGCTCTTCACGCCCATTTCCTTCAGATCAGAGATTGCAGCGATTGCAGATGTACCTGTTGCCAGCATAGCATCTACCACAATTACCTCACGCTCTGCAATATCGTCCGGCATCTTGGAATAATATTTCACTGCATCGTGTGTACCCGGCTCGCAGAAAATGCCGATATGTCCGATCTTTGCCGCCGGAATCAGGGATGTCACACCCTCGATAAGTCCCAGACCAGCACGCAGAATAGGCACAAATGCCAGCTTTCTGCCGGAAATCACCTTTGTCTTTGCAATACCCTGATGGGTCTCAATGGTTACCTCTTTCATGGGCAGATCCCGTGTTGCTTCGTAGCAAATGAGCATTGCTGTCTCAGAAGTCAGTTCCCGGAACTCCTTTACACCTGTTGTCTTGTCCCGCATCAGCGAAATTTTATGCTGTACCAGCGGATGGTCTACTACATGAATTCCTGCCATAACATTATCCTCCAATTACCGTTCTTGTTCTAATTCTGTAATCATATTTACACGTGTTTCGTGTCTGCCGCCCTCAAAAGGCGTGTCCAGGAAAATCTCCACCAGTTCCAGTGCCAGACCGCTGCCCAGGGTACGGGCACCCATGCACATCACATTGGCATCGTTGTGCAATCTGGTATATTTTGTGGAAAATGCATCTGCACACAGGGATGCACGCACACCACGAATTTTATTTGCCGCAATGGACATGCCGATACCGGTGCCGCAGATCAGAATGCCCATGTCACCCGGATGGGATGCCACTGCTGTACCTACAGCCTTTGCAATGACAGGATAATCCGTCCGCTCTCCGTTGCAGCCGCAGTCCTCAACTTCCAAATTACGCTCTTTCAGCAGTGCAATGACTTCCTGCTTCCGGTCAAAACCGGCATGGTCGCATCCGATCCAAATTTTCATGGGTATCTGACTCCTTTGTCATATATGATTGTTTTATTATAACATATTTTTCTTTCTATTGCAAGACAATTTTGTGAAGAAACACGAAAAATCTATTCTGCAAGTCCGGACGAACGATATTCATCCCTACCCGGCAGACCCGGTCAGAGAAAACAGCTTATTCTGCCTTTCGTTTCTCCTGCAAATCCTTCTCTGCCTTTACCAGCTGCAAATATTCCGGCATCAGTTCCTCCGGCTTCTGCCACTGGCTGCGTGCCGCCGCTGCAAGACAAATTCCCGTGCCGTTTTGCAGCCGTACCGCAGGCGACCCCACGGGCAGCCACTCCGCTGGTTCCAGCAGCTCTACTCCATCGCCTGTCAGAAGTACCGGTTCTCCCAGGGCTTCCAGCTGCTGCCGCAATGCACCCAGTTCCAGCATACCGTCCGGCTGCATGGATGTCATTTTTGTCCCATCACTGCGATACAATCCGGTATAGACCAGCGACTGTCTCGCCAGCATAACCGGACAAATAATCCCTTGCCAGGACAAGTTCTGCCATGCCAGCCCCTCCAGAGTAGAGATACCGACACAGGGAATTTGCAGTGCAAACGCCATTGCTTTCACTGCCGCAATGCCAATACGCAGCCCCGTATAAGAACCGGGACCATCTGCAACTGCAAGACCGTCTATTTCCTGCCAAGTCAACCCTGTATCTGCCAACATCCGTTCTGCCAGAGGCAGGATCACCTGAGAATGAGTTCGCTTGGTGTACACCGTCTGCTGTGCCAGAACGCACCGGGCATCTGTGTCATACAGTGCCGCCGCTGCCACCTTGCCGGAGGTATCAATTCCCAAGATCCGCAAACCGCTCATCTCCTTCTACTGTGATCTCCCGTGACATCTCAGAAAGCCGCTGGATGGTGATCCGTATGGCATTTCCCGGGAGTTCCGAAGCAATATTCTCCGACCACTCAATGGCAAATACCCCCTCATCCAGAGGGTAGTCATAGTATCCGGTGGATTCCAGATCCAGCGCACCGTCAATGCGGTACATGTCAAAATGATACAGGGACAGCCCGTCACCGTGATACTCCTGCACAATGGCAAAAGTGGGCGAAGAAACCACATCGGGCAGCCCCATCCCCTGTGCTAATCCACGGGTAAAGGTAGTTTTCCCTGCACCCAGACCGCCGAAATAGGCAATGACATCTCCGGCTCGCAGACGTTTGCCGATGATTTTCGCCAGCGCAATGGTTTCCGCCGGGTCATTTGTTGTCACTACAACTTTTGCCATAGTGCTACCTCGTTTCTCATACTAATTCTCTATCAAGCGATTGAAATAGTTTGATAGAGAGTGTGTGCTAACGCACACGCCATTTTATGCCGTAAAACGGCATAAAATCCGTCTCATACATTCTCATACGCCGCCTGTGGCGGCTATGAAAATCATGATTTTTTATCATGATTTTCAAATGAGAATAGTATCAGAACAAACCTGTAATATTGCCCTCGTTGTCGCAGTCAATGCGCAGTGCCGCCGGGGACTTCGGCAATCCCGGCATGGTCATGATGCTGCCTGTGAGCACGACAATAAAGCCTGCGCCGTTGGAAAGCGTCACGTCACGGACAGTTACGGTGAAATGATCCGGCTTGCCCAGCTTTGCCGGATCATCGGACAGGGAATACTGCGTCTTTGCCACGCATACCGGCAGATTGCCGCAGCCCAGTGCCTCGATCTGTGCCAGCGCCTTTTTCGCCGGAGCGGTAAAGGTCACACCGTCTGCACGGTAAATTTCCTTTGCAATCTTCTCCACCTTTTCTTCCACAGACAAGTCTGTATCGTAGAGTACGTGGAAATTGGACGGCTTCGTTTCGATGGTCTTGCAGACTTTTTCTGCCAGTTCCTTGCCGCCTGCACCGCCCTTGGCGAATACCTCTGCCATAGCAACCTCGGCACCCAGACCCTCGCAGAATTCCTTCACAAAGGCAAGCTCTGCGCCGGTATCGCTCTGGAAGCGATTGATCGCTACGACTACCGGAACGCCGTACTTTTTCATATTCTCAATGTGCACCTGCAAATTCAGGATACCTTTTTTCAATGCGTCCAGATTTTCCTCTGTCAGCTCTGTTTTCGGCACGCCGCCGTTGTATTTCAGGGCACGAACCGTTGCCACCAGTACCACGCAGGACGGCTGTAATCCGCCGTAACGGCACTTGATATCGAAGAACTTTTCCGCACCCAGGTCAGAGCCGAAGCCTGCCTCTGTCACGCAGTAGTCACCCAGTTTCAGCGCCAGCTTTGTGGCACGCAGAGAGTTACAGCCGTGCGCAATATTGGCAAAAGGACCGCCGTGAATCAGTGCCGGTGTATGCTCCAGCGTCTGTACCAGATTGGGCTTCAGGGCATCCTTCAGCAGTGCTGTCATAGCACCGTTTGCCCCCAGATCCTTTGCATAGACCGGATTGCCGTCCAGGTCATATGCCACCAGGATTTTTCCAAGCCGTTCCTTCAGATCTGCCAGATCGGACGCCAGGCACAGAATTGCCATAACTTCCGAAGCCACGGTGATCTGGAAGCTGTCACTTCTGGGAACGCCGTCAATTTTTCCGCCCAGACCAATGACAATATTCCGCAGGGCACGGTCGTTCATATCCAGCACACGCTTGAGCATCACACGGCGCTGATCAATGCGCAGTGCATTTCCCTGCTGCATGTGGTTGTCCAGCATAGCGCAGAGCAGATTGTTTGCCGCAGTAATGGCGTGCATATCGCCGGTGAAATGCAGGTTGATATCCTCCATAGGCACGACCTGTGCATAACCACCGCCGGCAGCACCGCCCTTGATGCCGAACACCGGACCAAGGGACGGCTCACGCAGCGCAAGAACCGTTTTTTTACCCAGCTGATGCAGTGCGTCTGCCAGTCCCACGCTGACGGTAGTCTTACCCTCACCAGCGGGAGTGGGGTTGATAGCCGTCACAAGAATCAGCTTGCCGTCCGGCTGATCATCCAGTTTCCGGAACAGTGCCTCAGACAGCTTTGCCTTATAGTGGCCGTAATACTCAATATCCTCTTCGGCAATAGACAGCGATGCGGCGATTTTCCCAATGGGTTCCATCTCGGCATTCTGTGCGATCTCAATATCTGACAACATATTTATCTCTCCTTTTTACAGCTTCGTCCGCAATAAAAAACATAGTTTTATTATACCATTTTTTCTGCTGTTTTGCAAGGTGCTTTTTTCATTTCGGTGTTTCGCTGTATTTCCACAATTTTTTCTGTTACTTTTTCGCTTAACTGCGCCCTACCGGAATGAAAGCAGCCGCTTTTCCATATGATAGAGTACATGATACTTTTTTGATTTCATTGATGCAGACAGAACATTATGCACTACGCATCATAAATGATGCATTCCAAGGAGGTTCACCATGTCCAGATTCACAGGATTTCTGCTTGCACTTTGTTTGCTGTTTTCCTGCTGCGGCTGTACAGCAAGGACAAACCGTACATCTCCGGAAAATGCGCTGTTCTGCGAGAATATTGCCGACCAGGTGCAGAGTGTGGAACAGCTGCATGTTGCCAGCGGAACTACCTCGCCGCCGGATAACAGTACATCATCCACTACACTGAACTACGATACAATCTACGCCATGTGGTTTGCCGTCATGGACTACGCAGACACTCTCAGCGGCAAGAGCGAAGCAGAATTCCGGGAGATCATGCGCCAGCGTTTCCAGAACGCCGCAGATATGGGCATTAACACGGTCTATCTCCATGTGCGTGCCTATCAGGATGCCTATTATCGCTCCGAGCTGTTCCCCATGGGCAAGTATGCCGATGCAGATATCAGTTACGACCCTCTGGAGATCATGCTGGAAGAAGCTCATGCCCTGCACCTGTCCGCCCACGCCTGGATCAATCCCATGCGAGGCCCTGGGGATGAGACCATGGCTGCCATGGATGACTGCTACACCATGAAACAGTGGTACAATGATCCCACGAAAAACGGCACATATCTGGTAAAAGTGGAAAACAACTGGTGGCTGAATCCGGCATATCCGGAAGTGCGTCAGTTTATTGCAGACGGCGTAGAGGAGATCATCTCCCAATACGATGTGGACGGGATACACTTGGACGACTATTTTTACCCGACCACAGAGGCATCCTTTGATGCAGCAGCGTTTACCGAAAGCGGTGCGTCTGATCTGTCGGCATTCCGGCTGGAGCAGACCAATGCCATGGTGAAGCAATTATATGATACTGTAAAAGCGGAAGATTCCGGGCTGATTGTGAGTATCAGTCCACAAGGTACCATGCATGGGAATTATGACAGTCAGTATGCAGATGTGCGATGCTGGGCAAATACACCGGGGTATTGCGACGTGTTGATTCCGCAGGTATATTTTGGATTTGAAAATGAGACAGCGCCATTTGAGGAAACAGCAGCCCTTTGGGCGGAAACGGTCACTTGTGAGGAGGTTTCCCTGGTGATTGGTATCGGCACGCATAAGCTGGGAAAGGAAGATACCTGGGCAGGCAGCGGCAGTGGAGAGTGGCAGGAACATCTGGATATTCCCCAGCGGCAGGTGGAATTGCTGTTACATATGGATAATGTGGACGGCATTGCAATCTATGATTATGATACCACATTCTGTCCGGAAACAGCCGTTGACGCTATGGCAAAGCAAGTTGAAGAGATCGGGAAACTACTCCGACACTAATCCGAGCGAAGCGAGAACTCTTTTTTCTTTTTCGCTTCCTTTTTCTTTTTTCAGCAAAAAGAAAAAGGAAGAAAGCAACTCAAAGCAAAGTGAAAGCATCCCCCAAAGAGCACAAACGCTACTAAAATACTTCCCCATCCCAGCAAAGAAAAACTCAGGATTCCAAGGTAACCCGTACGCCAAACCCAAAACAGCGTTTGTGCGAACCCAGGCAAACAGCGAGCAAAGCGAGCGAATTTCGCCGAACCACTTTCGTCAAGGAAAACCCAGAAGTATATAGCATCCGATTATTAGCCTCAATCAGTTACAAATCATTTTGCAGTGAAAAAGTACTCATTGAAAACGTTCCACCGGAACGTTTTCAAAATTTCACTTATCTTTTAAGGCATCACAAGGCAGGGCGGTCTTGTTCGCCCCGCCTCGAAAAAGCTGTCGCTTTTTCTCACCACCCT
>JBJFHO010000151.1:0-2300 GCA_051893675.1 Ruminococcus sp. | reverse complement strand
GTGCGTTTCATTTCACTGTACTGGATGCAGATAATCAGACGGTCAAAAGCATCCGGTTGGAAGTCACGCCGCCGATAGAGGAAGAAGAGTAATAGAAAAGGTAAGGTCTCTGCAAATGCGCAGAGACTTTTTTATACCTTATTCTATGATCATCTACTTTTTCTTATACTTAAACAAAATAAACGCCACCACAGCAGTCAGCACCACTGCAATCATTGTGGGGAACCAGGTATGCTCTGCCCCAGGCAAATCCAGCGTATTCATACCATAAAAGCTGAATACCATGGTCGGTATCGCCAGAATAATGGTCACCATGGTCAAGCGCCACATGACGATATTCAGGTTATTGGAAATAACAGAACCGAACGCCTCTACCACGCCGGAAAGAATCCCCGAATAAATACTCGCCATTTCCTGTGCCTGTTTCAGCTCGATGAGTACATCCTCCAGAAGATCCTGATCTTCTTCGTATAGCTTCACTACCCTGCCCCGCAGAATCTTATTCATGGTCACATCGTTGGATTTCAGAGATGTAGAGAAGTAAATCAGGGATTTTTCCAGCTCCAGCATCTGGATCAGCTCGTGATTCTTCATGGCACCGTGCAGTTTTCTCTGCATGGCGGTGGATGTCTTGTCGATCTGTTTCAGATAAACCAGGAAGGACGATGTAATATTCATCATGAGCCGCAGGACAAACTGCGTCCGGAACTGGGTCTGGATATTCCGTACCCGACCGCTGACCACGTCGTCGATCACCTTATTTTCCCGCAGGGAAATGGTGAATACATAGTGATCCGTCAGAATAATACCCAGCGGCATGGTGTAAAAGATCAATGTATCATCCTTCTGCACCTCAGAAACCGCCGTATCCACAATGATCAGCGTCTGGTTTTCCTCCTGTTCCACACGGGACGATTCCTCTTCGTCCAAGGAAGATTTCAGGAAGTCGCTGTCCAGACCGTACTCATCAATGAGCATCTTCCGCTCCTGGGCAGTGGGATCCACCACAGAGACCCAACAGCCGGGCGTAAGGGAATCCACTTCAATGAGCCGGTTTGCAACCGTCTTGTAATACGAAACCAAATGGAATACCACCTTTCAGCAAGGCAGCTCCACTGACGCAGCACAGCTGACCCTGCAAATTTTCAAAGTTTTGTTCCGTTTGCCGTATGCCTTTTTCATGCATGGCAAGGGATATGGGTCAGCGTTCATGCCGCACCTCCTGTTCTATCATACGCTTTTCCGGCAATTTTGCCGCTTCTTTTATTATAACAGAAAAAGCCGCCCTTGGCAAGGCGGCTTTTGTAAATTTTACGAAATTTTTGCAAGAAGATTATGCGTGATTTTCACGAATCTCTTCCCGCAGACGTTCCTTGATGCCCTCAAAAATCACATTCTTTGCGTGAACAGCCTGTTCCTTTGTGGCTGCCGGGACACCTTTCAAGGGATAGTCAATACCCAGATTTTCATACTTCACTTCGCCCATGGTATGATACGGCAGCACATCCAGCGCTTTCAGATTATCCAGTCCGCCGATAAAATGTCCCAGACGGCGCAGATATTCATCATTCAGCGTCAGTCCCGGCACGATTACATGACGAATCCAGACGGGAATCTTCTTTTCTTTCAGATATTCCGCAAATTCCAGAATATGCTTGTTGCTCTGTTTGGTGAGCTTCTTATGCTCTTCCTCATCAATGTGCTTGATGTCCAGCATCACCAGATCTGTCACAGCCATAAGGCGGTCAAATTCCGCACGTTTTTCCGGTCGGAAAAGAATCCCGGAGGTATCCAGGCAGGTGTGGATTTTTTTCTTCTTTGCCGCTTCAAACAGTTCCGTGAGGAATTCCATCTGCACCAAGGGTTCGCCGCCGGTTGCAGTGATACCGCCGTCGTGCAGAAATTCCTTCCCGCCGTCATATTCTTTCAGCAGTGACTCCACGCTGCGTAAATTGCTGTCATTAGTTGTCGCAGGCCAGGTGTCTGGATTGTGGCAGTACAGACAGCGCATGGGACATCCCTGGAAAAAGATCACGAAGCGAATGCCCGGGCCGTCTACTGTGCCGAAGCTTTCTGTCGAGTGAATGTGTCCTTCCATAATCTGCCTCCTTTTGATACAACAATGGGCGCACAAAAAATTGCACGCCCACTGGAATGTTACTTATGCGACTTTCGCAGGACTGTTCTGATTAGAGACCAGCGTGGAAAGTTCTGGAGATAACGTCATCCTGCTGTTCCTTGGTCAGCTTGATGAAGTTTACAGCATAGCCGCTGACACGGATGGTCAGCTGCGGATACTT
>JBJFHO010000150.1:0-2304 GCA_051893675.1 Ruminococcus sp. | reverse complement strand
GCAGCCAGTTCCAGAACAAGGACTACGCCATGAAAATGCTCCGTGCAAAGCTGGTAGAGATCAAAGAGCGAGAGCATCTGGACAAAATTGCCGATATCAAGGGCGTCCAGAAGGAGATCGCATGGGGTGCACAGATCCGTTCCTATGTATTCATGCCCTATACCCTGGCGAAGGATCACCGCACCGGTTTTGAAAACGGCAACATCCAGGCAGTCATGGACGGCGATCTGGACGGCTTCATTAATGCATACCTGAAAGCACTTTCCAGCGGCACCCTGCAAAAGTAATGTCATTCCGGAAACAGCTGCCATGGCTGCTGTTCGGGCTGTATTGTCTGGGAATGCTATATCTGCTGTTTTTCCAGCGCATGGGTTGGCATAGGGATATGGCATACAGCCAGTGGCTGCACCAGGCAGTGAATTTTGTCCCGTTCCGGACGGTAGCGGAATTTGCACAGATGGCAAAAGAGAATACTGCATCCGGTGGATATCTTTTTACGTTGGCAGTGAAAAATCTGGGCGGCAATGTGTTCTTATTCGTACCCTCGGGCATCTTTCTGCCCATACTGTTCCAGCGGCAGAAGTGCTTCTGGGTGTTTCTGGGAACTGTGGCTCTGACCATCGTACTGGTGGAACTACTCCAGCTGCTGACCATGCTGGGAAGCTGCGACATTGACGACCTGATCTTAAACGTACTTGGCGCAGCCTGCGGTTTCGGTCTGTGGAAATGCGCCGTAGTAATCCGGGCATACCGGAAAACAGAATAGAAAAAAGGGCTGTTGCAAAGACAGTAAAATCCTGGTTCACGGGTCGATGTGGGCATCGACCCCTACAAAATGTCACGCAATTTGTGGTTATTTGTAGGGGGCGATGCCCACATCGCACCGTTTTCCTGTTGAATTTTAAGGCAACACCGCACAAAGAGCGCCTGACGGCTTTGCACGTCATATGCTTGCATCTTTTCCGTCATATTTCACAAAAATGCTCGTGAATACACAAAGTATTCACTCCGCTTTTTGTTTCATCTGACGAAAAATCTGACGGTGCATCTGACGTACAATCTTTGTGCGGTATTGCCTTAACTGTCTGCAACAGCCCCTTTCTGTAAGGGCAAATTATGTTCGCTTGCATCTGAGCCAAAATCATTGACATTTTTTGTCGCATATGATATGATAAAACAAGAGTGCACCGGATCTGGCATACGCTAAGGCGGTCTTTTTTCCGGCTCCCATCATCCCGCATGATTGGGGGTGATATGAATGGAACATTTTGTTACATGGTCTGAACTGTTCAGTACACAATGACACTGGTCGGTATCATAACGCTGACTTGCAGTTTCTTCATAAAACGGAAATAGCCGCCCTCTTCCCCAAGGCGGCTATTTCTAAAAAATAGCAATCTATGGGAGCAAACCGCCTTTCCGGTGCGCTCTCTTTCATATATTATGATACCATATCCATGCGTATTTGTCAAGTCTCATATCGCAAAAGCAAAACCGGATGCAGCTATGTGAATCGCTGCACCCGGTTTTTTGGAGAGTTGTATGTGAATATGAGAAAAGTTTAATTGAGAGAGATCGTATTATCACCCAGCTGCACGGAAACTACATCCGCCGGGTCAATGGGCTTTTCCAGACGGCATTCGAAATCCCAGTCTCCGCCATCGTGATAATACGAAGCGCCTGTCACGATACCGGAAAGGGTACTGCCATCTGTCAGAGTCAGAACCACCGGCGTCAAAGCGTAGTCAGGATGCTGCGGACTGCCGTCCAGGTAGATCCAACCTGTGCCGGAAGCTGTCAGCGTAAACCCTTGAATCCCCAGCTGTTCCAGATATGCTGTTCCGCTGATGGATTCGATGCACACCGGTTCCTCAAAAGTATACGAACATGCTTCCAGTGGTTCTCCCAGATGCAGGGTTGCAGAGATCGTCCCCAACAGTTCCATTTGTTCGGATTCGATATAACCGTCCTGTTCTTCCAGCAAGTCTGTAACATCCGACAGTGCAATTTCCACATCCAGGGTATCTGCATCAAAAGGTTCCTGGAATTTCAGCTCATATTCAAATTGATACGAGCCATCCCCTAGTGCTGTCAGTTCTGGACCTCGTCCGCCTCCTGCCAATGCAAAAGGTGCGCCGTCCTCTTTCCAACCGCTTTCGCCGTTGATTTTCGGATATTGCAGCCCATCCTGAGATGGTGCCCTATATTCCATGAGCATCCTGTTCTCCAGATCCACACCCTCATCCGGTACCACATCGAAAAGCAGATAAATGGTTCTGGCATCATGCACAACTGCTGACGGTG
>JBJFHO010000149.1:0-2317 GCA_051893675.1 Ruminococcus sp. | reverse complement strand
ATCCATCTGCTGCGGCTGCCAGCTGGATGCAGTTGATCACCGCCGACATTTTATGGCAGGTCATAGCTGCACCGGCACATGCGCCGATACCCCAGACGGAAAAGAGCAGCATCCCCACGGACAGAAGCAGCAGTACTACCGCACCGAACCGCTTTGCCTCTGTGCTGCGCAGAAAGAACATACCCATTGCAATGCAGAATGCAATGCCGGAAAAATAGTCTATGGCGATGAAGTGCCAGTGGCATTTCATGGGAACAGAACTGCCCGAGTCCAGAGTCAGCTGATTGCCGCATGCTGCACATGTGACAGATAAAATCAATGTGCCCAGGGCAAGGATGGCAAATAAGATCAATCCGCTGTAGTACGATTTTTTATTCGCCATAATACTTCACCATAGAATCCACCATTGTGTCGATCCACTCATCCAGATCGGATTCCGCCACCGTTTCATCCAACGCACCGGCACGGTAGACCTGGTGCCATATCTCCTTCGCACTGCTTATCAGCAGTTCCTCATCTCCGGAGATCCATTGATAATCATCGATCAATTTTGCATTGATGGCAGCGTCACCGGCAATATAGCCTTTTTCCATGATCCTCTCTGCCGCTTCCTGGGGATTGGATTCCAGATATTCCGTTGCCATCCGGAACGCCTTGGAAAGGCGCACGGCGATTTCCGGATTTTCCTCCAGTGTTGCCGTGTTCAGTCCCACAAAACAACACAGATAGTCTGCCAGTTCTTCGTCTGTCAGATTGGAGAAAAACTTCACATATCCATCCTTTTCAGCAATTTCCGCATAGGGATCATAGGCGCCGAATGCATCAATGGAGCCGTTTTCCAGTGCCAGTTCCATTTCAGAGCCGGGATATACTACCCAGTTTACCAGATCCGGATCTTTTCCACGCTGTACCATCTCCGAGGAGATGAGGATCTTTGCAATATCACCCATGCTTGCCACGGCAACTGTTTTTCCTTCCAGATCTGATACAGACGTAATGCCGCTTTCCTTTGTGGCAGCACCTTGGATACAGCCCTTATGCAGGGAATCAATGATGGTAACTTCCACGCCATTTTTGATGGGCATGAACTGATCCGGCGTCAGTTCAAAGCAGTCCAGTTCGTCATTTGCCATCAGAATGGAGACATCCTGCGTGATCTGTAAGAGACTCACATCCAGACCGTATTCTTCGAAATATCCATTTTCATAGGCAATAAAGATGGGTGCTTCGCATGTACCGCCCCAATATCCGGCGGTGATCGAAAGCATATCTGTATCCTGTGCGGTTTCTGATTTGGCAGATTCTTCTGCGGTCTGACGACAGCCTGTCATAGCTGCTGTAAGACAGACTGCATTGAGACATGCGATCCATTTGTTCCAGTTTTTCATTTTCATAGACTCCTTTTCATTTTTAGCCATTTTTTATGTGAACTGGCTCTTTATTTTTCAATTGCAGTTTCTCCATGATCACACTGCGCAGACGGGTGACTTCCGGCGAAGTCCGTTCACGGGGATGCGGAAGAGAGATGGGAATCTCTGCAATGACAGAGGCAGGACGAGGCGTCAGCACAAGGATCCGGTCGCTCAGATAAATGGCTTCTTCAATATCGTGTGTCACCAGCAGCATTGTGGTTTTCTGCAATTGCTGCATTTTCAGCAATTGATCCTGCAATGCCATTCTTGTGAATGCATCCAGTGCACTGAGCGGTTCGTCCAGCAGGATCAGATCCGGCTTTTGTACAAACGTCCGAGCCAGAGACACACGGCTTGCCATACCGCCGGAAATTTCGCTGGGATAGGCTTTTTCGAACCCGCTCAGCTGCATCAGCCGGATCATGGTGTCAACTTCTGTTCGCTTTTGCTTGAAAATATGCCGTGCCTTTAAGCCGAATGCAATATTTTCATAGACAGTCAGCCATGGAAACAAATTGGCATCCTGAAAGACATAGGCACGTTCCGGCTGTGTTCCCTGTATTGGTTTGCCGCCGTAATACAAGCTGCCGGATTGCACTTGCTCCAGACCAGCCGCCAGACGCAGAAATGTGGATTTTCCGCATCCCGAAGGTCCGATCAGAGAGACGATCTCGCCAGTATGCAGTGAAAGGGAAAAGTGGTTCAGCACCGGGACAGGCGCCTCTTTTTCCTTATGAAATGTAAACTGCAATTGCTGTGCCTGCAATACAATTGCCATTGCGCTCACCACCTTATGGAATTTTTCTGCCATTTCATCAGCTTGTCCCGCAGCCAGAACAGAAATTCGATGATCAGGAAAAACATTGCTATAAAAGTCAGGACTGTGCTGTAGACACGGGCATATT
>JBJFHO010000148.1:0-10819 GCA_051893675.1 Ruminococcus sp. | reverse complement strand
AATTATATGCTGTAAAATGAATCATTTTATGTAGGGGCGACCATTGGTCGCCCGCAAATTTCCAGAGGGTTCCCAACGGGCGAACGCAGTTCGCCCCTACAATGGGTTCCTTGTAGGTTCTTCGAGAACGACGGGAGCAAGCCCCCACCCTACGCTTCGGGTTTTCACTCCCTTTGCGTAATATTGTTGACATTTCCGGAAAAATGTGATAAAGTAATAAGCAAAGCCATTTGGGCAGCTATGCCCGGAAAGGAACATGTGATTATGGCAAAAAATACGACTTGGTTCCGCCGCATTCTCACCCTGGGAT
Source organism: Ruminococcus sp. (assembly GCA_051893675.1). Classification (GTDB taxonomy): domain Bacteria; phylum Bacillota; class Clostridia; order Oscillospirales; family Ruminococcaceae; genus Ruminococcus_C. The sequence continues at coordinate 10,509 of JBJFHO010000148.1, read as the reverse complement.
TGACGGCATCATTGATATGCACCTGCTTCGGCTGCGGTGCACAGTCCGGTACAAGTACAACCGATGCACAGGGCGAGGATGTCGCCATGGAAGATCTGGAATACGGCGCTACCATGCGCAAGGATACGAGTTATGCTGTTCCTGTGGAATATGACAAGCGCTTTCTGGAAGAGGGCGAGCTCAAAGCCCTGACGGACTACTACGCAGCTATCCAGAACGAGGATGTCACCCTTTTCTCCGGCTGCGTCCTGGATTTTTACATGGAATCCCTCTACCAGAACGCCTATGGCGGTCTCCTGGATGACAATGCTTATCTGACCCAGCAGCACCAGCAATTCCAGGAACAGATCGACGGTGACTTTACCTTTGCAGAGATCGCAGTAAACGACTGCAAGGGACAGGACGATGCCGGTTCCGGTATTGAGTATCTCACCGAAATGTTCAATGAATTAAACGGCGATGACACCTACTGCGACACCCATATGCAGAGCTGCAAGGCACTGACGGTACAGCCTATGCTGTCCAACGGTGAGGACACCACTGTGGCCTGTGATGAAGTCCCTGTATTCCTGGTGAATCTGGACGGCACGTACTACGTCTGTGCATAATTTGCAGGAATTATATGGTAAAATCATCCTCTTCTTCCTGTTCCCGTTCTTTTCTGGCAGCTTCCTCTGCCTCTCTGCATGCTTTCAGCTTCTCACTGAGCTGACGCATGGCGACACGATACCGCCAGAACAGCAGCACCATGGCTGCCACATACAAAACTGTCACAATGATCAGCGCAATTGCCAGAGGATGTTCCAGCATATTTCAGCGCTCCTTTCTTCTCAAATGCTTTCATTATTATAATACGATGGGCTGGATTTGTCAATCGGGGTGGAATTTCCTAAGGCAATACCGAATGGGAAACCCACGTAGGGGTGAACTGTGTTCGCCCGTGATGGCTTCCGGTGATTTGCGGGCGGATGATTTCCGCCCCGACATTGGAACGATTCCAGTCCGCAAAACAGTACCGACAGTCACGGTCTGCACCGCTGCAAAAAAATATGTAAATATTGCTGAAAAGGACTTGTATTTTTTTTGAGAATATGGTATACTATGACTATGGTCGAAAGTTTACCATTTCAGCCGCATATCGGGCCGTGACTGGAATGTGATCGATACTGTGGCCCGGAGAAAAGAGGTATCTTATGAAAGGCAGTACAATTGCCGCAATGGTAATGGCAGCTGCGGCAGCTTCCGCCGCAACAATCTTTGCACTGAAAAAAGCACACGACAAAAAGCTGGAAAGCGCTTGTAACTGTGATGATCTGCCCGAGGGCGGATGCCGCAGCACTGAAGAAGGCGCAGAAGAAAACTGCTTCTGCGAGGACAGCGCTGAGGAAGCTTGCTGCTGCACCGAGGACGATGCAGAGAGTTGCTGCTGTGAGGCGGATGATACAGCAGAAGAAAAAAAACAGGAAAGCTGCTGTGCTGACGGCGTCTGCTCCTTCGGCGGAGACGATGATGCCGCTGTTGATCAGCCGGCACAGATCCATATGCCGGAAGATCTGGATGCAGCTGCAGATGACGATGAAAATGCCTGATCGGACAGGTAAAATCTGCCGTTTCTGTGAAAAAAGCTATTGACAAGCTTTACCCGCTGTGCTATAATGTTCTCGTCGGGGCATTAGCGCAGCTGGGAGCGCATCACATTCGCATTGTGGGGGTCGGGAGTTCGAATCTCCTATGCTCCACCAGAGGAATACCACGTGGTTTCGGTACTTTTCCGGAATTGCGTGGTGTTTTTGTTTTGCGTGAAAAACGAAATTTGTGCACCAAAAACAGAAAAAAAGGTACAACAGAATACGACAAAAAACCGCCGCCGAAGTTGTCACGCTCCGGGCGGTTGTTTTATTATGTCACATATGAAAACGCCCCACTCCAAAGAGTAGGGCGTGACATAGATGGAACGAGGTGGGGTGACGTCTCCCACATCTCCTACGGGTATTCCCCGGGTGGCGGCTGCCTGTTCCGCCCTCAGCGTTCTATCATAGTATATGCAATTTTATCGCAATTGATACATAAGTACTATAGTACTGTATCTTTCAATCATAATTGTACCACATGGAGCAGGCAAAGTCAAGGTTTTTTTAGAGTTCCTTTATTTATAAAGTTCTGTACTCGATTATTATTCAAAATATAGAGCGAACGAATAAACCAGGTGCCTTTTCCAGTGACACGTACAGCGACTTTGACAAACTCGCCGTTTATCTGAAATTCTTTCACATACTCTACAGAGCCATCTTTTGGATTTTTGCGAACATAGTCCGGACTGGTTAGAATCGTGGAAATATGATTTCCGTATTTTGCATAGTCAGCCGGGTGTTTTGCCTGCATATGTGCAATGTTGCTTTCTCCCAGATAAATCGGCGTACCTGGTGAAACAGACAGCCCCAGCGTTGCGATTACATTTGCTTGAAAAGTACTGACCTGCTGTATTTTCACCTTAATTCACCTCTTCCGATTCTTTTACGTATGCGGCTGCCTGTTCCGCCCTCAGCGTTCTTGTTTAATCCAAATCCATTTCGCCGAGATGTGCCCAATCGATTTCACTACCCTCCGGATAACCGCTATTCTCTGCATCCTTCATGTGCTGTACTTCTTCCGCTGTGGATTTTCTGAAATCCGGATCCCATGCAAGAACCAACTTTTTCAGGAATTCATATGCAAAGTCCTGGTCACTTTCTGAAAGCATTTCTGCGAGTTTTGCGATCTCCTGTACCTTCGGTGCCATAAAGCTCCCCCTTAATGATTTTCTCCTGCTCTGCCTGTTTCTGCATCGGCGCAAAGCCATTAGGCACGCTTGGTGGAGTATCGCCTTATAGTATACCAATTTTCCGAGAATGCAAGAGTCTATTGATTTTTCTCTCAAATTCCCGGACAGAGTCAGGTAACACTCACAGCGACTTGATCATCTGCAAATACCCCAAAGGCTCAAAGCCAAGCCGCTGATACAATGCCCTTGCCCGTTCATTTTCCGGTTCTGTCTCCAGACGTATCTCTGCGGCATTCCCTTTCAGTTCCTGCTCCAGCCAGGTCAGAAACCGGCTGCCCAGTCCCTGGGAACGATAGTCCGGACGGAGATACAGCTCTTCTACCCAGACTACCACGCCGCCCAGTTCATGCTGCATCATGCGGTTTGTCACAGCAAAGCCGGCTGCCTTTTCCCCATCGGCAAAGAGATAGCCTGACAGATACCGGTCAGAGGTCATCATCTCCTGAAAAGCCGCCCGATGGCGTTCCGGCGGAATGGGATGGAGTACTGCGGGAGAATGATAAAATTCCTCCGCCATGGCATAGAATTCCGATTCATCCGCCGGGCAGAGGGGACGGAAAATAACTGTGCTCATCGGTGATTGCCGCCTCCTCCGTGACTGCCGCCGCCGGAGCTGTGGTGACTGCTGCCGCCGCCACCGCCGCCGCCGGAGCTGCTCTCAATTTTCGTCCGGGTGCGATACTGCCGCAGGAATCGGTCGGTGCGGTTGGTATAGCGTATATTTCCCTTTTCCAGATAGTGCTGCATACTGCCCGGACTTTTGAAGCGATAGCTGCGCTTGATTGTGAAGAATGCAATACAGCCTGCCGCCAGTCCCAGGAGAATCGACACCAGAATGATGGTGCCCCAGCTTGCAAGCGCAGTATACTCCTCCGGCAGCTCGCTGACCTCCTGGACAACGCCGTCCTCCATGATGAGATAGGTTCCCGTGCCGCTGTCATAGGTATAATAGGTATCGCTGGGCGCACCCTTTTCTGCATAATATTTCAGATTGAAGCAGAACTCATATACCGCCATGGGGACATCCTCTTCCCCACGTCCCAGATAGGAGTTCATATCGCTGAAAATCTCGCTGATACGGTCATATTCCGAGGAATTGGTATAGTAGAACTGCCCCTTGCCGCTGGTGGAAATGTAGTCAAACAAGTCCGCCTCGCCGGACATATCCAGATACAGGAACACGCCGTCCGTATTGATGCCGAAGCATTCATCATAGGTATCATCGCAGAAGGCAATGGTCTGGCCCTCTCCCATGGGTTCGCTGCCGATCCATACACCGATGTACATACCGGTTTCCTCTGCAGTTTCCTCCAGATCTTCCATGATGTCATCAAACTCCGAGTCTGTGAGCCAGCCGCCCTCATCGCAGAAATATACCGTATCCGTCCAATCCTCCGTCATTGCAGAGACCGGCGCCGCTGCCATCGTGCACAGAATGCCAAGGGACAGCACTGCCCCGGTGATTTTCCAGAACTGTTTCATCGGAACAATATCCCTCCCAACAAAAGTGAAATCAGCATTACCACAACTGCAAGCACACCGCTGAATATCAGCGCCTTTGTCACACTCAGAGGCGGTGTACCTGCCTGGGTGCCCGTCTGCCCGTTTATAGCGAAATTAAAGTTCTTTCCCTGATACTGATAGTGCATGAACCAAACCGGCAGCAGTACATAGTCATGCTGTACATTTTGCAGCACGGCACGCTTCTGCGTCAGCGCAACGGAAGAATAGCCCTTAATATCGTCCCGGAGCAAGCTGACGCTGGCCTCCTCCACACGCTGTTTCACACGGGGCAATACCTGTTCATAGGTCACATCGTATTTCTGCGCCATAAAGCCGCTGAGATACTGCATACTGAAGGGCTTCATCTTTCCATAGGGAAATGGCTCGATGGCATCCATCAGGGCGTCCTCGATTTTCTGGGAACCGTCTGCCGGGACACCACGATAAGGAATTACCGCAGCACGTTCCACCTGATATTCCTGGGTTTCTGTAATACGGTAGTCCCCTTCTCTCCAGCTGCGCACACGCTTGGCAATACCGCCCACATAAGAATCCGCCTGGCAGTTGGTCACCCAGAAGGGCACGTATACCCCGGACATTTTCTCCAGCTGTTTTTCGGAAGTAAAGCTTTTGGGCAGAAACCAGCGTTTTTTGCACCACTTATGAAATTTATCCAGCGCATCCTCCCGTGTCAGGGCAAAGGGCAGCACATATGCCGGGCAATATTCCCCGGAAAGCCGTCCGGCAAGCACCACCGGCGCATGGCAATAGTAACAAAAGGTGGCAGAAGTCTCTGCCTCGGCAATGATCTGAGCGCCGCAGTTCTGGCAGGTATAGAGCCGTGTGCCCTCTTCAAACGCCTTTTCGTCCCTTTCGTTCTCCAGTGTATCTGCACCCGGGTCGGCATCTGCCTTTGCCTGCTGTTCCATCTGCTGGTACAGCGCCTGCATTTCTGCTTCGGTGTAGGTACTGTTGCAGTATTCGCAGGAAAAATTCTGGTGCGCCGGGTCAAAGGTCAGCTCTGCCCCGCAGTTGGGGCATTTGTATTGTACGGTATTCAATCCTGTACCCCTTTCTAATGCATGATGCATTTTTGCTTCAGCAAACGTGAATCAATTTTATGATACGTTTACACAGAATAAAACATGTGAGAGCGTAGGGGCGAACATTGTTCGCCCGCAAATTCCCGGAGATCTCCCAACTTCCTGTCTGGAAATCAGAAGCGTAGGGCGGGGGCTTGCTCCCGCCGTATTTATCTGAAATCTTCAATTGTAGAAAGATAAAGTTTTAAGTGGGACTTTGTAGTAGGGGCGAACTTTGTTCGCCCGCAAATCTCCTGAAATCGTCCAACGGGCGAACGCTGTTCGCCCCTACAGTGGGCTTCCGTCATGTTCGGAAACGGCGGGAGCAAGCCCCCGCCCTACGTTTCTTGTTTTCAAACAAAATTCTTATAGGCGACAGCATCCCTTAATTTTTCGGCTTGCCGCAGTTGGTGCAGAATCTTCCGGTATTGGATGTCCCGCAGCTGCACGTCCAGGTGCCGGATGCCTCCGGCTTTTTGCTGCCGCAGTTGGTGCAGAAATTGCCTGTATTGACAGTACCGCAGCTGCAAGTCCATCCCCCTGCCGGAGCCGGTTTTTTACTGCCGCAGTTGGTACAGAAATTCCCCGTATTGGCTGCACCGCAGCTGCACGTCCAGGTGTCTGCTGCCGGCTGCTGCATGGGCTGATTCTGCTGCATTTGCTGCATCTGCTGGGCATTGGTCGCCGAAGCACTTGCCATGAAGTTCCCGGCATTTTGCATTCCCATACCCATTGCCATAAACGCATGACCTGCACCGGCAGTATTGGAGCCGGCATTCTGCAAGCCCTTTGCAATTGCTCCCTGCACATAGCCCTCCCGGATAGTGGGGTCGGACATCATAGCGCCCTGGTTGCGCATATTGATGAGTGCCTTGCTCTCATCGTCATAGCTGATGCTGGCGATACCCACGGAGCAGATGTCCATACCACGTGCCTGAGTCCAGTCCTCATCCAGCACCGTTGCCATATACTTGGACAGCTCCATGCTCTTGGACGGCAGTGCCGAGATTCGTACACCGTCCACTGCCATCTGCCCGATGGCCGTCTGGAGTGCCGTCAGGAATTCCGCATTGAACTGGTCGCCCAGATCGTTGAATTCCAGCCGTTCTGCATTGCGGGGTGCCACTTCCATATAGAATTTCAGTGGGTCAGTGATCTTCACGGAATAAGAGCCATGGCAGCGCACAAACAGCTCTGCATTATAGAAGCCGTCAAAATACTGGAGCGCATTGCGTGTACCGAACTTCACGCCCCGGATCTCCTGCAAGTTGATGAAATAGACCTGCTGGGACTTGCCGGGCTGACCGCCGAATTTGAAGCGTTCGAAGGTCTCCCGGACGGATTCTTTCAGCTCACCGTTGAACATAGAGGGTGCTGAGGAGAGATAGACCTCATAGCAGCCCTCTTCTGCGGTATAGTCCACAATTCTGCCGCTGTCCACAAGAATCATCATCTGATTGGGACCCACTTCAATGCGGGAGCCGTTGGAAATGATATCTGGCGTTCCCTTCCGGTTACTGCCACGCTTTCCACGTGTCACCTGTACGCCCTTTGTCATAACAGTGGTGGGACCCATGTTGTCTGCTGTAATATATTCCAGCCAGGAATCTGCCAGAGAGCCGCCGACTGCGCCGGCAGCAGCACGAATAATACCCATATGTACCTCCTATAGATCGGAAACAAGTTTTCATTTGACATTCCATTGCCGTGCGATCACAGTAATGTTATGATAATTATACCATAGAAAAAAGGGTTTGGCAAGATAAAAAACGCCGCCTGCACCGTTTTTTCGCAGAATGCATTTTTCAAAAATACAAATCCGTCTCTTGACAAATCCGGAAAAATCGAGTATACTATAAGAGAAGAGAGCACATCGCTTCGGCGGTCAGCTCCCAATAAGTAGTTACAGAAAATAACCGCTTCAATTAGGCACTGGGGCGGTTATTTCCGTTTATTGTTGCAATTCTGCAAAATGATAATCACTTGGCAAACGACCATGAGGAACGTTAAGAATTCCATCCATGTCATAACGCAACACCTCCCTTACACCGTATCCCTACGGCTGGGAGTTGGATTTGACCGCCTATACACATACATGATATATGTATCCGCACACGATATGCTCTCTTCGTTCTCTATTATACAGGATGTGACAGAATATGTCAACTGAAATTTTCAAAATCCCTTGACATTCCCGGAAGAATCGGGTATACTATAAGAGAAGAGAGCACATCGCTTCGGCGGTCAGCTCCCAATTCTGGTTACTATGAAATAGTCGTCCAAGTTTGGCTGCTGGGGCGGCTATTTCCGTTTATTGTTGCAGTTCTGCAAAATGATTACCACTTGGCAAACGACCATGAGGAAGTCCCAAAAATCAGACCATGTCATACTGCAACACCTCCCTTACACCGCATTTCTACGGCTGGGAGTTGGATTTGACCGCCTATACACATACACAATATGTATCCGCACACGATGTGCTCTCTTCGTTCTCTATTATACAGGATGTGACAGAATATGTCAACTGAAATTTTCAAAATCCCTTGACATTCCCGGAAAAATCGGGTATACTATAAGAGAAGAGAGCATACCGGCAGACGGTCGCTCCCACGAGTTATGGTTAAGAAATAACCGCCACAAGTTGGTAGCAGGGGCGGTTATTTCTTTTTATTATGGAAAAGCATGTACAAAAACGTGCTGTATGCCACAAGAAACGTGCCAACCTGAATCAGGTCAGACCATGTCACATAATCCATAGATATCACCTCCCATCCATCATGAGATGCGTGGGAGTGAGAATGACCGCCTACCGTTACTGGTATACTCTCTTAAACTTATTTTACCATAAATTCCGACAAGTGTCAAATCAAAATCAATGCTTGACAAATCCGGAAAAAATCGGGTATACTATAAGAGAAGAGAGCACATCGCTTCGGCGGTCAGCTCCCGTAATAAAGTGACAATGAAATAGCCGCCTTATGTGGAGTGGGGCGGTTATTTCCGTTTATTGTTGCAGTTCTGCAAAATGATTACCACTTGGCAAACGATCATGAGGAACGTTAAGAATTCCATCCATGTCATATGTCAACAAAAAGCAGCCCCTTTTCAGGAGCTGCTTTTTTATGGTCACTTTCTTCTGGAACGGTTTTTCCGTTCGGTATTGCGCTTGATATCACACATACGCTCTTCGCTGTTCTGCTTGAACCGGGAGAGCATATCCTCAAAGGTCAGCTCGGTAGGTTCGGGCTTTTTCTTCGGTTCCCAGACATTGGGCTTGCTGCGGCGTGGTGCCTGATGCTGTCCCTCTGGACGAGGCGCACGGCGATTTCCGGCATCCGGTGCATCCTCCACCTGCTTCATGGACAGACTGATCTTGCCCTGGGGATTGATGCCGATGACCTTTACACGCACCTGCTGTCCCTCTGTCACGAAATCCCGGATCTCGTTGACATAACTGCGGGAGATCTCCGAGATGTGCACCATGCCCATCAGACGCTCTCCCTCCGGATTGTGAATATCCACAAATGTGCCGTACTTTGTAATATTCTTGACTGTACCCTCATAAATTTTACCGATTTCGACCTGCATGTAACTCCGTATCCCTTTCTCTTCTCGCTGCTTCTCAATTTCTCGATGTGTCATAAAACCGGAATTCATCCGGATATGCATAGTTGTACTCTTCTCTTGCAAGCCGTTCCATATAGCTGTCGATATCGCCGCTGTCAAGGATCCGTTCGAGATCCTCATTTTCTGCGGTGAGATTGTCGATCTGCTTCTGTACCTGTGCAAGTTCTGTCTTTTTCTCCGCAATGCTGGACTGGATGGAAACTACACTGACAGTGCATCCCACGATCGCCGCAATTACTGCTGTCCGGCTGATGACCCGGAAGACCCAGCGTGACTGTTTCTTTTCCTTCTGTTCCGCCTTCGCCATCTGCTTGCCGCCTCCTGTTCTGATCTGCCTGTTTTATTATACAACATTTTTCCGTCTCCAATCAAGGGCAAATGCGAAAAAAAAGAACCTTTTCCCGAAACTTTGGCGAAATGTCCAAAATTCTCTTTCAAACCACCGTAAATCCGCACAATGCCGTGGAAAAGAGGTGCCGTCAGCCAGCGCAGAAAGCGTCCTATGCTACTCAGAATCCGCCGCAGCAGCGGGACTGTCACGCATCCCAGGGTGCAGCGATAGAGCAAAAAGCCCAGCGCACTGCCCATGGCATAATACCCCCGCAGCTCGCCACGTGCCAGAACAGTGGAAAAACAGAGAAGTGCTGCCCCCCAAAGCAGCAGAAAGACAATATCCTCCAGTGCCGTGGCAAGCTTTCCGTGGGGCACCAGTACACGCAGGGTACGCAGGATATCGAAGCAGAGTCCCAGCGGAATCCCCAGCAGTACGGCAAAGATCAGCAGCCGTGTCTGTTCCGGAACAGTGAAAAAGGTTTCCAGTTCCATCATCGGAACAGCTTTCCCAGCAGGGACAAGGGTCCCCGGCGATCTTTTTCCCCGTATTGCAGCAGCCAGATATCCCCCGTAATGGTCATATCGCCGCTTTCCACGCTGACATCATTGATATGCAGATTGCGCCCCTTGATAGTCAGTTCCCCCAGGCTGGTGAACAGGTTGATCATACGCTCGTCAAAACAGTCCACATCCGTTACTCCCGTCAGCGTCAGCTTCGACCGATCCTCCAGGATCAGATTGTGATGCCCGGTGGGTGCCGGCAGGTCTTTCTTCATCATAATTGTCATTGCCTCCCCGGTTTTGTTTGAGGCAACACCGCACCAAGAGCGCCTGACGGCTTTGCACGGTATTGCTTTGAATTCGGAACGAGGAGTTAGGAATGAGGAATGGTGGTATCGCCTTAATTTCTGAGCACCAAAAGGATACACTTCGTAAGCGCCATCATTCCGCATTCCTGGCTCCTCAACCCATTCTATGCGGCGAATTCATAAAAAATCACCAGTTTGTACAGGATTTCTTTGTCTAAATTTCCGAGAAAAATCCCTTGCAATCTTCTGGAAAACGTGGTATAATATTAGAGATATTGGTAAGGCAACACCGCACAAAGAGCGCCTGACGGCTTTGCACGTCATATGCTTGCAT
>JBJFHO010000147.1:0-2325 GCA_051893675.1 Ruminococcus sp. | reverse complement strand
TTAAGCGTAGGCAGAGGAGCGCAAGAGCCGCAATGCGAAAGCGTGAAGCGATTCAGCCCCGTAAGTGATATAGAGCGGAAGCCGATACCGTCTCCTTGGTCGCAGGCAGCAATGGATAACCGTAATCGCGAGGTTATACAGGTTCCGTCGGGGTCCATAGAGCGTGGCGAGTGCGCGAAGTAGTATCTGCATACCTGGGAGGTCTGCCAAACTCCGGCGAAAGTCGGTAAGGGGGATTGAAGTCTTGCAAACGGAGAGAACCTGACGGTATGGCAGAAGTCGGACTGCTTCATAGTAGCGAAGAAGTCTGTGAAAGCAGATGGAGCGAAGGAGGCAGCAGGAAATTGTTCCCTGCGGGGAAACAGCCGGGGCACAGGAGGCCAAGACGGATGGAACCAGAAACAAAGGGAATAAGGTACCAGTCAGCAACATACCCGAAGGTGCAGAATCTGATGCACAAAGTCAATGAGCAGACGCTGATGCTGGAACACAGGAGACAGGCAAGGAAGAAAGCAACAGGAATAGACGGGGTAGACAAGACAGCCTATGACGAAAATGCGGAAGAGAATATCCGGGAGCTGGTCAGTAAGATGAAGAAGTTCCAGTATCGACCGCAGGCAGTACGGCGCACATACATTCCGAAAGCGAATGGGAAAATGCGTCCGCTGGGGATACCGGCCTATGAGGATAGGCTGGTACAGGGAGTCATGGCAGGACTGCTAAATGAGGTCTATGAGGTGCGATTTCTGGACTGCTCCTATGGATTCCGGCCAAAACGAGATGCCCATGAAGTGGTGCGGTATATCAACCAGACAATCATGACGAAAAAGGTCAACTATGTACTGGAAGCGGATATCAAGGGATTCTTTGATAACGTAGACCATGACTGGCTGATGAAATTTCTGGAGCATGATATACAGGACAAGAATTTTCTGCGCTACATCAAGCGGTTTCTGATTGCGGGAATTATGGAGGGAACGGAATTGATGGACAGCGACAGAGGCACGCCCCAGGGTGGGCTGATATCGCCGGTTCTGGCAAATGTGTATCTGCATTATGTACTGGACTTGTGGTTTGAAAAGGCAGTGAAGCCGAAGCTGCGGGGAGAGGCATATTATGTCAGATATGCGGATGACTTTCTGATTCTGTTTCAGTATGAGAATGAAGCGAGGGCTGTAATGGAGGCGTTAAAGCCCCGCCTGGGCAAATTCTCACTGGAAGTGGCAGAGGACAAGACGAGAATACTGCCGACTGGACGATTCAAAGGAACGAAGGAAGACTTTGATTTTCTGGGATTTACCTTTTACAACACCAAAACCAGAGGTGGGAAATATCGGCTTGGAGTACGCACAAGCAAGAAGAAGCTGAAAGCAAAACGGCAGGCGGCAAAGACCTGGCTGCATACCCGACTGACAAGACCGGTGGCAGAAACGATGAAGCTGCTGGCGGCGGTCATACGGGGACACTGCAACTACTATGGAGTAAATGGGAATTTCCATGCGGTACAGAGTTTTTGGAAATATCTGAAATATTCCACCTACCAAATGCTGAATCGCCGTGACCAAAAGGGAAAGTTGAAATATCCGAAGTTTCTGCGAATCTGGAACTTTTACATTTCAGAGCCGCACCTGACGATGGATATCTGGAACTGGAAACCGAAGATTTCCTGAAGAGCCGTATGCGGGAAAACCGCACGTACGGTTCCGTGAGGGGCAGCGACATCCCTTCATGTTTGCAAATAACGAGAAAGGAGTGTCGAGCTGTCTACTCGACGAGAGCGTGATGGCGATTACAAGCAAGGAAGGCATTTTGAAGGTGCTGACGGCCTACAATCCCTGGTGGAAGACCGGGACAGTCAATCCGAAGTTGTCCAAGACCTATAAGAGATTTGCTTTTCACGAAGCGATGAAGCGGTTGGATCAAACAGATATCCGAAGAACGGTCGTGCTTACCGGAACCAGACGAGTAGGTAAGACAACTATCCAATATCAGATGATCGAGTCGCTGCTGAGGCGGGGCGTGGCTCCCCAGAAAATCGTGTTTATTTCTATGGATCACCCCATGCTGAAGCTCAGCGGCGTGAATGAGGTCCTGGAATGCTACCATGAAAACATCTATGCCGAGCAGGATGTATACTACTTCTTTGACGAGATTCAGTACGCGCAGGATTGGGACAAGTGGCTGAAGACGATCTACGATATGCAGCCGGATACGCAGATGGTAGCCACCGGCTCCGCCAGTCCAGCTCTGATAAAGGGGAATCAGGAGAGCGGCGCGGGTCGCTGGACGGTAATCCAGGTTCCTACGATGTCCTTCTACGAGTAC
>JBJFHO010000146.1:0-2330 GCA_051893675.1 Ruminococcus sp. | reverse complement strand
TCCTCAACAAATGCCCAGCCCTTTTGAATGAACTGGGAAAAATGCAGTGACATATAATAGCCGCTGTCCAGATCATATGTTCCGCTCCAGGGTTCATTTGCCACGATCAGATGCTTCTGGCAATAGGTCACGCCGTCATAGTAAGCGGAAACTGCCGGCTGATACTCGTAAAGCGTCATACCTCCGCCGGGATACATGGTAATGATCCGGTTGGCGATATCCAACAGACCGTTAATATCAGACATGCCCGACCCTGTACCGTCATAGCGGTATGTCCCCTGGGCATAGCTCATAGGAGAGCTTGCTTCACTGAACCACAATTCCTTGCCATATTCCTCCGCAAGCGTCCGTGCATTCTCATTGGACCAGCTGGTATAATGGCTTCCCAGTACATCAACAGCCTCCAGCAATTCCGCATCTTTCATCATCATATCTGCAATGTTCCAGCTGCATACTTCATCAGCGGCAACGATCCGAATGGAAGCATAATCATAAGGGCAGTCTGTCTCCGCTTTCAGACTTTTGGAAAGGTATTTTATCCATTCTGTATCAATGCCTCTTTCGTTCCGGACGGCACTGACATAGTCAAATTCCAGTCCATAGGTTTCATAGGCAGCATCCAGCGTTTCCTTATACCATTGATAACGGGCAGCATATACATCATCGGAATTGGTGACCCATAAGGGTTCACTCCAATAGAGCATATCCAGGGTAAGGTCTGGGTTAATGGTCAGAGCATCCGCTGCAAGCTGATAACCGGCACCTCTTGTCACATCTGCTTCTTCCGTTTCCGTGCGCATAACGCATGGTTCCGTGCCGGAGGACGAGTTGACATCGGATCCCATTTCCAGTTTCAGGTGATTGATGCCGACGCCAGTATCCCCGAACAAATAATTCAGGATCTCCCAATAGGCATCCGGATTTTCTGCTTTGTAATCCAGAAGCAGACGGGAGGAATTATTTCCGCTGACCATACCGGCACCACGGTAACGCTTATTCTCAGCAAGCTCCGCCTTGAAACCGTCAATGACAATATCCATACTTTTCCCCTCCGCATAAACTGGTATTACGCTGCCTGCAGCCGGCATAACCAGAGCTGCGCACAATGCTGTGCTGACAATTGCTTTCAGTATTTTCATAATAAAACTCCTTTGAACAGTAAATCGTATACAACTATTATCCGTCCAAAAGAGGCAATTGTCAATCTCAAATTATTATCACATTCCAACAATATGAACATTTACAGGTTCAGCAAGCCCTTTGATTTCCGGAACGCACTGGGCGGCATTCCTTCATATCTGCGAAAGACCATTCCAAAATAAGTTGCCCCGTGATATCCCACTTCTTCGGCAATCTCAGAAATGCTTTTCTCAGTGTGCAAAAGCAGGTTCTTCGATTCTGCCACCCGTCGTCTGGCAAGATATTCCATAGGGCGCATATCCATTCGTTCCTTGAAACAGCGGCAGAAATGCTGTACAGAAACACCGGAAAGTCCTGCAATTTGCTCCAGCGTAATATCCTGTGAAAAATTTGCATCCATAAATCGGACAGCATTCTGGAGGATTTCCTTCTGATTTCCCCTCACCTTCTGATTTCCAGAAATTGTTTTGCTCATCAGCAGAATCAGCCTGTAGATCAGGACAGAACATGTTTCACTTCCGTTCAGACTGTCCTGGGCAGCAGTATAGATTTCCTGGAAAAACTGTAAAGATGCTTCCTGATCATATACATCGTATACCAGAACATCCGGAAAGCCCAGTGACCGCATCACAGCTGAAAGCATGTTTCCCCGGAATACAAGCCAGGCTGTTTTCCATTCTGTATCTGCCGGATAATATTCATGAGACACACCCGGGGAAAGATAAAAGCAATCTCCGGCTTTCTGTATATATTTCTCCCCGTTTACTTTGAGAATGCCCTCACCGTCCAGAGTAATGAGAAATTGATGCGAGACAAGTCCATTTTCCCGTAATACATGATATTCCGGATCATTTACGCCGATTCCCGTCAGATAAAATGGCAGGTTCGTCTGATTCCCGATCACAGGATAAATGACTTTTGGCATATGCATAGACTTCCTTTCTGCGTGATTTTCTGTTCTCCGGATGGGCTTGCTTTTATTGCTTCATGATAGCATTATAGCATCCTGCTGTGGAAAAGTCAATCCGAGCGTATTTCGTATTCTCGCCCACAAAGTCATGCCCGAAAATCCGTACGGTTATTTTATGTGAACAAGCACTGGACTTTTTGTCGTTTTTGTGATATAATAAGAACATGTTCACACACAATAAAGGTAACACCGCACAAAGAGCGCCTGTCGGCTTTGCACG
>JBJFHO010000145.1:0-10847 GCA_051893675.1 Ruminococcus sp. | reverse complement strand
TGGTTGGGGTGGAAGGATTTGAACCCTCGGAATGATGGAGTCAGAGTCCACTGCCTTACCGCTTGGCTACACCCCAGTATTTATTTTTTCTGTCTGCTTTGTTTTACCTCAGCTGACTTATATAGTATACCACTTTTCGAGGGGAATGTCAACTATTTTTCTGCGAAAATTATAAAATTAATTTTTGGCACTATAAACAGAATAAAATAAACCTATACTCAATATAGATGATCAGTATTTGGGGTTTAAATGTAAAAAGAAAACTGCGCATGTGATGAGCCACATGCGCAGTCAGGAGAAATATTGAGAAAAAAAGCTTATTTTTTCTTTTTCTTCTCAGCTTTTTTGATGGTTTCAATCATATTCTGGAGTTCCATTGCTCTTCCGAGATCACCCTCCACTTTCAGCTTTCCTGTGGTGTAAGCGAAGACGGAATTCATGGAACCGTCTGCGATTTTCAGGAAGTCTTCGGCGGTAGCGATCAGCTTGACATCACGGTCGTAATACTCATAGGGTTCAACATAGAGCTTGCTGTTCAGCAGTTCAATGTAGAATGCGCCCTCGCCCTCGCCGACAATATCCACCTGTACGGCAAGATGACCGGTCAGCTTGCTGACATCGGCTTTCATGAATTCAGCCTTTGCCGCATTAAAAACTTCTTCATACGTCATATGATTTCCTCCTAAGATTTATTGGAAAATCGCACCTTGCTGCGACTGTTCCCGTTTGATTTTCTTGGATGTGGTCTTGTCGAATTCCACCTTCCGGATCCGCAGGCAGTGAATCTGCTTTGCAGACGAAACGGTCTTGTTGATTTCCAGTACCTGTTCCTGGAACAGCCGCTTCATTTCGTCTATGCCATATGCCTCGCAGAATTCGGTATTGGGGAAGATCTCCGCAGTGATCATGCCGTTTTCTGCATAGACCAATACCTCAGAGAGCCAGTCCAGTCCGGCAAATTTGTTTTCCAGTTCTTCCGGAGAGACATTTTCGCCGTTGCTCAGAATAATCAGGTTTTTCTTTCTGCCGGTGAGGAACAGATGACGCTTCTCATCTACATAGCCCAGGTCGCCGGTTCTCAGCCAGCCGTCCTCTGTCAGTGTTTCTGCGGTAGCTTCCGGATTGTGATAGTAGCCCATCATAACAGAGGGACTCTTTGCCCAGATCTCACCGTCCACGATCTTGACCTCGCAGCCGTTGACGATCGTGCCGATATCGCCGATGCTTTCATCTTCCAGATTTGCAGTGGAAATACGGGGAGAGCATTCTGTCATGCCATAGCCCTGTGCAATGGGAATACCGAGAGCACGATATCCCTCGATCAGCTTGGGGTTGAGGTAAGCACCGCCGCTGTAGATACCCCGGAGTCTTCCGCCGAATACGGCATTGGCAATTGCCTGGATGGGGATATCCGGCTTTGCTGCTGCGGCAGCCTGGATCTTCTTATAAATGGTCTCAGCGATCATGGGTACCAGCAGGATCAGCGTGGGCTGATACCGTTTCAAATTCTGCGCAATGTGCATCATGGAATCGTTGACGCAGACTGTGGTACCATACCGCAGGGAAAGGAGAATGTCACAGGTGAAGCAATATACATGGTGAATGGGAAGTACCGTCAGCAGGACATCTTCCGGTGTGCTCTCATTGTCCTGACACATGGTGTTGTCGATGAGATTGCTGTGGGACAGCATAACGCCCTTGCTCTTTCCGGTAGTACCGGAAGTGTAGAGAATGGCTGCGCAGGATGCCGGGTCAATGGGCGTCCATTCCATAGGCTCATTTTCTGACAGAACCTGTGCCAGAGAGAGGACATCGGGCATCTCCTGGAGAGATACATATGTGTGGATGGCAGGACAGTTTTCCCGGACAGCAGGGAGCATGGGTGCATACCGTGCGTCGAAGAAGAATACCTCTGCATCCGAGCGCTGCAAATGATCGCAGAGATCTGCGACGCCCATCTGAGCATCCAGGGGAACGATGACATTCCCGCTGCCCACGGTGCCGAAATAGGCAGTGAGATATGCGGCGCTGGTCAGACCGATCACAGCGGCGTGCAGCTTTTTGCCGTTGGCGCTCTTTTGAAGAAAGCTGCCCAGTTTCCGGCAGTTTTCATAGAGCTGCACATATGTTGTTTCTGCATCCTCTTTGCCTGCCTTTTCGATGAGGAATGTCTTTTCTCCATAGCAGGCAGCGGACTGTACGATGAGATCCTGTAAGGTTTTTACCAATGTTTTATCCATTGCAATTCTCCTTTATTTCTGCTGGAGCGATTCCAGATATGCAATTGCTTCTCCTACGGTGCGCAGCTTCAGCACATCCTCTTCCTCAATGGTCACGTCCAGCTGTTCCTCCAATTCTCCCAGAAAACTCATAAAATCATAGGAATTGAAGTGCAGGTCTTCGATAAAGCGTGCCTCCGGTGTGATCTCCTCCGGCTCTACGTCTACGTACTCCAGAATAGTGTTTTTCAGTTCTTCCAGCATGATAACATCCTCCTCAGATCATTTCCAGTATCTCACCGATGGTTCTGCTGCTGTTCTCAATACCCCGGAACAGTACACGGCAGAGGTAATAATAGAGATATTCCATCTCATAATCGGTGACAGCGTCTTTTTTGTATTCGAAATTGAAGTCCAGTCCGTTGTCCTCTACCCGGTGCATTACGGTCAAGTAAAGGGGCTGTGCGGCAACACCGTTGGTGTACCAGAAGCTCTTGTAGGGGATATCCGGGATCTTGTCCGCATCCTGTCGCAGGGTCAGGGGCTGGTAGGTCAGGCTGATGCTCTCATAGCTTGCTCCAGGCGGATTTTTCCAGTAGCGTCCACGGCGCATGGTGTATTCAATGGGGTCGAAATTGGCATGGCGGAACAGACGGTTCTGTGCCTCCTGCATCATGTGCAGTCCTTCCAGGAAGGTCATATCTGGTTCCATAATGGTGCGGATGGGGAAGAAGTGAATACGTGTACCGCCGGAACGTTTTTCCAGCAGCGTTCCACGGCGAGCCACGCAACTCTTGACGGAGACATCCTTTTCATTGTCGTTGAATTTGGAAAGAACCGTCCGCAGTCCCATGAGCAGCAGACATACCATAGGTACGTGGTTTTCTTCGCAGAACCGCATGAGCCGGTCAGAGGGATGCTTTTCCAGATGATAGACAGAAATGGCAGCCTCCGGGCTGGTGGAAGTAATAACAGCGCTGCGCTGGTCGGGATTCTTATTCTCCCGGCGCTGGGTGATGAGACGTCCCATGCCGTTGAAATCCGTATACATGGGTTCGCTCTTCGTGATGTCATCCATCCAGTATTTTTCGTCCTTCTGACGTGCGGAGGAATTGGCTTCATAGGCGAGATCCCGTTCCAGTGCCTTGATGTAGGACTGCATAGGCTTTGGCATTTCTGTGCCGTAACGCTTTGCGCAGTACAGCTCCAGTACATCCCGGTCAAAGGCGATGATGGAGCTGGAGTCCATGGTCATGTGGTCAGCCTTGAAGTAGATGCCGTTATAACCGTTGGGCAGCTTGATCATGACGATCTGATTCATGGGGGAGTGGAACCGCTTGAACGGAACTGCAGTCCACTTCCGCATTTCATTGTGCGCATCTTCTTCGTTCCATCTGGAGAAGTCACGCAGTTCAATGTCACGATCCTCAAAGGGTACCAGGTACTGATAAACCGTGCCATCCTGATCCTGCAAAAAGCGGAGCCGCATGGACTCAAACCGCTGGTATGCCTCATAAATGGCTTCTTTCAGGATGGAAAAATCCACTTCCTGCTGGATGTACAGTCCGGTGCCGATATTCAGCAGCTGGTGATAGGGACAATAGAGAATGGAATAGTTGTGAATGCGCTGTGCTGCCGTCAGCGGGTAGCACTGCAAGTTGACGCCATTCACCTGAAATTCTTTCATGCTGTTTCCTTCTTTCCGCTGTCGCTGGGAATCCACTTTTCAATGAACCGGGATTCCGCTTCTTCATATTGGGGCTGATTTTCATAATAGCTTGCACCGTGACCGGCGTGCTCCACAAGAAGCAGTTCCTTCGGTGCATTGCATTGCTCATAGTTTTTCTGGCTCATCCAGGTGGGGACGAAGTTGTCCTCCTTGCCGTGGATAAACAGCGTGGGACATCTGGAGTCCCGCACGGCGGTAAGTGTGGAATAATCCTGGAAGCCGTAGCCTGCCTTTTTGCGGCACATGGCATCGTTGATGTTCATGACCGGGAAAGGCGGCAGGTGATAGTCACGCTTTAAAATATGTGAGAATACATCGTAGGGCGAGGTGAATGCGCAGTCTGAAACAACGCCCTTGACCGATTCCGGCAGATCCGGTGCGCCGGCAGCCATGAGTACAGTCGTAGCGCCCATGGAGGTGCCGTGCAGGAGGATCCGTTTGTCTTCGCCGAAGCGTTCCGTCACATAGTCGATCCATGCACGGCAGTCATAGCGGTCGAGGATGCCGAAGCCGATGTACTTCCCTTCGCTTTCTCCGTGGGCACGATGATCCGGGATCAGACAGTCGAAGCCCTGCTGGTGGAAGAAATACGAGTGCGCTGCGAAATCGCTCAGCCCGCAGCTGGTGTAGCCGTGAAAGCCGATGACGATGCGGTCAGAGGGCTGCTCTGCCGGCAGGTAATAGGCATGAAGATGGATACCGTCTCTGGCAGTAATGGTGATCGGTTCCAGGTTCTGCTCCATCAGCCATTCCTTTTTCGGGTGGATGATTTTTTTGTATTCTTCCCACTTCTGCATGTCAGCCATTTCGCTGATATCGACTTTGATCGAATCCTGCCGTGGAATGACACGCCGGAATAATGTGGTGGCACCGCCGAAAGCCGCTGCTGTCCCTGCCAGGACAGCGCCGCCGGCAATTGCGCCGAGAAGTGCTGCTGTTCCCATTTTATCGCTCCTTATTTATTTTTCGACCATCGGTCGAAATGGATTGTCTTCATTTTAACACGTTTTCGACTGGCGGTCAAGTATTTTCCAGCGGTTTTTCTTGTCAAATCCGAAATTTTGTGATATAATGAGAAAAATCCAAGAGAAAGCAAGTGGTTTCCTATGAAAAGTGATAAGAAAGAACGAATCCTGAATGCTACCGAACAGCTGATGTGCGTCATGCCTGACCGGGAGATCTCAGTCAATCTCATTGCGGAAAAGGCTGGTATCGGAAAAGGAAGCGTCTACTATTATTTTGAGAGCAAGGAAGAGATCCTCTATGCAGTCATTGAACGGTGCTATAAAAAGGCGATTCATGAATACTTCGGCGGCATTCAGTCTGAAGCATCGGCTCTGGAAAAAATCAAGGTACTGTTCCAGAGCATGATCAAAAGTGAATTTCACGACAATCAGAAAAATCTCATCCGTACGCTGCATCTGCACGAGAGTACATTGCTGCACAATCAGATGAAGCTCGTAGCGATTCAGGAGCTTTCTCCCATTATGGAAGATCTGCTGATACAGGGAATTGCAGAGGGCTCTGTATATACAGAAACGCCAAAGGAAAGCGCAGAGATGATCGTCGCTGTGATCACCTTTTTCCTGGACAATACCGTATTTCCGGAAGACCCCAGGATGGGCGTGAAGCTGAAGATCTTTTCCAATGTGCTGGATACTTGTCTCCATGCAGCGCCCGGCAGTTTTGATTTTCTGTGGGAACCGAGGAAATGAAGCGGAAGCAGATATCCGAAGATTTGACAAACCAAAACGGGCGTGCTATAATAAAGGTAGTGCTACTATAACATTATAAATGGTATCAATTCCGGGAGTTTCCACAAGGGGAAACATCCCGGATTTCTTGCCTTGACATTTTGACAGCCTGCGAATGCAGAGTATGTTGTGAAAGACGGAAGGGATTTCTATGGGGTCTGAAACGAAGCATTATGAGATCGACATGTGCAGCGGTCCGGTTCTCAAAAAGATGCTTCTTTTTGCGCTGCCGCTGATGGCGTCGAGTATTCTCCAGCTGCTGTTCAATGCGGCGGATATTGTGGTGGTGGGAAAATTCGCCGGAGACAATTCCCTTGCCGCCGTGGGTTCCAATACGGCACTTATCAATCTGCTGACCAATTTATTCGTGGGGCTGTCCATCGGTGCCAATGTAGTTGCGGCTAGGTTTTATGGGGCGAAGTCATGGGATGACCTGAGAAAGACAGTACATACATCCATGCTGCTCAGTATGCTCAGTGGTCTGCTGCTCATGGTAGTCGGCGTCATTGGTGCAAAGCAAATGCTGATCTGGATGCAGACGCCGGAGGAAGTCCTGCCCCTTGCCGCAGTGTATCTGCGCATTTATTTTCTCGGCATGATGTCCACTATGGTGTATAACTTCGGCAGTGCACTGCTCCGTGCTGTAGGGGACACAAAGCGGCCGCTCTATTTTCTGCTCCTTGCCGGCGTGATCAATGTGGCGCTGAATCTGCTGTTTGTGATCGTGTTCCGGATGGATGTCATGGGCGTTGCCCTGGCGACCGTGATTTCCGAAACGGTCTCTGCTGTACTGATCCTGCGCTGCCTGATGAAAGAAGAAGGCGGTATTCATCTGGACTGGAAAGCTTTGCGAATCGATCGGACGAAAATGCTCCAGATTCTGCGTATCGGATTGCCGGCAGGCTTTCAGGGTGTAGTTTTTGCCCTGTCCAATGTGGTCATACAGTCCTCGGTGAATCTCTTCGGCAATATCGTAGTTGCTGGCAATTCCGCCGCTGCCAATATCGAAAGCTTTGTCTATATGGCAATGAATGCCTTTTATCAGGCTACCCTGTCCTTTGTCAGCCAGAACTACGGTGCCGGACAAGAAAAGCGTATCAACCGTATCGTACTGGCAGGGCAGCTTTGCGTGATTACAGTGGGGCTTCTGCTGGGCAATGGGGTAGTACTTCTGGGAAAACCTCTGCTGCATATTTATTCCGACAGCCCGGAAGTCATTGCCGCCGGTATGGTGCGGTTGAAATATATCAGCCGTGTGTATGCCCTTTGCGGCATCATGGATGTTATGGTAGGTGCACTGCGCGGCATCGGTTATTCTGTCATGCCAATGGTGGTGTCAATCGTGGGTGTGTGTGGACTGCGGCTGGTGTGGCTGGCAACGGTATTCCAGATGCCGGCGTATCACCGGATTGAAACGGTATATATTTCCTATGCCGTCACGTGGATTCTGACCATTGTGATCTATGTGACCGCTTTTCTGTGGATTCGCTCCCGCCAGAGCCGCAGAGCCAGACATGTTACATTGAAATAAGGATAGGGGCTGTTGCAGGACAGTCAAATCATGGTTAATGGATCGATGCGGACATCGACACCTACAAAATATTACGCAATTCGTGGTAATTTGTAGGGTGCGATGCCCACATCGCACCGTTTTTCCATTGGATTTTGACAGCCTGCAACAGCCCTTTTTCTATGATGCAGTTCACTTCCATATCGGAACAACTTCACAAAATATAGATTGTTTTACAATCACGGAAATCAATTTTTAAATTATATGCTGTGAAATGAATCATTTTATGTAGGGGCGAACATTGTTCGCCCGCCAAAAATCCAGGCAAACCGCAACGGGCGACCAATGGTCGCCCCTACAATAATCCATATTTTACAAAAATTGATTTCCGTGTTTTACAATAGATTCCTCTTGACGCCAGAGTATCCTTGTGCTATAATTGGTAGTACCAATTTGAATGGAGGAATTGTTGTGAAGTGGATCAAGCAATTTGGTATCATTTTAGGCATTTCGTTTTTAGGGGAAATCCTGGAGGAATGTATTCCGCTGCCCATCCCGGCGAGCATTTATGGTATTGTTCTTCTGTTTCTCGGTCTGAAATTCCATGTGATTCCATATGCGTCTGTGCGGGAGACAGGTGCATTTCTCATTGAGATCATGCCCCTGATGTTTATTCCGGCGGCAGTAGGACTGCTGGAATCCTGGGATGTCATTCGCCCGGCATGGCTGGAATACATTGCCGTGACAGTGCTTTCCACCTTTGTTGTCATGATCATCTCCGGCAGGGTCACTCAGTTTATCATCCGCCGCAGGAAAGGAGAGGAAACGGAACATGCGTGATTTTTTGGAGAATTCCGCCTTTTTCGGTGTTCTGATCAGTGTGCTGTCCTACGGCGCAGGGGTACTGCTGAAAAAGAAATGCAAGCTCGCCATCTTCAATCCGCTGCTGATCTCTGTTGCCATTACCATAGCGTTTCTGGCATGTTCGGATATCAGCTATGAGAAATACTATGAGGGTGCGAAATATCTCAGCTATCTGCTGACCCCTGCGACAGTCTGCCTGGCAATACCGCTGTACGAGCAGCTGGAACTGCTGAAGCATAACTGGAAAGCCATTCTGATCGGTATACTTTCCGGCGTTCTGTCCAGTCTCGGGACGATTCTGGGAATGGCAATGCTGTTTCAGTTTGACCATCGGGAATATGTCACTTTCCTGCCCAAGTCCATTACTACGGCGATTGGCATGGGAGTATCGGAGAAACTCGGGGGATATGTTTCCATCAGCGTTGCGGCGATCATCATTACAGGTGTGCTGGGGAATATTTTTGCGGAATGGATTTTCCAGTTGTTCCGCATCCGGGAACCCATTGCCAAAGGTGTTGCACTGGGCACAGCATCCCACGCCATTGGCACGGCAAAAGCTATGGAACTGGGAGAAGCAGAGGGCGCTATGAGCAGCCTTTCCATTGTCGTCGCCGGATTGATCACAGTAGTTGGTGCAACGGTATTTTCACATGTTATGTAAGGACGGTGAAATAGATGAAAGAGGAGACCAGAGAATATCAGAAGGTAATCGCATATTTATCCGATCTGATCGCAGCCGGGGAACTGACAATGGGTTCCCGTCTGCCTACGGAACGGAAGATCGCCGAGACGTTGTCTATCGGACGGAATTCCACCAGAGAAGCCCTGCGAATGCTGGAAAATACAGGGGTCATCGAAAGCCGCAGAGGGTCGGGCAATTACCTGGTGGGGAATCTGTCCAGAGCCATTTCCGATGTGGTGGATATGATGCTGCTTCTGCGTCAGACAGACCGGGAGGAGATCTGTTCCTTCCGGCGTAATATGGAAAAAGCCGTCTGTCGGACAATCGTGGAAAATTATACCTTTTCCAAATGGCGTGCACATGCGCTGGAATTGCTGAACGCTTCGGCACAGCCGGGTTCTTTTCCGGAACAGGTGGAACTGGATCGCCAGTTCCACTATCTGCTGATCCACGCCACGGAAAATCGCTTCTGGATCACCATGATGGAACCCATTGCGGATGTCTACCGCCGCTGGATTGATGCCGCACTGCTGTCGGCGGATGAACAGGTGACAGCGCAGCTTCACCAGGCGCATATGGATATGTTCCGGGCACTGGACGACAGTGATATCGTCCAGTGCGAAAGGGCAATTGACAGGCATTATGATCTGGCGGATGGGGAAATGAAAAAAGGGAGTATGACTTCTCATACCTCTGAATAACATTATTTTTTCAGTGCATTCCGTGAAATTTTCCATAAAATTTCTTGACAGCGTGAAATTCTATGGTATAATAAAGGTAGTATGTTATTTTGGAGGTATTATTGTATGAACTTTTGGAAAAAACTCACCGCTTGTATGCTGGCAGGCGCAATGACGGCTTCTTTTGCCGGATGCGGCTCCGGTTCCGGTGACGAGTCCTCAAAGACGGAGGAATCCAGCGAAGAGGAAAGCAGAGCTGTTCAGTACGACGGTGACTTTACCATCGGCGTAGATGAAGTGGCAGAGTCCATGGGCGCCGGCTGGAACCTGGGTAACCAGCTGGAGGCAAATGCCGGCGGCAAGGTCAACGAAACTGCCTGGGGCAATCCGGAGGTAACACAGGAACTCATTACAGCTGTTGCAGATGCCGGTTTTACTACAGTTCGTGTGCCGGTTTCCTATCTGGATCGCATTGATGACGCCAACGGCTATCAGGTGGATTCAGCATGGCTGGATCGTGTGGAAGAAGTCGTGCAGTACTGCTACAATGAGGGGCTGTACGTGATCATCAATATGCACGGCGATGGCTATAACACCATTGACGGCGGCTGGTTCCTGGTAAACGGCGAAGATCAGGATTACATCTGCGAGAAGTACGAGGCTGTCTGGAAACAGATCGCAGAGCGCTTCAAGGACTATGACGAACACCTGATTTTCGAGTCCATGAACGAGGAATTCGACAACAACTACAACGGCGATCCCAACCGGGATTACTACGCAAATCTGAACAAGTACAACCAGATCTTTGTGGATACCGTTCGTGCTTCCGGTTCCAAGAACACCCACCGCTGGCTGCTGATGCCGGGCTGGAACACGAACATTGAATATACTGTTGGTGATTATGGCTTTGAAATGCCTACCGACGAAAACTGCACTGCCGGTGAAAGCCGCATGATGGTTTCCGTTCACTATTACGATCCGTGGGATTACTGCGGCACTGAAGATCTGAAGACTATTCTGTGGGGTGACTACGGTCTGAACCTCATCGAAGTCAATGGCTTCCCGAAGATGAATTATCCGAAGTGGGGCGACCAGGATTATCTGGATGATCTGTTCCAGCAGCTGCATGACAAGTTTGTTGCAAATGATATTCCTGTTATCATCGGCGAATACGGCTGTATTGATAAGTCCACAGCATATGCTGATTTCAGCGGTCAGATTCAGGGCAACCGTGCATATTTCAACGGCTATGTTGCCGGAAAGGCTGCTTCTCTGGGTATGATTCCGGTATACTGGGATAATGGCTTTAATGGTGTGTATGGTTTTGGTCTGTTTGACCGCAACACCTATGAGCAGACGCAGCCGGAGATCATTTCTACTATTATTGAAGCAGTGGCAAATAAGGATCC
>JBJFHO010000144.1:0-10905 GCA_051893675.1 Ruminococcus sp. | reverse complement strand
TGACGAAAAATCTGACGGCGCATCTGACGCACAATCTTTGTGCGGTATTGCCTAAGAAATCTGCAAAGCAAAGGAGCGGTCTGCTATGATCCGGAAACGGACAACACTTACCACAAGCCAAAGAAAACAACGGCTATTTTTATTGCTCTTCGGCATCATTTTGCTTGGAGCATCCGGCGGCGTTTTATTTCTGCTGCTGAAACAGCAGGGGACATCTCTGGGGTGGACACGCATTGCCGGGATATTTTTTCAGGCGGAACAGACTGTGCCTGCACTCTGTTCCGAAGCGGTGAGCGGTGCAGTGATTTTTCTTCTGTGTCTGTTTTTTCTGGGCTTTTCTGCCATTGGACAGCCTGGCGCTATGATCACGCTGCTGGCATATGGCTTCTGCATGGGCGGTGCCCTGAGTATCCAGTGCGGTGCCGGGAATCCGGTGCTGCGCAGTATTTGTCTGCTGCCCTATTTTGTACCGGTTTCGGTGCTGATGGTGATCGCTACCAGGGAATCCCTGCGGTTTTCGGGATTGTTTACGGCATACGGATTCCGGGATGACCCGGCAGATCAGATGTACCACCAGTTTCGGATGTATTGCGCACGGTTTACGGTGCTTCTGGTATTTCTGTTGCTGATTGCAGCACTGTATAGTCTGGCGTTTTATGGAATATCCACTGCCGGACAAACGATATAAAATCTTGTAACAGGCAAGAAACCTGTTTACAGCAGGACTTTTAATACTAATTCTCTATCAAACTATTGAAATAGTTTGATAGAGAGCGTGTGCTAACGCACACGCCATTTTATGCCGTAAAACGGCATAAAATCCGTCTCATGCATTCTCATATGCCGCCTGTGGCGGCTATGAAAATCATGATTTTTTATCATGATTTTCAAATGAGAATAGTATAAAGAAAGGAATTTATTGTCTATGGGTCTTTTTGGAGGAAACTATGAGCGTGCCGGCGCAGGAATTGCAAAAAATGCGCCGAAGAAAAAGGGTTTTTTTCGATACATGGAAATTTTCGTGCAGAAATTCTGGAAACTGCTCGAACTGAATGTGATCTATTTTCTTTGCTTTGTGCCGCTTCTGGGTGCTGTTGTACTCTATCTGACGATGCGGTCTACACTGGGTATTGTCCTTGCGGCAGTCTGCCTGCTGCTATTTGTGGTGCTCATCGGCCCGGCAACGGCAGCGCATACGAAAATATTGAAAAATTTTGTCATGGAAAAGCCTACGTTTTTGCTGCATGACTTTCTGCATACCATGCGCTCAGAATTCAAGCATTCCGTTGTTGTGGGCATACTGGATTGTCTGCTGGTGTGCTGTATCAGTGCTGCATTTTATGTGTACCCCCAGCTTATTGAACAGACAGGCAGCAAGGTGTATTATGTATTCTTTGCCATTACTCTCAGCATTGGTCTGATCGCACTGCTGATGAATTTTTATATTTTTCTCATGATGATTTCCACGAATCTGTCATTGAAGAATGTACTGAAAAATTCCCTTGCTCTGGCAGTGGTGGCACTGAAAAAGAACGTGATCACGCTGCTGATCGTGGCAGCAGTCGTAGCAGTTTTCGTGCTGGTGTTCGTTTTTGTCAATATCAAGTATTCCCTGATCCTGCTGTTCCTGCTGCCATTTATGCCGGCATCCTGGCTGGGATTGGCTATCGTGATGCAGTGCTATCCGGTCATTCAGAAGTACATTATCAATCCGTACTATGAACAGCGCGGCGAAGTGAATCCGGAACTGCTGCAATCGGTATCTTCGGAGGAAGAGACTGTTTTCGAGGATATGGGCGGCAAGGAGAAGCCCATTGAACCGGCAAAGAAGGCAAAGAGCGGGAAATCCAGCGGAAAAGGCTCGTCCAGAGGACATAAAGGGAAGATTATTTCCTAATTCACAAAAAAAATACTTTACAAACTGCTGAAAATGTGGTATAATACTCTTTGTCATGTACTTGGATTTTGGAGTAAGCCCGGAAAGGGAAGTCACCTGCCTTTTTCTATGTGTATGACGAAATATTCAATGAGGTGAAAGAACATGCTGTTGAAGGAAGAAAAAACCGAAATTATCGAAAAGAACCGTACCCACGAGAACGACACTGGTTCTCCGGAAGTGCAGATCGCCATTCTCACCAAGAGAATCAACGACCTGACTGCACATCTGAAGACACACAAGAACGACCATCATTCCAGAAGAGGTCTGCTGAAGATGGTTGGTCACAGAAGAAACCTTCTGAACTACTTGAAGAAGAAGGATGTTAACCGTTATCGTGCTACCATCGAGAAGCTCGGTATCCGTAAGTAAGATCTGTAAAGGGGAAAAGGCAGTACAGAGCAATGGTCTCTGTCTGCCTTTCTGTGTATCGTTATGACATCGATTTCAGCAGCAGTTGCTTTAGCAGGAAGCCGTGGCTTCCGCTGTTGTGGAATTCAGGGCTTTTTGCTAACGCTGCTGTTCATCTCTATGCTTTTGTGCAGTTTTTGATGCTATTCTCATTTGAAAATCATGATAAAAAATCATGATTTTCATAGCCGCCACAGGCGGCGTATGAGAATGCATGAGACGGATTTTATGCCGTTTTACGGCATAAAATGGCGAGTGCGTTAGCACACGCTCTCTATCAAACTATTTCAATAGTTTGATAGAGAATTAGTATGAGATGTGGAAATCGGGAAAGGAATTTGGATAATCATGTTTGAAAACGTACAAAAATTTGAGACAACCTTTGCCGGCAGACCACTTGTGGTAGAAACCGGAAAGACCTGCGAACTCTCCAATGGTTCGTGCTGGGTACGGTATGGTGATACTGTTGTAATGGCAAATGTCACTGCAAGTGCAAAGCCCCGGGAAGGCATTGATTTCTTCCCGCTGTCGGTGGATTATGAAGAACGGATGTACTCCGTAGGCAGAATCCCTGGCTCCTTTACCAAGCGTGAGGGAAAGCCCTCGGAAAAGGCGATCCTGACCTCTCGTATGGTGGATCGTCCCATTCGTCCGCTGTTTCCCAAGTCTATGCGCAATGATGTTTCCGTTGTTATGACCGTTCTGGCAGTAGATCCGGATTGCTCTCCGGAGATCACCGGTATGATCGCAACTTCTATCGCTATTTCCATTTCAGATATTCCGTGGAACGGCCCGATTGCTGGTGTCAGTGTAGGTCTGGTGGAGGGTGAGATTGTCCTGAACCCGACTCTGGAACAGCGCCAGCACAATGACTTGCAGCTGACTGTTGCCGGAACCAAGGACAAGATCGTCATGATTGAAGCCGGAGCGAATGAAGTGCCTGAGGATACCATGCTGAATGCTATCCTTACAGGACATGAAGAGATCAAGAAAATCGTTGCCTTTATTTCGGATATCCAGGCAAAGATCGGCAAGGAAAAGTTTACATTTGAAGCCCACGAGGTAGATCCGGAGCTGTTCGGGAAAATCGACGCTATGGTGCACGAACAGGTGGAGTTTGCCCTGGATACCAACGACAAAAATATCCGTGAGGCTCGCCTGCGCCCCATTGAGGACGCCGTTCACGAGGCGTTTGACGAGGAATGTGGCGAAGAAATGGGCATGATTGATGAATGTCTGTATCTGATTCAGAAGAAGATCGTCCGTGCCTGGCTGTATGAGGGCAAGCGTGTAGACGGACGCAGTATTGATGAGATCCGTCCTCTGGCAGCAGAAGTCGGCGTGCTGCCCCGTGTACACGGAACCGGTCTGTTTACCCGTGGTCAGACGCAGGTGCTCACAGTGGCAACCCTGGGCCCTGTCAGCGACAGTCAGAAGCTGGACGGTCTGGACGAAGAGACATCCAAGCGGTACATGCACCAGTATAATTTCCCGTCCTATTCTGTAGGTGAGACAAAGCCCAGCCGTGGCCCGGGACGTCGTGAGATCGGTCACGGTGCTCTGGCAGAGCGTGCTCTGGTGCCGGTTCTGCCGTCAGTCGAGGAATTCCCCTATGCTATGCGTCTGGTGTCCGAGGTGCTTTCCTCCAACGGTTCCACGTCTCAGGCATCCATTTGCGGTTCCACACTGGCACTCATGGACGCAGGTGTACCGATTAAGGCTCCGGTTGCAGGTATTTCCTGCGGATTGATCACACTGCCTGACAGCGATGACTTCATGACCATGGTGGATATCCAGGGTCTGGAGGATTTCTTCGGCGACATGGACTTCAAGGTAGGCGGTACCAAGAAGGGTATTACTGCTATTCAGGTGGATATTAAGGTTGACGGTCTGACACCGGCAATTATTCAGGAGGCCTTTGAAAAGACACGGAAGGCTCGTCTGTACATTCTGGACGAGATCATGCTGAAGGCAATTCCGGAGCCGAGAGCATCTGTCGGTGAGTATGCACCGAAGATGATGCAGATTCAGATTCCTGTGGACAAGATTCGTGACGTTATTGGTCAGGGCGGTAAGGTAATTCAGAAGATCTCTGCGGACTGTGATGTCAAGATTGATGTCAACGAGGATGGACATGTCTTTATCAGCGGCATCTCCCAGGAGGGCTGCCGGAAGGCATATCAGATCATTGAGACCATTGCCATTGACCCGGAGGTCGGCTCAATTTATAAGGGCAAGGTGGTTTCCATCAAGCCTTTCGGTGCGTTCGTAGAAATTGCACCGGGTCGTGACGGTTTGGTGCATATCTCCAAGCTGGATAAGGAACGTGTAGAACAGGTGGAGGATATCGTTTCTGTAGGCGATGAGATCATCGTCAAGATCATGGAAATCAAGGATGGAAAGATCAGCCTGTCCCGTAAGGATGCTCTGGAAGAGCTGGAGGCTCGCCGGAAGCAGGCTCAGGAATAAGGGTATAATCCAAATATGAGTTGAGAAAAGCGCTGTGTGAACGGATGAAGTTCGCACAGCGCTTTTTGCGTGGAGAAATATAAAGATGTTGAACTAATTAGACATAATATGGGTTTGGCTTGAACAACAAAACGATAAAGTCAATTAATACTCCAATGCCAAATAAGCCAAGGGTAAATAGGTATAAGATTCCCATGCCAATTTTTCCTTCGTAAAATTTATGCCCGCCGATTGCACCCAGGAAAAAGCAAAGGAGCAAAGCTACCCACTTGTTTTTTGCTTTACCGCCGCGACCGCCATTATTATTGACATTGGTGTTGGTGTTTGTGTTAATATTATCGTTATTGATAATAATTTGAGGCTGTGCCGCATTGTTATTGCTGATTTCCTCAACCTGTCTGCCGCACAGTGTACACAGTACCGCATCCTCCGGAATTTTTCCACCGCAATGTTTGCAGAACTTCATTTTTTGCTCCGGTTGTGTTGCTGGCTGCGAAACAGCAGTATTTGTAGAATTGTTGTTTTCTTCCATGAAAAACATCCTTTCTGTTATGTTTTTAAAATTGGTTACTTGTTACTGTGCAGATACTTCCAGAAGTTTTTGAGTAACTCTGTTTTGCACTTCAAGATAATAAGCTAATTCCGCATCGTTTAGATTCTCATTTTCCAATGCCTCGAAATTCTCTGTCATCGTCGCATATTCACTCATAAGTTCAGCGTATTCTGTGAGCATTGCAACATCTGTTGCATCGTAAGACGCCATGAAATCACAATATTGGTTCATGAACGTTTCATAGGTGTCCAAAGATTCTTTTATTTCTGGTCGCATAGTGTCAGATGATGCATCAGATTCAGCAGACAGTGTTTCAGCAGGTGCTTCGGTTACTGGTTCTGTTTCTGCATCTGTTTCGATAATAGTAGTTGCCATTGTTGTGGTTTCTAATGAAGTTAGGGTTTCTTCTGTAGAATTCGACACATCATCTGTCGAATCGGTAACATCAATTCCACAGCTGCCAGCAACTGCAAGTGTGGATATTGCTGTAAGTATAGCAAGTACTTTTTTTACCATGGTAACATCCTCCTCAAGTTATAATGATATGGTTTTTAACCTGTCATTTTTAATGACAGATTTATTATAGCACAATTTGTTCTAAAAGTCAATAGAATAATTTGTGCTAGCATAAAATAATACTCATATAGAAAGGGTGGTATTTTATGCAATATGTACGAATTCGTAATTTAAGGGAAGACATGGATATGACTCAGACTGATATGGCAAAGGTATTGTACATCAGCCAACGTACTTATAGCTACTATGAATCTGGGGGACATGACATTCCCACGGAAATTCTGGTTCGGCTGGCGGATTTTTACGATGTTTCCGTGGACTATCTGCTGGGTCGGACAGATAAAAAGGCAGTAAATCGATAAAAAAGCATCCCGGAAATTCCAAACGGAAAATCCGGGATGCTTTACTTGAGATTGGAGGTAAACCTTTCTCAGAGTTTTATACGTTGAAGATGATATCGCTGTATGCCGGTACAGGCCACTTTTCAGACGGTGTGATAACTTCCAGCGCATCAACTGCGGCACGAAGTTCATCCATTACCGGGATAACGTCATAGCGATAGGACTTTGCCATATCCAGAATGCAAGAATCCTTTGCAGCAGCGGCAGCAGTTACTTCCTCCAGCTTTGCAGCCGCATCGTAAGCCTTCTTGGTCAGGTCACTTACCTTGGTAACCAGATCCTTTTCTACGCAGGCACAGATATCCAGACCGCTCTTTGCGTTGATCATATCGCACAGTTCCTTGGAGTATGCCAGGCAGGTAGGAATATATTTCTTCTTTGCCATGTCGATCATGGTCAGAGCTTCAATGTTGATGGTCTTTGCGTAGTTATCCAGCAGGATCTCAACACGAGCGTCGATTTCTGCCTTGGAGAGTACGCCGAACTTCTCCAGCAGAGCCACGTTCTTCGGATCAGAGTAGTGCGGAACGCAGTCTACAGTAGACTTGTAGTTCGGCAGCCCACGCTTTTCAGCTTCTTCGACCCATTCCGGAGAATAGCCGTTGCCGTTGAAGATAACACGCTTGTGTTCCTTGATAATGGTAACCAGCAGTTCCTTCAGCTTTTCATCGAATTCTGCTTCGGAAACACCTTCCATCTTGTCGGCGATCTCGCACAGCTCACCAGCTACGATGGCATTCAGCAGGGCATTCGGGCAGCCGATGTTATCGGAAGAACCAACCATACGGAACTCAAAACGGTTACCGGTGAAAGCAAACGGAGAAGTACGGTTACGGTCAGTGGAATCCTTCGGGAATGCCGGCAGGGAGTCAACGCCGATCTCGAATACCTTGGATTCACTCTTATAGGAGGTGCCAGCTTCCAGTGCATCCAGAACGCCCTGGAGCTCTTCACCCATGAAGATGGAGATAATTGCAGGCGGTGCTTCGTTGGCACCCAGACGGTGGTCATTACCAGCAGAGGAAGCACTGATACGGAGCAGATCTGCATATTCATCAATGCCCTTGATGACAGCGCAGAGGAATGTCAGGAACTGCATGTTCTCCATAGGTGTGGAACCGGGATCCAGCAGGTTCTGACCGTCATTTGTGCCCATAGACCAGTTGTTGTGCTTGCCGGAACCGTTTACGCCATCGAACGGCTTTTCGTGCAGCAGGCAAACCAGACCATGCTTCAAGGCGATCTTTTCCATAACTTCCATTGCCAGCTCATTTTGGTCAGTGGAAATATTGGTTGTAGAGAATACCGGTGCCATTTCGTGCTGTGCCGGTGCAACTTCGTTGTGCTTGGTGGTAGCGAATACGCCCACTTTCCACAGCGCTTCGTCCAGATCAGCCATGAAAGCAGCTACACGAGGCTTCAGGTTTGCAAAATACTGATCCTCCAGTTCCTGACCCTTCGGCGGCATTGCACCGAACAGGGTACGGCCGGTCATGATCAGATCCTCACGCTGATCGTACATCTTCTTGTCGATGAGGAAGTATTCCTGTTCCGGGCCTACAGTAGAAGTAACCTTTGTTGCGGTGGTGTTGCCGAACAGACGCAGGATACGGATCGCCTGTGTACTCAGGGCATCCATGGAACGCAGCAGAGGAGTCTTCTTATCCAGTGCTTCGCCGGTGTAGGAAACGAATACTGTCGGAATATACAGGGAGCCTTCCTTTACGAAGCAGTAGGAAGTGGGATCCCATGCAGTATAGCCTCTTGCGGAACAAGTCTCACGCAGACCGCCCGACGGGAAAGAAGAAGCATCCGGCTCGCCCTTTACCAGCTCTTTGCCGGAAAAGTTCATAATTACCATGCCGTTGTCTGTGGGGCTGATGAAGGAATCGTGCTTTTCCGCAGTGGAACCTGTCATCGGCTGGAACCAGTGGGTGTAGTGTGTTGCACCGTGCTCGATCGCCCAGTCCTTAATGGCATTTGCCACAACATCCGCATAGGTGGGATCCAGGGGTGTACCCATTTTACGGGTCTTGGTCATAGCCTTATAAACCGGCTTCGGGAGTCTTGCCTTCATGACCTCGTCATTGAAGACGTCGCATGCGAAGAATTCTGCAACATTTTTGGACATGATAATAACCTCCTAAAAATAAAAAGCATTTTCATGGTTTAACACAATACAAACTGCTGTATCGGCTTAGTCATGGAAACGCCTTTGTTTCACGTATAATCTCACTCGTCTCAACAATTGTCCGGGAACGCAGTGTCCCACGGGAACGGCCAAACCTGCGATCCGATTGAATTGACATTACTATCATACAGGAATTCTGCCGTTTTGTCAAGTCGTTTTCGGCTATTTTTCAAATTGCCTTGATTTTAAAACGAAAAAGTGATGTTTTCTAATGAAAAAAAGAAAAAAACGCCGATTTTTGAAAAAATCACACTTGATACAGACATGCACCTCTGTTCTGCCCATTTCCGCTGAGGAAAGAAAAAATTCACAGGTTCCGGAGAAAATGCGGTGGAATCCCTTGACAAACGACAGAATTCATGGTATAGTTATATAGTTGTGATAAGTACAATTGTTTTTTGTGCACGGACGTATCGCAGAATGCAGTCTGTGACTGCACCGAGATCAAACAAGGAGGAACGGCTCGCACACGGAATGTTGTTTTTGGTGCGGCTTAGACAGAAATGGACAAGGAAACACGATATATTGTTGTGGATACCGCAGTGCTGCCGGAGATCTTCGGAAAGGTGCTGGAGGTAAAAAAGCTTGTTGCGGACAGAACTGAGCGCAGTTTTTCCTCTGCGTGCAAACGGATGGGCATTTCCCGGAGTGCTTTTTATAAGTACCGGGACTGTGTATTCGCATACGATGATAAAATGACGCAGCAGATCGTCAATTTTTCTGTCACCCTGTGCGATCAGGCAGGGGTGCTGTCCAATGTGCTGACCACGCTGTATGGGATGCATGCCAATATCCTGACGGTGAATCAGAATATCCCGGTAGACGGCGTTGCACTGGTATCTCTCTCTTTAAAGATGGGGGATGGTGCAGCGAATCCCATTGAGATCACTCGTGCGATCTCAGAGCTGAACGGCGTAGTAGAGGTCCGGCTGCTTTCCGGCGAATAAATTTGGAGGAATATGAGTCATATGAAAAAGATTGCTGTTTTGGGCTATGGTGTTGTCGGCTCCGGTGTTGTGGAGCTGTTTTATCGGAATCAGAAGAAAATCGAGCAGAATACTGGTACTGAACTGGAAATCGGCTATATCCTGGATCTGCGGGAATTCCCGGAGGATCCCTATGGTGACCGTGTGGTGCATGATATCCAGGTCATTCTGGATGACCCGGAGGTGGGCTATGTTGCAGAGTGCATGGGCGGTGTGAATCCTGCCTTTGACTTTGTCCGCCGCTGCCTGGAGGCAGGCAAGAGTGTTGCCACTTCCAACAAACAGCTGGTGGCAGAAAAAGGTGATATTCTGCTTCAGACAGCCAAGGCACACCACGTGAACTTCTTCTTTGAGGCAAGTGTAGGCGGTGCAATCCCTATCATCCGTCCGCTGCACACCTGTCTGGCAGCCAATGACATTTCTGCGGTTGCAGGTATTTTAAATGGTACTACCAACTTCATTCTGGAAAAAATGTTCTGCGACAAGATGCGTTTTGCAGATGCACTGGAACTGGCACAGAAGCTGGGCTATGCAGAACGGGATCCTTCTGCGGACATCGACGGCGGCGATGCATGCCGGAAGATCTGCATTCTGTCCTCTCTGGTATTCGGCAAGCATGTGTATCCGGATCAGGTGTACACCAAGGGAATCCGTGACATCAAGCTGGAGGATGTTCAGCTGGCACAGGAATTCGGCGGCGCAGTCAAGCTCATCGGTGCAGTGAAGCGTCTGAAGGACGGCAGAATTCTTCCTACCGTAATGCCCATGGTTGTTATGAACGACAGCCTGATCTCCCATGTAAATGGCGTATTCAATGCTGTTATGGTATGGGGTGACGGTGTGGATAAGACCATGTTCTATGGACGTGGCGCAGGAAAGCTGCCTACCGCAAGTGCAGTGCTGGGCGACCTGATTGATGAAGTCAAGCAGACAGATACAGTGCTGTCCCAGAGCTGGGAACCGGCAGACGAAAATACAGATTTTGTGGCACCGATTGATGCATTCTATGCAGCTCGCTGCTATCGGACATCTCCCTGCGGCAGCGGTGTCTTTGCGAAAATCGCAGAAGAAACCGGCGTGAAGCTGCTGGGTGCAGTGGAAAACGGCTGCATGATCAGCACCTGCGACCAGAAAACAGCTGAGGCGTTCAAGCAGAGACTGGCACAGGAAGGTGTTACCATTCTGTCCCGTATCCCGGTTATGGCAGATTAATGGAAATTGTATAGAAAAAATATTCATTTTTTCTTCAGAAATTTGTGCTTGCTTTTTTGTGAAGAAACTGCTAAAATAAGAATATAACGTGTAGCTGAAACGGCGTAAATCCAGTTGTCATTGATTGGGTTTGCGCCTTTTTTGCGCTTTTTTATGTGTTTATACTATTCTCATATGAAAATCATGATAAAAAATCATGATTTTCATAGCCGCACAGGCGGCGTATGAGA
>JBJFHO010000143.1:0-2368 GCA_051893675.1 Ruminococcus sp. | reverse complement strand
CACACGCTCTCTATCAAACTATTTCAATAGTTTGATAGAGAATTAGTATTAGAATGCGGCTTCGAAGATAGAAACAATATCTTCTTTGGTCAGCGGGACGAAACTTCCCTCACAGCCGGCTGCAGCTTTGACTGCCATTTCTTCGAAGTGCGTCTTTTCCGTAATGCCGACTGCACGTAAGTTTGCGGGCATTTGCATTGTGTCAAAGAAAAATGCTGCGGTTTTGTCAATGGCTTCGTTGGCAACTGCGGTATCCTCTCCCTGCAGATTCCATACGTTTCTGCCGTATGCAGCAATCTGGGCAGTTTTCGAAGGATCCTTTTGCAGGACAAACCGCATCCAGACTGGTGTCAGAATGGCAAGTCCTTCTCCATGTGTGATATCATAGAATGCGGAAAGCTCATGTTCCATAGGGTGTACACACCAGCCGACTTCCGCACCGCCGTCCAGCAGACCATTGATGGCAAGACTGCTTGCCCACATCAGGTTTGCACGGGCATCGTAATTCTCCGGCTCATGGAGTGCAACGGGGCCGTTTTGAATACAGGTTTTCAGCACTGCCTCACAGAGGAAAGCCTGCAGTCCTGCGCCTTTGACGTTTGTGAAGTAGTTTTCAAAGGTATGGCTCATCATATCGGCGGTACCTGCGGCAGTCTGCTTCGGGGAAACTGTAAAGGTATAGCTGGGATCCAGGATAGACATGACCGGTTTTACCAGATCACTGCCAGTTCCCCATTTTTCATTTTTGGAGAGGTCACTGATCACGGCAAATTGATCCATTTCCGAACCAGTTGCCGAAAGGGTCAGAACAGTGTAGACCGGCAGTGCTGCTTTGATTTTTTCGCCGTCCAGTACCAGATCCCATGGATCGCCGTCATAGCAGGCACCGGCTGCAACGACCTTGGCACAGTCAATGGCAGAACCGCCGCCGATGGCAAGTACCATATCAATTGCATTTTCCTTGCATAGTGTCACGCCCTTGCGTACGGATTCAATGCGGGGATTCGGTTCGACTCCTGACAGTTCTGTTACGGAAAGGCCGGTGTCAGTCAGGATCTTCATTGCATTGTCGTACAGACCGCTTCGTTTGATGCTGCCGCCGCCGTAAACCAGCAGGACTTTGTTGCCGCTTTGTTTCAGTTCAGAAAGATGACTTAATTGATCTTTTCCGAAGTGAATGATCGTAGGAATGGAATAGGTGAAGTTATTCATGTGAGTTTACCTCCTGATGTCTTTGGTTTTATAAGAATAATACCATAATATTATCTCGATTTCAAGGGGTATTTGTGAAAGGATAATGAAAATCTGATTTGTTAACCCTCGTTTTTGTGCATTTTGTAAGGGATTCTCTATTTTGATGTATGCGGTTTTGGAAAGCCACTATGCTTTGCCAGAATGGCATAAGCAGCTAAAATGTGAAAGAAAACTACGAAACAGGAAAACGGCTTGGCATAACTTATTTTTCTTTTGCGATAGATTTTTTCTTTACGCCAAATATACCAATGATAAGCAAAACTGCACTTCCAAGGGACATTGCAAGGAACGTTATATTCAATCCATGAATCTGGGCGTTATCTCCATAGGAAGCTGCCGAATGATCTGCCACAAACGTCATAATGCCAACAAAGATTGCGGAACCAATTGCGCCGGCAATGGTTCGCAGAGATGTCAACAGCGCAGTGGCATGAGCGGTATGTTTTTTGCTGATACCGCTTGTTCCCCACGTTACAATTGGCATCATCAGGCAGCCGATGGATACACAGCGTATTGCATTGAACACCGCAGCCAGCCATATGGATGTCTGCATACTGATAAACACCATGCCCAGATTGCT
This sequence comes from Ruminococcus sp., assembly GCA_051893675.1. Taxonomy (GTDB): domain Bacteria; phylum Bacillota; class Clostridia; order Oscillospirales; family Ruminococcaceae; genus Ruminococcus_C. The sequence goes on along the minus strand of JBJFHO010000143.1, from coordinate 534 downwards.
CAGAAGCATACACAGCGCACCTGTTACAAATAAAATCTTCATGCCGACTTTATCATATATTTTTCCGGCAAAGGGGCTGATAATTGCCATGACCAATGAACCGGGAAGTGCCACCAGTCCGGAGATGGTTGCAGAATATCCCATAATTGTCTGCACGTAAAGGGGCAGAATAATGGAAGAACCCATCATCACAAGATAAAGCAGCATACTGCCAAGCACGCTCAGCGTATACTCTTTGTTCTTTAAAATTCTCAGTTCGAGAAAAGGTTCATTCAGATGCAGCTGTCGGTATACAAACAGAACAGATGCCGCAATACCGATTGCAAGCATGAGCAGTACCTGAACACTGACAAAGGAATAGCTTCCCAGATTGCCAACGCCCAGTGTAATGCCGCCAAAAGCAAACGCACTGATCACAAATGACAAAACATCAAATTTCTTTTTCGCCGTGTCAAGGACATTGTCAAATGTAAAAATCGAAAATACAAACGATATCAGCATGATTGCAATTGCAGCGTAGAAAATCATTTTCCA
>JBJFHO010000142.1:0-11080 GCA_051893675.1 Ruminococcus sp. | reverse complement strand
GTATTTTTATACTATTCTCATTTGAAAATCATGATAAAAAATCATGATTTTCATAGCCGCCACAGGCGGCGTATGAGAATGCATGAGACGGATTTTATGCCGTTTTACGGCATAAAATGGCGTGTGCGTTAGCACACGCTCTCTATCAAACTATTGAAATAGTTTGATAGAGAATTAGTATTACAATGCTAGTTCACTAGCTATATAGTACACTATTTTTCTCCATTTGTCAAGGGGTTTTTGAAAAAAATTTACGCTGCTGGAATCCATGCTGAAATAATAGCAAAAAAACCGCCTTTCCCGGAATTGAGAAAGGCGGCAATTGCATATTTTTTGAGTTGCTTGTTTAATAATTGCTGAACGCATCGCTCAGGGATACACCTGCAATCAAGAAAACCAGAACGCAGATGATCACGACAACAACAACCAGAATGATCTGTGCAAGGATCCAGTTTTTCAGTGTCTTATTCTGAGAGGAACAGAGAATCGCAATGAGGGCGATAATATTCACCACAGGAATGGAAAACAGCAGGAAATAACCGATCCAGCCCAGAATAGAGACAGGCTTTTCGCCCTGCTGATAGATCGTAGTCTGCTGCACAGGCGGTGCCTGGTAATAGGGATTGGGCTGCGGCTGAGGCGGCGGTGTCTGCTGTGGCTGAGGTGCCGGCTGCTGAAGCTGTGCACCGCACTGGCTGCAAAACTGGGTGTTGTCGTCGTTCACTGCACCGCAGTGACTGCATGTTGTAGACATAATAACATCCTCCTATGTATCATAATAATACCATTATAACATAGAATTCGAAAAAATTCAAGGCTTTTTGAAAAAAATCTGCAAAAAAATTCTCAGATTTCCAATTGATATTCCTCAATCGTGTCGCTGTTCCGTATTTCCAAAGGTTTCACAAAACCGTGCGGCAAATGCCGGCTCTTCGCCGTTGGCATAGAGATGCGCCGTATCTCCGAATGCGTTCAGCCGGAACAGTGCCACGCCCTCCCGGCGTTCCTCAGAAATGAGAGAGGTCACGGAAGTAGGTGCTGCACAGCATCCGTGCCAGAGAATCATAGGCGAAACGCCCAGCAGGTGGGACAGCATGATGCAGGTGACGCCGAAGTGGCAGAAAAAGACAATGGTATCCTCGTTAGGGGAGACAGCATCATAATAATTCCCTTTGCGCACATAACCGTGCCGTTCCAGAATGCTGTCCAATCCGTCCCAGACACGCTTTGCCTCTTCGATGACATGCCCATGCAGCATAGGTAATGTTTCTGCACAGCGTGCTTTGTCGTAATATTTCGGTTCCACTGTCCAGTCTGCCGGCAGCTGATCCCAGGGAATACGAGGTTCTCCTGTGTGAAAATCCGGAATGGGCGCATGGAATTCCCGGAGCCAGGGCAATTCCTCCGCCTCACGTTCCATTGCATTCAGCGTCAGGGAAGCCGTATCCTTTGCACGTCCCAGCGGAGACACGTAGAACGCTTTTACATCCAGCCGGGAGATACGCTCTGCGAGAAGCTTTGCCTCACGCCAGCCCTTTTCGGTGAGAGAATCTATATCATAATCGGGGTCGCCATGTCGGATAAACAGGATCTTCATAGAACATTTCTCCTTAATTTTGCTCGATGACCACCGCTTGATAGCCCATTGCCGCATAGCGAGCCTCAACTACAGCACGGGAATAGGCTTTCAGTCCATTGCTGTTATACGGGTCATTCATATAATAATAGTTATCGTCATATCCCACCAGTACCAGGCAGTGCTCATGACGTTTCCAGGTGAAAAGTCCGCCGGTTTCCGGTACGATCCACTGTGTGCCGTTGTCCGGAACCATCATGTTGATAGTAGCCCAGATTGCCACTGGTGTGCCGTTGTCAATATAATCCGTCAGGAGCCTGGACATAGGTGTACCAGTGATATTTTTCGCCATGTCGCCTCCGGTGAGCACCCGGTTCAGGGCATTGGTAATGACAGGCGCATAGCAGCCGTAGCCATGGGAAGATCGTGGATCGCCGATAAACGCCTTGTTGGGGTCGGGACCGTATAAAATGCCATTGTCATAATAGAGATAACCGATATCCAGAGCGGTGTCAATGAAAGTGCCGATGCTGGTGGAATATCCTGCGTCAAGCAGAAGCATCACTGCGCTTGCGCGCTCACATCCGGTGGGGAATCCGCTCTGGCTCAGATAAGGCGTAGACAGAAGGACTTTTGTGATAATGCCATTTGCATTGGTCGTAATGCCGTTTTTCGTCTGACTGCGCAGGAGGATGCCGCTGTCGGGGTCGAAATAATATTTGCTGCCGCCGATTACGGCAATACCATGAGTATCTGTACCGTTTTCCTGGAAATAATATGTGTTTCCGCCGATAGTCTGCCAGCCGGTCAGCATAACGCCGTTTTCATCGAAATAATAGCGGCTTCCGTCTGCGGCTGTCTGCCATCCGGTCACCATGGAACCGTCGCTGCGGAAGCAATACCGTTTTCCGCCAATGGTCTGCCAGCCGGTACAGAGTTGTCCGTTGGCATTAAAATAGTACCGCTTTCCCTCGGAATCCATCCAGCTGGTTTTGGCGGAGCCGTCCTCCTGGAAATAATATGTCCCCTCATCCAGCGTGATCCAGCCATAGTGCAGGACTCCGGTATCGTTGTCGAGATAATACCATTTCCGGTCGATTTTCTGTAAACCGAATTGCTGTGCACCGGTAGGACTGAAATAATACGTTTCATTTTCGATTTCCGCGAATCCCACAGCCATTGCACCGTCTGTGCCGAGGTAGTAGATATCACCGCCAATAGACTGCCATCCTGTCTGCATGGCACCTGTTTCGGAGAAGTAGTAGGATACGCCGTTGACAGATATCCAGCCTCTCTGATAACTGCCATCGCCGTAATAATAACGGACAGTCTCATCAGGCAGTGTGCAGAAGCCCTCTGTCACTACGCCGGACGTCGCTGAAAAAGGGTAGAATTCTCCCTCAATCTCCTGTAATCCGGTGTATTTTCCCGTTTCCGGCGATACATAATAATACTGGTCGTGCCAGATGACCCAGCCGTATTCAGCTTCTCCGGTAATAGGGTGGAAATAGAGCCGCTGCCCATTCACGGTCTGCCAGCCTGTATGTAATGTGCCGTCATCGTAAAACCAATAGGGTGTGCCGTTGATCTCGTGGATGCCGCCGTTCATAACAGCGCCGCTTTCATCGGCGTAATACAGACCGCCTGCGGCTTCTGTGCGGAAAAAACCGGTTTGCAGCACGCCGTATGCGTCAAAATAATACCGGGCAGCTGTCTCGTTTTCCTCCAGCGTCACCCAGCCAGTCAACTTGCCGCTGTCCTGCTGGATATAATATTGGTCACCGTGCCAGTTCAGCCAGCCGAACTGGGGCTTGCCTGTTTCCGGATCGTAATAATATCGTTTTCCCCCGACAGTCTGCCAGCCGGTTTTCAGAATACCATTTGCATCGAATTGATAGGGGAGACCGTCGATCTCCTGATATCCGGTGCATAGTGTCCCTGTTTCATCATAATAGCAGATATTGCCGTTTCCCGTATCATGCCAGCCAGGTTCGCCTGAGTCGGGTACAGTTGTTCCTGTGGCAACAGGCGTTCCTGTCGCCACAGGTGTCCCAGTTGCGACAGGCGTGTCGGTAGCAACGGGTGTATTAGTAGCGACCGGGACAGAGCCTTCTTCTGCGGAAGCTGGTGCAGTCATCATTGCAAAGCTGACGACTGCGGCGGCAATCGTGCCGGCACCGGCAAGGGATTTCCATAAATGCTGCATATATACGTCCTTTCTGCGGCGTATTGACTATATGTACATAGCCGCTTTTGATCAGCAGTCCTGCCGGAAAAGGTGCGGAACTGCTTTTACCCCATTTACCATTATACGCAAAAGAAAATGATTTGTCAACGGCTGGAGAATTTTCGTGCTTTTTCCTAAAATCTACGAAAAAATGTGCACTGTTTTGATATATGAATTCGTCGTATAAAAATCTAAAATTTCAATACGTGAGCGAAGCGAACACCATCATTCCTCATTCCTAACTCCTAATTCCTAATTCAAAAAAACATATGTCTTGACAATCCCTGTTCTTTCTGGTATGATACTAGAGGACAGTATTCCCCAGTGGAAATTGTACTATTTTTTGCGCAGCTGGCATAGCGGCAGCTGCACAGGAGGAATTGAATATGAAACAAACGGTACAGACGCTTCAGGCAAAGAAACAGCAGGGAGAAAAGATTGCAATGCTCACCTGCTATGACTATTCCACAGCAAAACTGATGGATGCCGCCGGACTGGATATGCTGTTGGTGGGAGACTCTCTGGGCAATGTGATCCTCGGCTATGAGGATACCATTTCCGTCACCATGGAGGATATGATCCATCATACGGCAGCAGTTGCAAGAGGAACAAAAAATGCCCTCGTTGTTGCGGATATGCCGTTTTTGTCATACCAGACCTCGGTCTACGATGCCGTGGTCAACGCCGGTCGGCTTATGAAAGAGGGCAGAGCCGGTGCTGTGAAGCTGGAAGGCGGCGAAGTGGTCTGCGAACAGATTCGTGCCATCGTGAACGCTTCGATCCCGGTGATTGCTCATCTGGGCATGACGCCCCAGTCCGTCAATACCCTTGGCGGTTTCAAGGTTCAGGGCAAATCTCTGGAGGCAGCACGTAAGCTTCTTTCCGATGCAAAAGCCGTGGAAGAAGCCGGCGCTTTTGCCGTAGTGCTGGAATGTGTTCCGGCAAAGCTGGCAGAGCTGGTTTCCAGAAAGCTGTCCATTCCTACCATTGGTATCGGTGCCGGAGCAGGATGTGACGGACAGGTGCTGGTATATCAGGATATGCTGGGGATGTTCTCGGATTATTGCCCGAAATTCGTCCGGAAATTCGCTGATGTAGGCACTGTGATGCGGGATGCATTCGCACTGTATCAGGAAGAACTGCAAAAGGGCAATTTCCCGGCGCAGGAACATACCTTTTCGATTTCAGATGAAGTGATGGCACAGTTGGAACAGGAGGCTGAATGATCATGAATATTGCAGAAACCGTTGCAGAAGTTCGGAACCAGGTAAAAGCATGGCGTAAGGAAGGGCTGACCGTAGGACTGGTGCCCACCATGGGCTACCTCCACGAGGGTCACCAGAGCCTCATCGCCCGTGCATGTCAGGAAAATGACCGTGTTGTCGTCAGCGTGTTTGTCAATCCCACTCAGTTCGGCCCTAACGAGGATCTTGCAAGCTATCCCAGGGATTTACAGCATGACGCAGCCCTTTGCGAAAGCACTGGGGCAGATCTGATCTTCCACCCTACGCCGGAGGAAATGTATCCCAAGGGCTTCTGCAGCTTTGTGGATATGGATGTGCTCACAAAGGAACTGTGCGGACTGAGCCGTCCGGTACATTTCCGGGGCGTCTGCACAGTGGTATCCAAGCTGTTCCATATTGTGCAGCCGGATCGTGCCTATTTCGGCGAAAAGGATGCACAGCAGCTGGCAGTAATTCGCCGTATGGTGCTGGATCTGAATATGGATATTGAGATCGTAGGCTGTCCCATTGTCCGGGAGGAAGATGGACTTGCCAAAAGCTCCCGCAATACCTACCTCAGCCCGGAGGAACGCAAGGCGGCATTGGTACTCAGCCGGAGTATATTTGCCGGAAAACAGCTTGCGGAACAGGGCGAGACTGATGCGAAAAAGCTGGTACAGAAAATGACAGAGATTATCGAAACCGAGCCGCTGGCGAAAATTGATTACGTGAAAGTGGTTGACCTTATGACCATGCAGCAGATCGAAACGCTTGACCGTCCGTTTCTGGCGGCAATGGCTGTGTATATTGGTAAGACACGGCTGATTGATAACTTCATGATGCAGACAGGAGGTGCTGCGCAGTGACCATTACTATGCTCAAAGGGAAAATTCACCGTGCTACGGTGACCCAGGCAGAGCTGAACTATGTGGGCAGTATTACCGTAGATGCAGATCTGCTGGACGCTGCCGGGATTCTGGAGTATGAAGCGGTGCAGGTGGTCAATATTGCCAACGGCAATCGCTTTATGACCTATACCATTGCCGGAGAGCGGGGCAGCGGTGTCATTTGTCTCAACGGTGCGGCTGCACGTCAGGCGCAGACCGGGGACAAGGTGATTCTCATGGCATATGCGCAGGTAACGTCGGAAGAGGCAGCGCAGATGCAGCCTCGTGTGGTATTGGTGGATGACAACAATGCTGTGCGGCAGATCTCCCATTATGAGAAGCACGGCGAACTGGCGTGAGGTGAGCAGATGCTGCAGGGAAAAACCGTGGTTCTCGGCGTGACGGGCAGTATTGCTGCCTATAAGATTGCTACGTTGGCAAGTCGTCTGGTAAAGCTTCATGCGGATGTGCACGTCATCATGACCGAGAACGCCACTCATTTTATTACGCCCATTACCTTTGAAACACTGACGGGGAACAAGTGTCTGGTGGATACTTTTGACCGGAATTTTCAGTTCCACGTTGCCCATGTAAGTCTGGCGCAGCGTGCTGATATCATGCTGATTGCACCGGCTTCGGCAAATGTGATCGGCAAGATGGCAAACGGTATTGCAGATGATATGCTGACTACAACAGTAATGGCATGTACTGCGCCGGTATTGCTCTCGCCGGCGATGAATACCCATATGTATGAAAATCCCATTGTGCAGGACAATCTGGACAAGCTGCGCCGATTCGGGTATACAGTGATCGAACCGGCAGTGGGAATGCTTGCCTGCCGGGATGTGGGCACCGGAAAAATGCCGGAGCCGGAGGTGCTGCTGGACTATATTCTCCGGGAGATTGCCTGTGAGAAAGATCTGAAAGGGAAAAAAATCCTGGTGACGGCTGGACCGACTCAGGAGGCACTGGATCCGGTGCGATATCTGACAAACCATTCCACCGGAAAAATGGGCTATGCCATTGCACGGCGTGCGATGCTGCGTGGTGCAGAAGTGACTCTTGTGACGGGACCGACTTCACTGGAACCGCCGCCTTTCGTGGAGGTCGTACCTGTGACTTCGGCAGCGGAAATGTTTGACGCAGTAACTTCCCGTGCATCGGAACAGGATGCGATTATCAAATCCGCAGCGGTTGCAGATTATTGCCCTGCGGAAATTGCATCGGAAAAGCAGAAAAAGCACGATGGGGAAATGCAGATTCCTCTGACAAGGACGCAGGATATTCTGGCTTATCTGGGCGAGCATAAACGGGATGGGCAATTCCTCTGCGGCTTTTCCATGGAGACCCAGAATATGCTGGAGAATTCCAGAGAAAAGCTGGAGCGAAAGCATCTCGATATGATCTGCGCCAACAATCTCAAGGTATCGGGTGCCGGTTTCGGGACAGACACCAATGTGGTGACACTGATTCGGAAAGACAGCGAGCAGGAATTGCCCCTGCTATCGAAAGAAGCCGTGGGGGATGCCATTTTAGATGTAATACGTGACTTCTGGCACAACGTCTGATAGGATATCAATATAACAAAAAACGAACAGCTTCAAGGGATTTCCCTGAAACTGTCCGTTTTTTCATATGGTTTTATACCGATTTCAGACGATTGACAATAAAGCTGTGCACCTGATCCGGTTTGATGTCCAGAACAATGCCGAATTCCTGATACATCCGGGATTCCGCAGCATGCATTGCTGCTTCATCTGCCGCAGCCAGCTTGTGACCAGTACTGCGTTTGCGTTCCTGCTGTTGATGCAGGGTGCGCATCATCTGAATCATTTCCCGATAATCATCGCTGTGGAGAATGGACTGAAAGATGCCCCGGCGTTCCCGGCTGTCAGTGCACCATTCCTGTTCGGTTCCCTTTGCCATTTCGTCAATGAGGCTGTAGATCTGATCTTTTGTCAGAAGGCGGCGCAGCCGTTCCGATGCACGTTCCACAGGTACATAATATGTAGAGTGAGATCCGTCAATGGGACGCAGCTTGTAATAAGCTTCTTCGTGTTCTCCGTCAAAGGAACGGTTTTCAAGGGCAACAACCTGGCATACGCCGGAGCTGCCGTAGGAAACATATTCATTTGGTTGAAATTGTTCGTTTGATGTACTGTGTGTCATTTCCATGGCATATTCCCTCCGTAGTATTTTTTTGCGATCTTGCGCTGTTGTTCCTCAGGCAGAGATGCCATGCGTGACTGCCAGACTGCCGCAGCTTTGCGGTCCTGTGCAGGCGTTCGCCGGAAGGAACAGTTTGTTCCACGGCATCGGCAAGATTTCATCAGTTCGCAAACTGATCCCTCTGCCAGCCAGATACACTCCGTGGCTGCTTCATCCGGCGTTTGTTGTGACATTTGCATTACGACCTCCCGCCACCAGAACGCAGTGCGTTCAGTAAGATTTGATTCCTACAGTATAGGCAATACCGCACAAAGCCGTCAGGCGCTCTTTGTGCGGTGTTGCCTATATTATATCATAATTTTTGCATAAATGCCAGGGGTATTTTCCACAAATGCACTTGCGTAAAAACTGTGCAACTTGATAGATGGTAGATTTGTTTTGAAAAATATTCCAGTTGTTCTTGTTCTGAAAAACTGAATTACTATAATAGGACGTACCAGATCGAAAAACATCAGATCAAAGGAGGAACTTTAACAATATGGAAGAACAAATATGTACCACGGAACACAGGAAAACAACAGATGTCAATATGGACAGCAACGAGAATCTATGCGTGCGGATCCAGCAGGGTGAAGCAAGGGCAAAGGAACTTCTCTTATTGCAGAATGAAGGCATGATACATACCGTGGCATGGCGTGAACGGCGGCGTTATGCCTATCTGTCTCTGGAACTGGAAGATCTTTGGGCAGCCGGACAGATCGGACTGCTTCGTGCAGCAAGTATGTTCCGTGTGGAAACAGGAAACCAGTTCGCCACCTACGCATGGCTCCACGTGCGCCAGGCGGTGCAGCGTGAGATCATGAACGGCGGAACAACGATCCGCATTCCGGTGCATCTCCATGACCGTATGCATAAGCTTTCCATTTATCGGGAGCTATTTACTGTGGTCAATTACCGGGCGCTGGCAGAGCGTGTGACAGCAGAGGAACCAGAGGGGCACGGTCTGACAGAAGAGGAAGTCAGGGAATATCTCTGCAAAGTGGAACCACTTTCAACCATGCGCAGTCTCAATGAGACTCTGGCGTTAGACGGTGAAACGGAACGGCAGGAAATGCTTGCAGACCCGGAAGAACAGACGCCGGATGAGATCGTCAGCAGCCGCATTTTTCTGGAACAGTGCCTGGCGCAGCTTTCCGGCAGGGAGCGGGATGTCATTGCCATGCGCTATGGGCTGGACGGCTATCCGGAACTGACTCTGGTGCAGGTGGGCGAACGGCTCCAGGTGACAAAAGAACGTGTCCGCCAGCTGGAGCAGCGTGCTATTAAAAAAATGCGGGCATGGAGCGGAAACGGGAATAAATGATGCAATACACTTATTTGTCGGGTTTTGCGATACTTTTTCCGGCAATCGCCGCCGTTTGACAGAAAAGCTTTTTGAAATGTCGTACAATAGCAATAGAGTTCTCTGAGCAGAAAGGATGAAAAAAATTATGGCTGTTGTACTGCAAACGCAGGAAAAAACACTGATCGCTATATTAAGCGGCGAAATTGACCACCACTGTGCACGGCCCATGCGTGCGGAAATTGACGAAAAGATCGAACAGTGTCAGCCGGAAGTACTGGTGCTGGATTTTGCCGGGGTGACATTTATGGACAGTTCCGGAATCGGTCTCATCATGGGACGGCACCGCTGTATGGAGGAGATCGGCGGCGAGGTGATCATCCGGAATCCGCCGGAGCATATCCGGCGTGTCATGCGTATCTCAGGCATGGAACGGATTGCACATATCCAGATGGACGCACCGGAAAGGAGGCAGGACGTATGAAAACTATCAATGCAGTCAAATTCATATTCCCGGGAATCTCAGAAAATGAGCGCACCGCCCGTGCTGTTGTTTCGGCATTTCTGGTGCAGCTGGATCCTACAGTGGAGGAGCTTGCGGACATCCGCACTGCCGTTTCTGAAGCTGTCACAAATGCCATTGTACATGGCTACCGGAACGGCAGCGGTGACGTGGAGTTACATATGAAACTGCTGGAAAACCGGGAGATCTATCTGCGCATCAAAGACCGTGGCTGCGGTATTTCTAACGTGGAACAGGCAATGCAACCCCTTTTCACTACAGCACCGGAGGAAGAACGTGCCGGGCTGGGATTTGCTGTCATGGAAAGCTTTATGGACAAGCTCCAGGTGAAGAGCAAGCCGGGACAGGGGACTACAGTGACGATGCGCAAGAAGCTGGGAGAACCGCCATGCCGGGTGAAGTAACGGCACCTCGTGCAGAAGATCATCTGGGACTGGTGCATCTCTGTGCCAATCGGTTCCGAAACCGGGGTATCGAATATGACGAGTTGTATTCTGCCGGATGTGTGGGACTTCTGAAAGCAGTCAAAGCCTTTGACAGCAGCCGTGGCGTACAGTTTTCTACTTATGCAGTTCCGGTGATACTGGGAGAGATCAAGCGGCTGTTCCGGGACGGCGGCGTGCTGCATATCAGCCGGAGTCTCCGGGAACGTGCTATGAAGCTGCAGCGATTACAGGAGCAATTCGAACAGCAGAACGGCAGATCGCCTACGGTCTCTGAACTGAGTGAAGCCAGCGGTGATACCATAGAGGAATGCGCCGAAGCTCTTTGCGTGACACAGACACCGCTTTCTCTGACACGAAGCGATGAGGACGACGAGGACAGCCAGTTTGATATTCCTGTCGAAGCACCGGATCGGCAGATCGGGGATTTGCTGTCCCTGCGGCAGTCTATGGCGGCACTGGAGCCAAAAGACCGGATGTTGTTGGAACTGCGTTATTTTCGGGAGATGACACAGAGTAAGACGGCGGCAGTGCTGGGCATGTCTCAGGTGCAGGTCTCCCGGCGGGAGAAAAAACTGCTGGCACAGCTACGGCAATCACTGGAATAGAAGTACCCTAGTACCCTGTCACATCTAAAAAATGTATCTTACCCGCTTTCAAAAAGGTTGCTCAGGCTGCTGGTCCAGCTGA
>JBJFHO010000141.1:0-11299 GCA_051893675.1 Ruminococcus sp. | reverse complement strand
ACAGCTTTTTCGAGGCGGGGCGAACAAGACCGCCCCGCCTTGTGAAACCATTTCAAGAAGTGATACCTTGAAAACGTCCCAGTGGGACGTTTTCAACGAAATAAGCAAATATTACACTTCACACACCACACGCCGCACAAATCCTGGAGCGAATTTTCGTGAAAATTGTCTGTTGACAGAGTCGGGATTGTGTGATATACTAATGATTACAAAAGCGTTGACGAGAACCGCACATCCCGAAGATATCCTTTTTCCAGAGAACCGCTGTCACCGGCTGAGAACAGCGGCAAAGGGAACGGCGTGTGCATACCATTCTCTGAGCCTGCCCAATCCGCAGCGGCTTGTCCCCGTTATCCGACACCACGAGGTGTGCATTTTTGCAATGCGCATGAACAAGGGTGGAACCACGAGAAATAGATTTTCATCGTCCCTTGCACAGTCCTTCCGCTGTGTGAGGGACTTCGTATTTTTTGATGAAAGGAAGATTGACATGATTCAACTGACACTGAAAGACGGCAGCATCCGGGAGCTGGAAGCACCCCAGGCTGCGGCAGAGGTCATCAAGGGCATCGGCATGGGGCTGTATAAGGCATCCTGCTGCGTCAAGATCGACGGCGAGGTATGCGATCTGCGTACTGTTATCGACCACGACTGTACTTTTGAGGTAATGACTTTCGACAGCGAAGAGGGTAAAAAGACTTTCTGGCATACGGCTTCTCACGTGCTGGCACAGGCAGTCAAGCATCTGTATCCGGATGCAAAGCTTGCCATCGGCCCGGCAATTGATGAGGGATTTTACTATGACTTCGATCTGGAGCATCCGTTCACCCAGGACGAGCTAACCAAGATCGAAGCGGAAATGAAGAAGATCATCAAGGCAAATGAGTCTCTGGAACAGTTCTATCTGTCCCCGGAGGAGGCAATTGCAAAGCTGAAAGAAATGGACGAGCCATACAAGGTGGAACTGTGCGAGGAGCATGCCAAAAAGGGCGAGCCGATCTCTTTCTACAAGCAGGGCGATTTCACAGACCTGTGCGCTGGCCCGCACCTGATGTCTACAGGTACCATCAAGGCGTTCAAGCTGCTGTCCTGCACTGGTGCATACTGGAGAGGCTCCGAAAAGAACAAGATGCTGTCCCGTGTGTATGCCGTTGCATTCCCCAAGGCTGCCATGCTGGAAGAACATCTGAATAAGCTGGAAGAGGCAAAGAAGCGTGACCACAACAAGTTGGGACGGGAACTGGAATACTTCACTACCGTTGATACCATCGGTCAGGGTCTGCCTGTACTGCTGCCAAAGGGTGCAAGAGTCATCCAGCTGCTCCAGCGCTGGGTTGAGGATACAGAACAGAAGCACGGCTATCTGCTGACCAAGACACCACTGTTCGCAAAGCGGGAATTCTATAAGATCTCCGGTCACTGGGATCACTATCTGGACGGCATGTTCATTCTGGGCGATCCCTATGATGAGACAAAGGAATGCTTCGCTCTGCGTCCTATGACATGTCCTTTCCAGTATCAGGTGTTCCTGAATCGCCAGCGCTCCTATCGTGACCTGCCCATGCGTCTGGGTGAGACTTCCACCCTGTTCCGGAAAGAGGATTCCGGCGAGATGCACGGTCTGATCCGTGTACGCCAGTTTACCATTTCCGAGGGACATCTGGTACTCCGTCCGGATCAGCTGGAGGAGGAATTCAAGGGCTGTCTGGAACTGGCAAAGTATATGCTGGATACCGTTGGTATGCTGGAGGACTGCACATTCCGGTTCTCTCAGTGGGATCCGGCAAACCCCAATAATAAGTATGAGGGTACTGCGGAACAGTGGGAAGAAGCTCAGCGCATCATGGGACAGATCCTGGATCACCTGGGCGTGGATTATACCATTGGCATTGACGAAGCGGCATTCTATGGCCCGAAGCTGGACATTCAGTATAAGAATGTATTCGGCAAGGAGGACACCATTGTTACCATCCAGATCGACATGCTTCTGGCAGAACGTTTCGGTATGTACTATAAGGACAAGGACGGTCAGAAGAAGCTGCCGTATATTATTCACCGTACATCCCTGGGCTGCTATGAGCGTACACTGGCATATATGATCGAACATTTTGGCGGTGCACTGCCTCTGTGGCTGTCACCGGAACAGGTTCGTCTGGTACCCATTGCTGACCGCCATCTGGACTTTGCCTATGAAGTCAAGGCACAGCTGGAGGCAGCTGGTCTGCGTGTGGAAGTGGACAGCCGTGCTGAAAAGGTTGGCTATAAGATCCGCCAGGCAACACTGGAGAAGGTACCGTATATGCTGACCATCGGCGATAAGGAATGCGAGGAAAAGACCGTTGCTGTTCGTATGCGTACCGGTGAGGACTGCGGCAGTATGAGCGTCGCTGACCTGGTTGCAAGACTGACAGAAGAGGTTGAAACGAAGAAAAAATAAGGTTCTTCATAATCCCTTATCGTTCTGTTGAAGAAGTTGCCAGATAGCATTTTTGGGTCATGGCGCCCAACCGCAGCCAGGCTGTCGCCTGCCAAGGGCGGGCAACGCAGAGTGACGAAATGATAGCGGCAAATTCTTCATCAGGTTGATAGGGGATTTGTATCAATACTTTTGAAAAAGAGAAACGATGCGGACTGTGCACAAGTGCAGCTGCATCGTTTTTTTGTGCCTGAAATAAAGATAAGTCACCGGGGAAAGCATATGGAAAGTGACAGATCCGCTCCCTAAAAGAGATAGGAAATGATTGAAATAAATATAAATACAATCATTTAGTATATATATAAATGCAAAATGGAAGTTTAAAAAAGTGGGAAGATATTATTTTAACTTCAATAAACCACCGAGAATTGGCATGTGTTATAATATAAAAAAGTAATGCGTAATTTTTGTACAGCATGATCAATGAAAAAATGAGAGACCGGATGAGAAAACGGAAGGTAATACCGGTAATGCGGCTGCCGCAGACAGCCGCCCTCCAAACTTAAGGCAACACTGCATAAAGAGCGCCTGACGGCTTTGCACGGTATTGTCTTAATATCTATTACGGTTTGGAGAATTAGTATTAAAACATGGATGACGCTTGGGGGAGCGTGATGCAATGAACAAAACTGACAACAGGAATTCAGAGACACAGAAGCCGGATACAGTGGATGTGGTCGCAGAGTCCAACTACGGTACTGTTTCGGAGGAATATAATCAACTGTTCCGTGCCTGGCGGAACGATGCAACAAATGAATATGCGTTCCGCTGCCGGAAACGGGAAAAAGAAGTGGTCTATGTGGAAGGAAAAGGATATCACGACGTAGATCCGGCAGTGGAGGAACGGAATACCATGCTCCGTATCAATGTGGTACTGGGCATGGCAATGCTGTATTATCTGCTTGTTGAAAACCTGCTGACGGCTGTGCTCATGGGCGTGGCACAGCTCATGGGACTGGATGTGGGCTATTGTTACAGCGACGGCACGGTATATGGCAATCAGACGGCAGTGCTGATCATCCTCATGCTGAAAACTCTGCTGAAATATCTGGTGCCCATATTGATCTTCCATTTTTCCTTCCGGATGCCCTGCCGGATGGCGTATCGTGTGAAACCGGATGCACCACGGGAGATTCCGGCGTCCATTGCAGTGACGCTGGTGGTATTTGCAGTCACCAATATCTGGCTGCTGTTTTCCTCGGCAAATCTGCTGAGCTTCAGTACATTGGGCGATGCATATTATACAGTTTCCTATATGCATCCTGCATATCAGGCGATTTATCTGATATTTGAGCTGTTCATGGTGAGTATCCTGAAAGAAGTGATGTTCCATGGAGAAATGCTGCACGTGCTGCGTCAGTTCGGAGACTGGTATGCGGTCATTCTCACGGCAGTCCTGACTGCCTGTGCGACGCATAGTCATGTGACGCTGCTCATGGAGCTGACCATGTCCATTGTCACTGGAATCGCAGTGCTGCGAAGCGGTTCGCTGCTGCCGGGGATTCTGGATCAGCTGATATATCATGTGCTGCTGTTTACGTTCTTTTATCTGGAGATCTCTCCGAACCGTATTTTGCATACATACCGCCCGCTGCTGATGTTTGCAGTACTTCTGGCGGGAGTGATTCTCTGTCTTACGGCAATTCGTCCCACGAAAAAGAGTCCTGCGCTGCTGCCGCAGAAACATTATCTCTCCAGTCGGGAACGGGTACAGACGCTGCTGCATTTTGGTCCGCTGACCATTATTTTCTGTCTGTGCGTCGTTCTGATGGTGATCGAGGTGGTGTTCTAAGTGACAGAATTTGTACCAGAACAACAATATATGGAACGTGCACTGGAGCTTGCAGCTCTGGCAGCGTCCATGGGCGAGGTGCCTGTGGGCGCTGTTGTTGTACACAAGCCTACGGGACGTATTGTGGGCGAGGGATACAACCGGCGTGAGACAGACCGATCGCCGCTGGCACATGCGGAAATTATGGCGATTCAGGAGGCAAGCCGTACCCTTGGGGGCTGGCGGCTGGTGGACAGTGCACTTTATGTTACACTGGAACCGTGTCCCATGTGCGCCGGTGCCATATTGCATGCCCGGCTGGATCAGGTGGTGTTCGGCACACGTGACCCAAAGGGCGGTGCTGTATACTCCGTGCAGGAGATGTTCGCTTTGCCCTATAACTGGAAACCGGAAGTGCTGGAGGGACTGATGCAGGAGGAATGTGCACAGGTGCTCCGGGATTTTTTCCGGGAACTGCGGATGAAGAAACGGGAGAAACGTAGTGAACTTCACGAAACGCTATGAATTGAAAATAAATATGGCGTGAAAATGTGCTGCCTTATGCATTACGCAGTAACAGCCAAAAATTGATTTCGCTGCAAACGTCCCACCGGGACGTTTGCAGAATATCACTTACTCAAAACGTTTACAAGGGGAAAGCGGTCTTGTCCGCTTTCCCCTCGAAAAGCTATCGCTTTTCTCACCCCTATTCTCCGCGGCGCAAAAATATGCGCCGGGGTGTTTCGCCGTCTGCGGACGGCGACCAGGGACGCTGTCCCTGGACTCTGCCAGGGCTTGCGCAGCCCTGGACCTGCGCCAGCTGTGCTCAGCTGGACCAGCAGCCTGAGCAGCTTTTTGAAGACGGGTGGGAAGTGTTTCTAGTTATCACTGAATGCTAAACAGAATCTCAAATTTAACTTAAGGAGAATACGATGACTTATCCATTTCAGAATACAGATCTTCCCATGGAAGAGCGTGTCCGGGATTTGCTGTCCCGGCTGACCATGGAAGAAAAAATCTATTTGCTTTCTACACACCAGATGCCGGTGGAACGGCTGGGCGTAGGCGAGTGGTACATCGGCACCGAGGTGGCACGAGGCTATGTTTCCAGAGAACCGGGGGAATACTCCACTGTGTTCCCCCAGCCTATCGGTCTGGCGTCAACCTTTGACCCTAATCTCATGGAACAACTGGGAGGGATTGCCGGGGAAGAAGCACGTTATTTCCACCGGAAAGACCCCAAGAGTCACCTTATGCTCTGGGGACCCACGGTTGACCCGGAACGTGATCCCAGATGGGGACGCACCGAAGAGGGCTATGGTGAGGATCCGTTCCTCATCGGGGAAATGACTACAGCATATACCCAGGGGATGGCTGGCAATGATCCGGTGTACCGCCGCACCATTCCTACCCTCAAGCATTTCTGCGCCAACAATAACGAAAAGCTGCGGGATCGTTGTTCTTCCAATGTAACGCCCCGCACTCTCCATGAATATTATTATCGTGCCTTTGAAGCGTCCATTGTCCGGGGCGGTGCTGGTTCCATGATGACCGCCTATAACGAACTGAGCGGCGTTCCTGCATGTATGAATCCGGATCTGCAAACTGTGGTAAAAGACCAGTGGAAGCTGGGATTTGTGGTGACAGATGGTGCGGATTTTTCCCAGAATGTTCTGGCGCACCGGTCTCATGGTACCCATGCTGAAGCGCTGGCAGCCTGTCTCAAAAACGGCAATGACGTTATGACGGACGATGCAGAAATGGTTGCCGCTGCTGCCAGAGATGCACTGGATCGTGGGCTGATCACCGAAGCGGATATTGACCGTGCAGTGGGAAATTCCATGCTGGGACGGTTCCGGCTGGGAGAATTCGATGGGGATAAGTGCCCCTATAACACAGAACCGGCGGAAACGGATACTATGATTCACCGTGCAGTGAACCAGTGCGCTGCTATGGAGCAGATGTGCCTGCTGCATAACGATGGTATCCTGCCCTTGCATCTGAAACCCGGCGCAAAAGTCGCTGTTATTGGTCCGTTGGGTGCGGAGAATTATCGGGACTGGTATACGGGTTTAGCATCCTATGCAGTGCCTATTGTGGATGCACTTCGGGAACGCCTGGGTGCAGAACAGGTGCTCTTCGATGATGGCTATGATATAGTCGGCGTGCAGTCGGTACAGAACGGAAAGTTCCTTTCTGTGGCAGAGGATGGCACTATCTGTGCCGATGGGGAACAGATAGGAGAACGGCAACGGTTCCGGTATCACGACTGGGATTTCGGCAGCGTGAATCTGCGTGCCTGCTGCAATGACCGCTATGTCATTGAGGACGGTGCTTATCGTGCCGTAAGTGAAACACCCTATGAGTGGTTCATCAAGGAATGGCTGCGCCCGGAACCCTATGGCGATGGGGTACGGTTCCGCAGCTGGCACGATATTCCCATGGATGTGGCTGTCCGGGCAGATGGTACGCTGGGCACAGTGAAATCCGGACGTCCGGCAGCAGACCGGCTATTCCGGATCGTGACAGCAGAGGACGGCGCAGCACGTGCAGCTGCACTGGCAAAGGAAGCAGATGTGGTTATCCTCTGTCTGGGCAATCATCCCATGCAGGTGGCACGGGAGTGCTATGACCGTCCTGATCTGGAACTGCCGGCACATCAGAAGAAACTGCTCCGTGCCGTACAGGCGGCAAATCCCAACACGGTGCTCACTGTGGTTTCCAGCTATCCCTATGCCCTGGGTGAAGCGCAGTCTCTGGTGCCGGCAATCCTGTATACCACTCACGCCGGAGCAGAGCTGGGCAATGCAGTGGCGGATACCCTTCTGGGGAAAAATAATCCGGCGGCACGCTGCCCTATTACCTGGTACAAAACGGCGCAGGATCTGCCCGATATCATGGAATATGATATCATTGAAGCTGAGCGTACTTATTTATATGACACAGTAGAACCCTTGTACTCCTTTGGTCATGGGCTGTCCTATTCCACATTTGTATACCGTGATCTGACCGCAGAGGTAAAGCCGGAGGGTGTATTATTCCGTTTAACGGTGGAAAATACCTCGGAGCGGGATGGCGATGAGGTAGTGCAGCTGTATTTCCGTGCCCTGGCATCCCGTATGAAGCGTCCGAACCGACAGCTGTGCGGATTTCAGCGTGTGCCGGTACCTGCCGGGACAGCTGTGCCGGTGACCATTTTTGTGCCATGGTACGCTCTGGAGTGCTATGATGTGACACGGGAAAAAATGATGGTGGAGCAGGGAAAATATCGGTTCTTTGCCGGTGCATCATCGGCGGATATCCGGCTGGAGACTGAGGTGGATATTCCGGGAGAAAGCATTCCGCCCAGAGATCTGTCTCTACCGGTCTGCGTGAAAAATTATGACGGTAAGGCTGGTATGATGACGCAGCTCATGTTTTCCATGCAGGAAAATGACTGGTACGGCTGCACCAATGACTGGGGCGGTTCCTTTACCTTTGCAGATGCGGCATTTGCTGGTTATACCAAGGCGGAATTGTGGGCAGCAGCACCCTGCGGCAAAGCAACTGTGACAGTGTATGCCGGCGAGGAGGAACTGGGTAAGGCGGAGCTTCTGCCTGCACGTTGCATGGATGATTTCCGGGGGTATACCATTTCGCTGAAACCGTTTTCCGGACAGGCAGATCTGCGTCTGGAGATAAAGGGCATGGCTTGTTTGTATCGGATACAGTTGGGGTAATGGATATTTCCCAAAGGTATTTTGCACAAAAGCAATCATCAAAAAATTTGTGAAAAAACGCCTTTGCAGTTTCCGACGAAAATTTGCTATAATTATGTATAGATGCAGGAGTATTCCCTGCGGTCTGAAAGCAATTTCCCGAAAACGGAGGTATTTACACATGAAACGGATACAGTCAGCGTGCATTTGTCAGACACTGCATTTTATGCTGAAAGACGGCGAAGAACATAACTATGCAGCCAAAAAGGTGAAGGAAGAAGTTGAGAACTATAAGGCTTCTATGGAACGCAGCCGGACGCAGTATCGTATTCTGGAAGAAACGGTTCAGTCGGATGATTCCATTATCTTGAAGATCGTCAAGCAGTACAATCAGAGTCCGGTAGGCAATTATCTGGATTGATTTCTGGCGATATGTACAAATAAAACGGGCAGATCATAGATGGTCTGCCCGTTTTTGTTTATCCCTCCAGCTGACGTCCCAGAAACTGTGACGCTGCCTGGATCAGGCTCTTCTGGCTTTCGTTCAGCCCGGTGCCGTCGCCGTTGTCCAGAAATGCCACTGCACCAGTGACATCTCCTGCGGCAATAATGGGCATGCACGCCATGGCACCCTTATCCACACCCTCCGCCGGGATCAGCTCCGGCTGACCGGATTCGGAAAAATACTGCCGGCGGTTTTCCATGAGATCCTCCAGCTCCGGGGAGACACGTCTGGCGTTCCACTCCTTTTTGGCTGCGCCGGATACGGAAACCACGTGATCCCGGTCGAATACTGCCACCGGGCAACCGGCAAGCCGGTGCATAATATCTGCCACCTGTGCGGCATTCTCACTCATTTCGCCGATGGGGGAATATTTCTTGAAAATGACCTCACCGTCACTGCTGGTGTAAATTTCCAGCGGGTCGCCCTCCCGGATCCGCATGGTACGGCGGATTTCCTTCGGAATGACAACACGCCCGAGATCATCAATACGTCTGACGATTCCTGTTGCTTTCATCTATGTGATCCTCCTGTTCATTTTTCTGGTGCGTCGCAGAAAATGGTTTCTGCGATGGTGCTGATATTGTCTGCAAAATCGGCAGAAATATACACTCAGGGAAAATTTCATGAAACGTGCTCCGGCGCAGCGGTTTTTTCTGCAAAAATAGTTGAAATACATTTCGCTTTGTGATATAATGGAAAAAATAACACATCATTTCAGGAAACAGATACGTACGTATTTTTGAGAGGTGCATTGATATGAAACTTTGGAAACAGGTTCTGGCGGCGGTCTCTGCCGGGATCGTAGGTCTTTCCGGCTTGCAGCTGCCCTTGTTAAGCGGGAATTTGCTGTGCGTCAGTGCGGACGAGCTGACAGACGGTCTGGAATTTACCGTCAGCGGCGGCGAGGCAACGGTCACCGGCTGTACTTCTACAGCATCGGAGATCGTGATTCCGTCTGACTATGCAGGGTATCCCGTGACAGCCATCGGGGATTCTGCATTTTACGATTGTGACACCCTTGTCTCCGTGACCATTCCCCAGGGCGTGACGACACTGGGAGATTATGCTTTCGGCTACTGCGATTATCTGACAACCATCTATATGCCCGTCAGTGTGACAAGCTGGGGCTATGGTATATCCTATGACTGTCTGAGTCTCAGCGATGTGTATTATGAGGGCACATCCACACAGTGGGAAAGCATTGATCAAGGTGAGGCAAACGGGTATCTGTGGAGTTCCACGACACATTACAATTATGCGTACCCGGATACCGATACGTCAGATGATATAGAGTACACCGTAAACGGTCTGACATTTACGATCAGCGGCGGCGAGGCAACAGTCACCGGCTGTGCTTCTACAGCATCGGAGATCGTGATCCCGTCTGACTGTGCGGGGTATCCCGTGACAGCCATCGGGGATTCTGCATTTTACGATTGCGACACCCTTGTCTCCGTGACCATTCCCCAGGGCGTGACGACACTGGGAGATTATGCTTTCGGCTACTGCGATTATCTGACAACCATCTATATGCCCGTCAGTGTGACAAGCTGGGGCTATGGCGTATCCTATGACTGTATAAGCCTCAGCGATGTGTATTATGAGGGCACATCCACACAGTGGGAAAGCATTGATATGGAGGACGGAAACGGCTATCTTCTGTGGGGTTCCACAACGCATTATAATTATGTGTATCCGGATACCGATACGTCAGATGATATGGAGTACACCGTAGATGGTCTGACATTTACTATCAGCGGCGGCGAGGCAACGGTCACCGGCTGTACTTCTACAGCGTCAAAGATTGTGATCCCGTCTGACTGTGCGGGGTATCCCGTGACAGCCATCGGGGATTCTGCATTTTACAATTGTGACACCCTTGTCTCCGTGACCATTCCCCAGGGCGTGACAACACTGGGAGATTACGCTTTCGGCTATTGCGATTATCTGACAACCATCTATATGCCCGTTAGTGTGACGAGTTGGGGTTATGGCGTATCCTATGACTGTGTGAGGCTCAGCGATGTGTATTATGAGGGCACATCTATAGAGTGGGGAAATATTGATCAGGGTTCTGCAAACGGCTATTTGCAGAACATTGCCACCATTCATTACAATAGCACCGAAACAGTCACTACCACTATTCCGGCAGAAACTACTGCTCCGGTGGAAACTACAGTGGAAACAACCACAACGACAACGGTTGCGGAAGAAAAAAGCGTCTGGTCGCTGGGAAAAATGACTGTGCAGCCGGAGGACGGCATGGAAGAGGATCTGAACTTTGATATCTGCATCGATAATGCCATCTCTTCCTACGGACTTCAGGGTGCGATTTATCTGCCGGAAGTTACGGCGAAGCTGCTGTACTGGCCCTATATGGAGAGCAGTGCACTCAGCGGTGATGTCTACAGCAGCGCACGGCTGACAACAAATATGAACGAAGTTCTGTACAACGAAGGCGAAGAAATTTACTTTGCGCTGGATTCCTCCACCCTTATGACACCGGAGACAGATTCCGGCGTGCTGATGCAGCTTACATTTGCAGTGCCGGATGAGGATACTGTACGTGCCCTGGCAGAGGAGTACGGTTTGCAGATCATAGCGACTGCGGATGGTGCTTATTGCTACGAATTCCCGGTGTGCTGGATGGAAAACGGCTATGACGAGGCAATCTCGGACGGCGAGACCATCGCACTTCCTCGTTATGCCTATATTGACAGTGACAACCAGGATGTCTTTTCGGATAACGTCATATTGGAGGACGGCTATATCCGTGTGGAAATGCCGTATTATGGGGACAATACTGAAACCACTGCGACTGTTCCTGAAACGGAAACAACTACCACAAC